>NZ_JBNDIG010000010.1:0-311004 GCF_050434285.1 Ensifer sp. KUDG1
TGTCCGGCTTCAAATCGGAATCGTGTCCGGTATGCGATCGGAATACCTGTCCGGCTTCAGATTGGAATAGCCGTCCGGCATCATCGGAATACGCACCCGGATGATGTAGAGGCCCTGAAAGCTATGGTTCTCGCCATGGCCGAAAAGGCAGTCCGCGTCGAGGCTTTGGAAAAGCAGGTTGATGACCTCGAGGCCCGGAACGCTGACGCCGACGAACGCATCGAGCGGCTGACGCAAATCCTGAAGGCTTTTGATCGGGCCCGCTTTGGACGGCGTTCGGAAAAGCTGACATCCCCGGTCGATGACGAACAGCATGCCTTTGTCTTCGAGGAGATCGAGACCGGCATTGCGGCGATAAAGGCCCAGGTCACGAAGGGCCGCGGGAATGCGGACGGCAAGCGTGGTCCACGGCCACGCAAGGGCTTCGCGCCGCATCTTGAGCGCGTCGAGATCGTGATCGAGCCGGAAGAATTGCCGGAGCATGCGGGCAAGCAGAAGATCCTGATCGGAGAAGACGTCTCCGAACGGCTCGATGTCGTCGCAGCCAGGTTCCGTGTTATCGTCACGCGTCGTCCCAAGTACGCCTTTAGGAACGAGGACGGCGTCATCCAGGCCGCGGCTCCCGCACACATCATCGAAGGCGGGATTCCAACAGAAGCACTTCTCGCCCAGATCGCGGTCTCCAAATATGCCGATGGCCTTCCGCTTTATCGCCAGGAAGCGATCTACGCGCATGACAAGGTCGAACTTGACCGCAAGCTCATGGCCCAATGGATGGGCAAGTTGGGGTTCGAACTCGACATCCTTGCCGATTACATCCTGAACGAGATCAAGAAGGCGAAGCGGATCTTTGCCGATGAAACGACCTTGCCGACACTTGCGCCTGGGTCCGGGTCGGCAAAGAGAGCATGGCTATGGGCTTACGCCAGGGATGACCGCACTTTCGGAGGCAGCGGTCCGCCGTTGGTGGCCTATCGCTTTGAAGACAGTCGAGCGACCGAGTGCGTCGCACGACATCTGAGCGGCTATCGCGGCATCCTGCAGGTTGACGGGTATGGTGCTTACAGCAAGCTTGTCCGCAAGGATGGAGGCAACGACGGCGTTGTCCTGGCTGGCTGCTGGTCACATAGCCGGCGGAAGTTCTACGAATTGCACGCGGCGAAGAGCTCGAAGGTCGCCACAGAGACGGTCGAGCGTATGGCGAGGCTCTGGGAAATCGAAGAAACCGTCCGCGGCCAAAGTCCCGAAGCTCGTGTCGCAGCGCGTCAGGAAAGTTCGGCGGCGATCGTCCGTGACCTCTTCACACTCTGGCAGGCGACCCTGCCGCGGGTATCGGGAAAATCCAAACTCGCCGAAGCTCTCCGGTATGCCATATCGCGTCGCGACATATTCGAGCGCTTCCTGACCGACGGCCATGTCGAGCTCGACTCCAACATTGTCGAGCGAGCCATCAGACCCCAGGCCATCACCAGGAAAAATAGCCTCTTCGCTGGCAGCGATGGCGGCGGCAGGACCTGGGCGACGATCGCGACACTCCTGCAGACAGCAAAGATGAATGCCGTCGATCCGCAAGCCTGGCTTACCCAGACACTTGAGCGCCTCGCAAATGGATGGCCCAGCAGCGATATTGACGCGCTCATGCCGTGGAACTACGCCGCCTGAACGGCCCCAGCTTGTCGCTTACGAAGTTTCTAGTTCCAGAGTTCCAGAGCTAGGCGCAGACATAGAAGCTCACCGATTGTGAATCGTCCGTCCGCAATACAGGCGCCAACGCTACCAACGCCAGATGGGGTCAGCTTGTCGCTTACGTTTGACGACGGGATGTGAAGCCAGCGACGGCATGATGCCGTCGGGGGGGCATGGTGGGCTATGATTGGAATGGCGCTCAAGCCGCCGTATGAAGATCGCGCTGTTCGTCGTGATCTAAGTCAATCGCCCATATCCACGGCGTGGTTGACCGCGCTTACACCAGTGTTTGCCACCTGCAGGGGCTTCCCGACGATGCCAAGGAATTTGGAAATATCTGTCGTCAAGTGGCGGGAGACATAGATGATGTCCCGGTTCTTTATCGGGAAAGTCTGTCCAGCCAAGAGGCTGTCCGGGCGACTCACGTCGAAGCGGTAGACGAGCGGAACTCGGCCATTTTTATCTGGACGCATTCCCTTTCTGAGCATCTCGTCATAGCGGGATCTTCCCACTAGAGTGGCCGCGATCTCGGGCTCTTCGTACCGGAATAGGAAGAAACCTTGAGCAGTCGCGTTATCATCGCCGCCTCCGCCCATGCCCACGGCCTCAATGAGGCTGAGGTCACGAGAACCGAAAGCTAGTCGCTTGTTCGACTTGGTAGCACCAAGAATCGTAAACTGCCGTGGATCCTCCACGAGCGTGATTTCGTCGCCCGGCCGAACCCAGATGTTCTCAGATGGGTTGGCAATGAGAGTACTCATCAAGACCGTGCCAGACATGTTTCCACGGGTGATGCTGACAAACGTGTCGTATGTCTCCCCGCGCGCGCCACCCGCCTTGGCAATGACATCCGTGAGTTGGTCACCGGACAAATTCAACGGCACGACAGACGGCGCTTTAACAGCGCCGGTGACCGTCACCTTGCGAGACGCGGTATCCAGCGAGGTGACAATGACGTCAGGCTCGACCGCCTTGCCTTTAAGAGCTTCAACGATCCCATGTCGTGCTTGCTCTAGGGTCAGACCTGAAAACCGCACCTCGCCAATGTAAGGAATAGCCGCCTTCCCGTCGGGCTGAACCACCACGACTAACTTAGAGGCCTTTGACTTCGAAGTAGAGAACAGCCCATCCGTCCCAGCCTCAAATATTGAAACAGCGAGACGATCGCCTACGCCGATCGTCGCGTTTCCGGGGCGTCCGCCAAAGCCTAGCCGCTTGGCTAATGTCGTCTGCGAATACGCGGAAATCGTACCTGCTGATCGGCTGTCCACATCGACGACTTCGTAGACCGTGGCGTCGCGGTTTAGTTCTTTGGCCGATTTGCCAGCCTCTGAGAGGATTGCACCTGTTAGCGGCCCCTCGCCGGGAACAGCTGACTTACAAGCCGCGAGTGTCGCAACGAGAAACAAGACGCGAATGCGATTCACTACATTTCTCCCGAAAGGCGCGGCCGCCTTACCACGGAAACAAGCTGAGGTGCAATGCTGTGGAGGCTACTTCAGCCGATGACAACTAGCGGCTGCTGAAGATTCCAGCTTGATGGGGCGCATGTTTTCTACTCTGTTAGCCAAGAGACCTACCACTAGCAAACAGAAAGGTTGTTACTGGGGCTTTTGCAAGATGATGACGTCTTGCCCATCATCGCAATGTTCGTGGTACCCGGACCAAGTCCCGTTCAAAGAGTTGACTATCTTAAGTCCAGAGGAAGCGTTTGCTGCCTCTATGGCGCCCTTCGTAAAAGCCGTCGCCCCGCGCGGAGACTCTGGATTGTTGATATAGCATCCCGGCTCGATCTCGTGCTCAAATCGCAGATCCCACTGGGTGAGGTTTGTTTCCCTCGCCTTCGCAAGGATTGCGTCATCCACGAAAAAGCAGGTCGCGAAAACCTTCCCGCCAGGCGCTAAAATTCGATTGAATTCCTTCAGGTAGTGGCCGATCTCATTTCGGTACATGTGAGTGAATACCGAAAAAAGAAAGATCTTATCTACGCTCCGCGCCCCCGCCGGCAACCGAACGTCCTCCACCCGCATTTTCCCGGTTGGGTGGTGTAGATCGTCTTCTATATCGAGGTGGTGGAAAGAGAAGTTTGCATACTTCGACGCGACATTCTCATTCAACCAATCAATAGATGGCCGGATCAAATCGATCCCTTGATACACACCGGTCGTGAGTGTTTCAGCAAGTGGAATGGCGTCACGCCCGATCCCACAACCAACTTCAAAAACACGGTCACTCGGGCGAATATCGATCCAATGATGGATTAGGCTCTGATGATGAAGGGCTATCTCACCAAAGTTTTCCGGCCCACCACCCGTCATGTTCGCCAGGTGAACAGGGACATCATAGTCCCTGTATTTGAATGTCTGGTGCTCCATCTCGACCCGCCCCTTTTTCGTTGCGCTCGGATGATGCAACCTTTTCGATACCAGTGTCAAAGTTGGGTTATCCTCATCTGGGCATCACCAATTGTTACCGAGGAGTTGCTTCCCGAGGATTCCGCCTAGAGCTGGAAGTAAGGTCGCCCGACAGGGATAAACGCAGGACGCCACTTGGGCAGTGCGAGACAGTAGCGCCAGCGGCTTGCGCATTGCACTCAGAGATCGACGATCTGTCCACCCGAACGCTGCCAGGGCTGTTCCGGAGAAACCCAGGTAAGACACCAGGTCTCCTGCAGTGCCGCCTTTAAGTGCACGCACAAAGCCAGAAGTGAGATATCTCTCGCCTTTGCATACCTTCAAGCTCCCGTAAGTCGCGACGGCCCCGGCCGTGGCAGTAATTGTCACTGCACCTCCGTTTTTGACATTGGCGATTTCTATGTTGCCTGCAGTGATTGCTGCCGCCCGAGCTATCCTCATAAACCTGCGCTACTGCATTCGGGAAAACACCTGTTGCAGTGATGCGGCTGGTCTTTACGAACGTTGAAGACCCGCTAACAAGTACCGTTTTCGAGGGAGCCGTGTGACGGATGTCATCCATGGTCACGCGAACCTAGTTCTTCACGTCGACCCCGTTCCACTGACCGTTAACTGCAGCATCAGATGCCTGGTTGATCAATGAAAGATTTTTAATCGAGCTGTCGTCGCAACCGAAGACTCAATGCCCGTGAGCACATTCTTGAAACGAAAGTTACCTGAAGGCTCAGCCCCTTTCCTGCCAGAAATTTGCGGTCGCACGAGATGCGGTCGGTGCACGTTTTCGAGGATGATCCCCTTTTGCCAACCCGCCGTGTCAAGGTTAGAGCCGAAGATATTGACATCCTCGAGCAAGCAACGCGGGACGTTTCGGTTGCCTATGCTATCAGCCGCCGAATAGCTTATCTTCAGCGCCGTTCCGTTCTCCTGCCGGGTCGTCTGCAGCTCAATGCTTCTGATGTGCGTCGGGAATGCGTAGTTAGACTGAGATATTCTCAACCCACTCGTGACGCCAATGAACCGGAGAACGCTCCTTCCGAAGCCATAGCCTTGGATGTTCACGGGAGTATTCGTAACGATATTGGAAACCCCATCAACGTCATAAGTCTTCCAACCGAGACGAAGCGGGTTCCCGGATGCTAGCCAAGCTGAGGCCGTTCAGCGGGCGTAGTTCCACGGCATCAGCGCGTCGATTTCACTGCTCGGCCAGCCGTTGGCAATGCGCTCGAGGGTCTGGCTGAACCAGTTAAGCGGATCGATATTGTTCATCTTCGCAGTCCGCAACAGCGTCGCGATGGTTGCCCAGGTCCGTCCCCCGCCGTCGCTACCGGCGAAGAGGGAGTTCTTTCTCGTAATCGCCTGGGGTCGGATTGCTCGCTCGACGATGTTGGAGTCGAGCTCGATGCGGCCGTCGGTCAGGAAGCGCTCGAAGATGGCGCGACGCAAGATGGCATAGCGGAGCGCCTCAGCCAGTTTCGATTTACCGGAGACCCGCGGCAGGGTCTTCTGCCAGAGGCGTAGAAATCGGCGACAACCACCGTTTGCTGACGCGCCGCGGCACGGGCCTCAGGGCTTTTGCCGCGGGTGGTTTCCTCGATCTGCCAGAGCGTCGCCATTCGCTCGACCGTCGCCGTTGAAATCTCGGAGCTTTTGCAGCGCTTGCTGCTGACCTCGATGAGATACGCGGATTGACACTCAATTACGTTGACGGGCACAGTCGCCCGATAGGTCCAACGGGTTCGGTCGATTCCGGTCCGACCGGATTGCCATCACTTCAATCGCCCTCGCATTACCGAAATTCGGGCACGGTTGCCTTACGCAGCCGCGCGATAAGTCTTGCCGGTGGTCATCACTGCCCATGCGACCCTTGCGGTCTTATTGGCCAGCGCGACCGTTGCGACATTTAAATGACGCCGAGATAGAGATGGCCGAGTTTCGCTGGTCTGCAGTTTCGACATGAGCCGCCCAGACAGTCTGTTGGCAGGACAGACGTTCCCGATGAAGAATCGCGACATCATCTATCTTTCTATGTTTCTATGTTTCTATGTTTCTATGTTTCTATGTTTCTATGTTTCGCCTTTCGCCTCAGATATGGGCGACTGACGCTCAAGCTGCATAGCACGTGAAGCATCCCTGCTAACGAGAGGGGCTTTTCTTGCCCGATATTATGTGAGGTCTTCAACGCACCACGAAAGCAGCGGCGGCAGTGCCCTTCGCGAATTCAGATCACGACGAACAGCAATGCGCTCGCGATTACCAGCAATGTGGCGATCGCTGCTACAGCAATCGTTATTAGTTCCCGATCGCGCTTGGGGTGCTTGTCCATGCCGGCCCTCTCGTTTACCGTTCAGCGACTTCTCTGACGACGTCGCTGCTTTCGCCGCAACATTCGGTGGCGATTTCCAAACAGCGTTGCCGTTCCGGAGCAATAGTCTCAGCGAACATCTTCGTCGGGTCGCGTGCCCGCGCGTAAGGTGACGGGCCGAAAAGCTCCATGCTGCTCTGGCAATTTCGTCAGGGACCATGATTCGCCTCGGTTGATAATCAACTGAGAATAGGCGGTTTCGCTTTTCTGAGACGTGCGCTCGTATTAGGCGATCCTGTTCGATCAGATCGGCCAATTGGGGAAGCCGGGCCGGCGCGTACGCCATCCCTGTGACAACCGGCTAACCCGGTTCTCAAAGCTTCGGTTTCAGATCGCTTTGCTCACGAGATAGGTTGCGAAGACGGACATATTAGTCCGCAGTCGCTTCGACAGTCTTTCAGATTTGAAGCCCTTTTGAGGTGTACTGCAATCCCGCCGCCTTCCATGCAACAGTTGTCAGCCACCGATGCGGGGCAATCCATCCGGTACGATCCATGCCGAGCTGCTCGAAGTGGGTGTACCTAAAGCCGTGATTGTCGAGCTCGTCGATCATAGGAGCGTATCGCTTGTCTTCTGTGGTAATGCGCTCCGTATTGTCGATTACGATTATCCCGTTGGCTGCCAAAAGGTCTTGCTCCAATGCCTCCTTAAGGCAGAGGAGGCGGTCTCGCCCGTCGATAGATATCAAGTCAAATTTGGAACCACCCACAAGCTCTGCAACCTTGGTTGAGTATGGTCGCGGGAGAAGGTGCACGCGCGCGTGATCTATCCCTTCGATTTCTAAGTGTCCCGTCACTTTCTTGCTCCACGCGGCGTCGTGTTCGAAGCTTATGAGTACCGAGGACTTGAACGCAAAAAAGAGCGTGCTTGCCCCACAACCGAACTCCAGAACTCGGGGCAATTGATGCGTCCGATCCTTCGTCCCGGCTGTGAAATTGCAAATGAATTCGACGGAGTCATCCGTCATCCAAGGCACCGAGCGCATGTGTTCCCCCTTAGCAGCAGCATTGGCTAGGCGTTCATTTCGGGCGGCGGTATTATCAAGTTTCCCGGAATGAAAGAAGGCGATCGACTTTTTCTTCTAGGGCCTGGCAGTCGCGTTCTTGTTTGGCGATCATTGCGGCGCCGTAGCTTTCGATCAAGTTAGTAAGCGCGAGGAAGTTTCCATCAGCAAGTTTCTTTCGATTGGGGAGCCGCATCATTACGCTCGCGCGTCCGATCCGATCAAAGTCCACCTCCTCAGTCTTATCTGGCGATCTATCAATTACAACGGTTAGAGCACGGCGAAAGGGCTCGTGCACTTAAACTTTTCCCACGCCCACAGCATCCATTCTCTCTTAGGCAACCGCCCAAAGGGGAAAGCAATCATAAGCCAATAGCGGAATGGAGGCCGCGTCTATCGCTTCGCCACTGCCGTGTGCGGAAATTGCTCTCGCGCAGTGCGCTTCATGAGGCCAAGGCCTAGGGCACGAATATCAGCGGTGATGGAGGTGGGGCGCACACCCTAGGTTCGGATGAGGTGCATTCCCGTGGCTGATCTCGATTGAGGCCCTGAGAAAAGTAGACCATTGAACCGGTCGTCCTCTCGCCCATTCCGTCGATTCTAATTTTGCG
Organism: Ensifer sp. KUDG1; assembly: GCF_050434285.1. NCBI lineage: Bacteria > Pseudomonadati > Pseudomonadota > Alphaproteobacteria > Hyphomicrobiales > Rhizobiaceae > Ensifer > Ensifer sp. KUDG1. The sequence goes on from NZ_JBNDIG010000010.1 coordinate 8,077, forward strand.
TGCGTTTAGGCGTGCGTCGGTGAGACCCGGTGGGGCTGAAACTTTAAGGGGAGCTGCCGCAACTGGTCTAGAGCCTATGATTGGCGCATCAGCGACCAAGAGCGTATCAGCGTCGAACAAGACGCGTCGAGGCGGTTCTCCGGGAAAATTGATGGTTACGCTGGCTATCGTGCTGCCGCTAAAGCTCAGATCTCCAAACGTTGGTAAATTTGGCACCGTCCCTAGGCCCGCAGCAAGCGATTGGTTGCCGGCGGTCGCAATGGTTGACCGACGCCACTCTCCTGCGGATGGTGATGCGGCAACAATAATGTTTTTCCCGTCGGGACCATAGCGAGTGTACGTCACAATGGGGACCCCGGCAGGCGTCACACTGACTCGCGCTGAGTTGAGTAGACCCTGGTTTTCTCCGGTGGCTTCGATCATCGTGCTGCTGCCCGGGTCAATTGGCGTCGTAATTGGCTTGCCGTTCTGGTCTGTCCAGCTCACAAAATCGCGGGTGCGCGCATAGGTTATCGCATAATTGGTCGCCAAGTCAGGGGAGCGTCGCCAAACGACCGCTAAATGAACGTAGCCATCTTTCGACACTCGGAAGACGGAAGGGTAGGCGCTCGTCGGCGAACCTTCCCAGGTCGAGGCAAAGATTGGAGCGTTAAGCGCGCGTCGCCAGGTTTCTCCGTTACGCACATTCACGAACCATCCGCCGTCACCGCTTAAGCCGTTGCGGTACACGAAATACAGATTGCCGTCCGACCCGTTGATAAAGTTGGGATATGTGACCTTGTCCTCATCACGGCCGATCATTGGAGACATGGAGATGTCGCTGATGTTACCCGGTCTAGCCGACACACCGTAGACCAAAGGGCTGCCGTGCATGTTGGCGGCAATGTGAAGTTGTCCGTTCCGGTCAAAGGCAAGGGCCACCCTATTGTGGCTGTCCCAGCCCGAAAATTGAGACGGTAGACGGGAGCGACATACGACACTCGAATAAAGATTGAGATCCGCAACGGTCAGCCACCTATCGGCATCGTAGTAGCCAAAGTAGACCACGTCGCCGCGAGCGATCGCATCAAATGGGACGGTCGCGCCGGACCAACTGCTATCGATTTGTATGCCCTTGCGGCCGTCACCAACAGACACCGGAATGCCTGCTTCACACGTAGAAGCGCTGGACTGATTGTAGCTGAGCAAGTGCAGTAGAACGGTCCCAGCGAGAATTTTTTTCGGAAGTGATTTGATCATTTTGGAAGCCGGAGGATGTTGACTTAACTGTGCTCCTCTCCATCGAGTCAACATGGCGATATCTGGGCGCTCCAGGTAAATCTTGCGCTGGATTTCATCGAGGGCTACCCACGTCTTTTCGACTAACCCACCCAAGGACATCACGTTAAAGACCGCCTGCCGTTAGAATGGCTTCAGCCGATTATGATCTGATGAACCATCATCGCGCGTTTGAGTACTCGACAAGGCGCACTATCACTTCAACATCAACGGATTCGGACGTGGTCGGCGGCGACCACACGATAGCTGACAACGCGGACACGGCCGACGACGATTACCGGCAAGTTTCCGATGACCGAAACTCAGGGGCACCATGCCGTGTACGTCATTGCGTACCTGGCCGTATTCTATGAGATGTCTGTCGCCTCGAGACGATCCATCCGGAGGCTTAACCGAACATGGGCATCAAGCAGACAAAACGTGGGGCATAACTCTGATCAGAAGGAGTGATGACTACACTCGATCACAAATTTGGCGGACGAGCTACTAATTTCGTAATTGCGCGTAGCGACACCAGCTATGGCGTCCGTCTTTCAAGCATGGCATATCGCTGAACATAGTTCTTTGGAGGGGAATACGTGCAGGGTAAGGCTGAAACAGGGCAACCACGTGATCTGCTAGAAGAGACTTTGGCAACCGCCGTTCAGGACCAGCGAACTGTCGATGAGCAAAGGAGAAGTACTGCGCCCCTGTTAGATGGGATGTCCTTTCACGAGAGCATCAGACACGACGATGATCGCGGTAGCGTCACCGAGATATATGATCCCAGGTGGGGTTGGCATCCCGATCCGCTCGTCTTTTCCTACGTCTTTACGATCCGGCCCAGAATCGTAAAGGGATGGGGACTACACAAGCAACATGAGGACCGTTACTTTGTCTTGAGCGGCGAATTGGAACTTGTACTGTACGATCCAAGGCCAAAATCGAGCACGTACGGCAAAATCTGCAAGGTCTATCTGTCCGGCACCCGACCTCGACTTGTCAACGTACCGAAATTCGTTTGGCATGCGGATCACAACATCGGTACTTCCGACGTTGTTGTCGTTAATTTCCCAACGATCCAATACGATCATTCGAGCCCTGACAAATATCGGCTTCCGATTGACACCGATCTAATCCCGTACAGCTTTGAAGGCGCCAAGGGATGGTGAGCCAGCCTCTAATTTCCATTCTAATGCCGACCCATACGCGGGTCGACGTCATCGGAATCGCGATCGAATCTGTCTTGAAGCAAACCGTTGGTGATTTCGAACTCCTTGTAGTTGGGGACGGCTGCGCCCCAGGCACCGCGGATGTGGTTCATGGCTTCAAGGATGATCGCATACGTTTCTTCGACCTGCCGAAGGCGCCTCATTTCGGCTATGCGAATCGGAACATCGCTCTTCGCGAAGCGCGGGGGAGGTTCATAGGCTTTGCCGCGGATGATGACATTGTACTGCGGGATCATTTTGAACTTCTGATAAAGGCTCTCGGACACGGCGCCGCCATTGCTCACAGTCAGGCCTTTTGGGTTTCGACCGACGGCATAGCAGCTCCATTCCTGACGAACCTTGAAATGCCGGACGAACTCTCGCATTTTATGGAGCGCAAGAATACGATCCCGGCGAGCTGCTTTCTTTATCGAGCTGATTGCCTGCCATCATTGGATTCTTGGCCGGAAGACCTTCCGGCTGCTGCCGATTGGCGCTTATGGCAGCGCATAGTCCGTGAAAACCCGGAACCCGCCGTGGCCCATTGTCGGCAGCCCACGGTGTTGCACTTCTCTGCCAAATGGAAGCGCTCTCGAGAAACTGGGATGAGGCAATTAGCGAGTATGCTGTCTATCGCAGATGTTGCTGATTGGTGGCCCGCGGCACTACGGGTACCAATTCCCTCGGGTCAACCTGAGCAGCAAGCCTACGCGGACCTCCTAAACGCCGATCCAGAGGAGTGGACTGCCGCAATCCGGCAGGCGGGGCGAGATCTTACTGCTCGCTTGGCCTGGGACGACTTGCAAATTATTCGCCCAGCATTGAAGGCTGCGAACGAAAAGTCCGCGACTGCGAAAAAGGAACTCGCAGCAGCGCGCACGGAAACTGCGACCTATCAAGCCCAGTCGCGAATAGCGGAAGACGGCTGGGCAACGTCGGATATCGAAATAGAAGCGTGCCGAAAGAAAATTGATTCTTTGGATAATCGCCTTAACGAAGCGTTACACGAATCCAGGTGTCTGGCGGCCGAAGTCGAACGGTTGGCAGGCGAACTTAGGCGAATTCGGGCATCTACTGCTTGGCGCGTGCACGAAACAATTGAGCGACTCCGATGGGGGCGCACCAAAGCGTCCTAATCGGCCTCAGCAGCGGGCGTCGGGACTCACGACTTCCAATCCAAGATAATTCGTAGATGTGTTCCGGCGTGCAAATTAGGTTCTGACGCAGTTTTGGTGGTGATAGATTTTATCCCGTTCCGATGACTTGGGCTTGGGGCAGGTGAATCTTTGCGCGAGATAAACCTGGCGTTTAACAAGTTTGAGCTTGGTGACCTGCCTCTCCGTCAGGTCGTTTGACCGTGGTGAAGTAATTGCGGCGCTGACGGTCTGCACGATTTTTTGCGCCGCCGTGGCGAATGAGCCGATCAAATCCCCAGCCTCAACGAGCAGCGGAGCGGGTCGTCGCGACGGGTGGTCATAAGACGCACTTTGGACTTGGCCGAGGGCGCTCGCTTCAAGGTGCTGCCGTCGACCTTTCTGCTTTTTCGACTGCGTGCGGCCCACTCGGTAATGCCTCGAAGGCATCCGCAAGCGAGCGCGGGTAGAGTTGTTGCGGGAAGCGTTCGACGCGCATGGCAGCGTCCCGGTGGTGGCGGGACGCCATGGCTGGATCAACAAACGCGCAACAGCCCTCCGTCTGACTGCGGGAATTGCCCCCTACCTCTCTTAGTAGCATTGTCGAGTGTGCCTGCGGCAAAAACACGGGGCGTGTCTGCCTGAGAGCAAATTCAGGGCAACTTGCTCCCGAAATTACTCGTATCGCATAAAGTTTGGGACGGGTATTTGCGGAAACTGGCGCCTCGGCGAATGTCCGACCCACGGAATTTCTCTTTTTTTCCAAACACGTACATTGTCCCTTTTGCTGCCGCTCGCCGCCCGCTTGTGAGCGGCTCTATAGCAGTTGTGCCTTCCGGAACTTTCCCAAAGAGTTCGCCTATTTCGCATTCCATAGCTTGAGCGAACTTCTTGAAGTGTAACAATGGTGGGGTTTTTGGTACCGCGCTCTAGGTGGCCGGCATACGAGCGCTCAATACCTGCAGCCAGCACCAGATCATCTTGCAATATCTGTCGCGCAACCCGCAATCGTCGAAGATTCAGAGCGCCCAGCTGCCGTACGTCCATGGCTGCAAAACAGCATTTGACAATTTATGGAACCACGTATTTTAGGACCATGAAAGCGTCCGTTGCGTGTGGCGTCGCGGCTGCACGTTCACAGGAGGTTGCGATGGAACTTCGCCACCTCTCGTTCTTCGTTGCCGTCGCCGAGGAGCTGCACTTCAATCGGGTAAGCAGTCCGTTTGCACATCGCCCAGCCAGCGCTGAGCTCACATATCCAGGCCCTGGAGAAGGAATTGGGAGTCCGGCAGCTTGAGCGGTCGACAAGGAGGGGCGAGTTAACGCGGGCAGGGGAGGCGTTCTACGATAGGGCGATGCGGATCATCGGCGATATCGGCTTATCGATGCATGTGGCGCGATTTGCTGCCGGTAAGGCGGCCCGCACAATCAAGATCGGGACCGTCTATCCGGCGACGATCGGCGTGCTGCCAGCGTTTCGTGCCCGCATCGGCGGGAAGTTCCCCGACGTGGCGCTGCATATGAAGAGCGGCTCGACCGGTGGCATCATCCGTTCAATCGAGCGGCGCGGATCAATCGCGAGCAGGGCGTCCGAAAGCGGGCAATCCGCGGCTGCGAACGGCGATGGTCGAGCTCGCCTGGTTATGGCTGCGCTACCAGCCGGGCTCCAGCCTGTCCTGCTGGTTTAAGGAGCGCGTCACACAGAATGGCGGGCGATTCAAAAAGACGATGATCGTGGTGCTCGCTCGCAAACTGCTGGTCGCCTTACGGAAGTATGTGAATGGTGGCGTCGTCATCGATGGGGCAATATTGAAAACCGCAATGACGGCAATGCCACACCCCAAACGATCGGCGATGAGGACTGAGCCGCACTTTCGTGCAGCGCACGATGTATCCGGCCATTATGTACCCCGGAATTCTCTGATTCCTGAGATGCATACGTGTGCGTCCCGCTTGCCTTGTCGGATGAAAAACGTAATGTCAGCGTGTCTGTGAAGTCGAACGCTCAGACGAAAGGTCCCTTGCGCTCTAACGGCAATAGGGGCCTTTTTTTGTCCTTGTGAAAGCTTGGATTTCTCGCGAATTGCATCGAATCACGCATGCGAGCTCCAAACTCCGGCCATTGACATCCCCGATCATCCGCCCCTAGCATCCCTCCTGCCGAGGGGCGCACTGTCACGGTGCTGAGATGGCGGTGAGCCAGACCCTTGAACCTGATCCGGATCATACCGGCGTAGGAACGGCGAGGGCCCTTCTGCTCACCAGCCGTCTTTGCGCTTGCCGACCGGATCTCCGTCCATTTCCGGGAGGTCGCTTTGCTCGTGTCCGTTTTTGACTCAAACCGAAAAGGCTCAAGCCTCTTGCAGGTGGGGCTATGACCGCGATTGCCGTAACCATCGCAGGGTCGGATTCTGGCGGCGGGGCCGGCATCCAGGCGGATCTGAAGGCGTTCTCTGCGCTCGGCGTTTATGGCGCCAGCGTGATCACGGCGGTCACGGCGCAAAATACCCGCGGGGTATCTGCGGTGGAGGATATCTCCCCGACCGTCGTTGCGGCTCAGATCGACGCGGTGTTTTCCGATCTTGCCGTCGGTGCGGTGAAGATCGGAATGGTATCTCGCCGGGAGACGATCGGGGTGATTGCGGCCGGTCTAAAACGCTATGGCCGGTTGGCTGTCATCGACCCGGTGATGGTGGCGACCTCGGGCGACCATCTGATGCGCTCGGATGCGGTCGCGACGCTCAAAGAGGAGTTACTGCCGCTGGCGCTTGTGCTGACGCCGAACCTGCCCGAGGCGGCGCTGTTGACCGGACGCCCAATCGCCGAAACCGAAGCCGAGGTCGCGCGTCAGGCAGAGATCCTTCTGAAGCTCGGTGCGCGTTCAGTGCTGATGAAGGGCGGTCATGCCAAGGGCAAGGACGCGATCGATATTTTCTATAGCGGGGAGGGTGTCCTCATCCTGTCGCGGCCACGGATCGAAACCAGCAATGATCATGGCACCGGGTGCACTCTCTCGGCAGCAATCGCCTCGGGGCTTGCCAAGGGTATGCCGATTGACGATGCGGTTGTGGCAGCCAAGGCCTACTTGCATGCCGCGTTGGTGGCGGCCGATGGCCTGACCATCGGCCAGGGGAATGGGCCGGTTCATCACTTTCATCATTGGTGGGGCAACGACAAGGGTCGGGCGCCGCGGCTTCGAACGTAGCCGAAGCCAAGCAAAGTCCTAGCCGGTTGTCGCGATCAGGCTGAGCAGTGTGGCATGGCTTCGGCCCTACCTCAGGCCACTGCCGCGCTGGGCAGGGACTGCTGCTCGCCCTTGAGCAACTTGCGATAAAGCGCCACATGCTCCCGTGCGCAATCGACATGACTCGTCGGCCGCCGAAGCGTCGCACGCAGATTGTCCCATGCCCGCGGGGCGGCCAAGACGTCGATCAGACGGTCGGCCAGATCCTGGGCGCTGCCGGCGCGGAAGTGATAGCCGTCCAGCCGATCGCGGACCTTTTCCGCCATGCCGCCGATGTCCGAACACAGGATCGGCCGGCCGTGATGCAACGCTTCCTGTATAACGACGGGGGAGTTTTCCCACCAAACAGAGGGCATTATTACCCAGTCAACCGAGCGCATCAGCCGCGGCATGTCCTGGTTCTGGTAGGCGCCGTAGAAGCGGACGCGACGACCGGCGTCCTCGATCAGCTTCGCCACCTTCTCCTGATAGTCCTTCGGCTGACGTTCGAGGTTCCCGCCAAAGATCATCAATGAGGAATCGTCGCCCCAGACGTCGTCGGGCACGCGCGATACCGCGTCGATCAGCACGTGAACGCCCTTGAACGGCGTCATCTGCCCGAAATAGGCAAAGCGGTTACGCCGCGCCGTCGCTGACGGCAGCTCGCGGGCCGGCGCCTTGTCGCCCATCACGATGCCGTTTTCGATGACGAAGATCTTTGCGGCTTCGAGCCCCCACTCGACATAGCGATTGGCGAGAAAGGCGCTCGGCGCGATAAAGGCATCGGCGAGATTGAGCATGCCGCGCACGAACTGCTCGCGGCGAACGAACCTCGATACCGGGATTTCGGGGAAACACGTGTGGCAGCTGATCGGCGAGGCGCCGTTGCAAAGCTGGCCCGAGGGGCGTTTCACCATCTGTCCGTGATTGTGGCAGATCGGCAGATATTCGTGGAACGTCACGACGATGCGCGCCTTGGGCAGGGCATCGCGAACGGCATAGAGCGCTTCCAGGCCGAAGCCGAGAATATGATGGAAGTGAACGACATCAGGCTTGATATCGCCAACGAAGCGCAGGAGGTCGCGGCGGATCGCGTCCGTATCGCCGTTGGAGAGGAAGAAATGGTCGAAGTCTTCGGCGTGGTAGAGCACTTCGTCCATGGCAAGCCGCAGGCTCATCAGCGCGGAGGCGCCATGGCGCGGAACCGGATTGCCGACACGGGCAAGGTAAATCGATTCTACGCCCGACAGGCCGTTCAGCGCCTTGTGAAGACCATGCGAAGCAATTTCCGCCCCGCCAAGCGAATGGGTCGGGTGGCCATGGGAGACCACGAGTACGCGGAGTTTTTCGCTCATGCGCCAGCCTCTTCGAAAAATGTTTTGGCAGTTTCGGAGGCGGGCATCCATCGGCCGCGGAACAGCGTCCGATCGACACGTTCGACGAAGCGCGCGGTGGCGGCGGAACCCTCTCCGGGCACCTCGTCGGATCCCACCATCTGCAGGGAAGGAAGCCAGTAGGCCTCGTATCCCTTTCCGCTGAGGCGAAGAGCGAGGTCGAGGCCCTTCAGCGCTGCACCGAGATAGGTCGGCGACAGGCCTGCGTCCTCCATAAGCGCTTCGCGCGGCAGGATGCAGCAATCGAGCGATGCGGATGCAACCCTGGTCAGCTTCAGACGATTGACGGCGCCGACAGGATAGCCCGCGTAGCGGCTCGATTGCAGATGGTCGGGACGATCCAGCGACGTGCTGCCGGCCCAGCGGATCGAGTGATCCTCATAGGCAAGGGTCGGAGAAATGATACTTCCCGTCTTTGCCTCGTAAGCGGAAACGAGTGCCTGATACCACCCGGCATTGGCTGGCGTCAGCGACGAGGAAAGCAGAACGACCGCGTCGCTGTTCACGCTTTCGGCGGCCGCTTGCGCCAGGTCGCATGCATCGCCGGCGCCTTCGACGGAGATGAGCCGCAGCGGCAAGCGATAGAATTCCGAGAGTTGACGGATGTGGACCGCATGCCTTCGGAACCGCTCGGTCTGCAGCACGAGCGCGATCGGGGCTCGGCGCGTTTGCGGATCAAGCGCGAGCAGCCCCAGGAGCGGTGCGAAATCCGTTTCGGTTTCTCCGGCGACAAGAAGGATGGCGGTACCCTCGGCCTGGTCGAAGAGGCCCATGTCGACAACGGTCTCGATGGTCGGTGCGGTGCTGCGCGCCGCCGTCAGGAAAGGGACGATCTGCCGGTCGATAATATCGGGCAGGGCCCAGCTTGTCGGATCGATCGAGCCAAGCAGCCGTAGGGCGGCGGTGCGTGCGGGCAGCCGGACCGGGAAAAGTGGCATGTAGGCGCGGCGGGCGTCCCTGAGGGTGAGTTCGATGTGAACTGGTCCCTCCGCCTCGCCATTAAGCACCTCGACTCGACTAATAAAGCCATGCGATCGGCGGTGACCGGAAATCGCGCTCTTGAATTCCGGGCGATCGACGAAGGCCTCTTCGACGTCGGACCGCTCGGTTCGGGTCCAGCCTGCGTCTAGCCGTGCCCCGCCGCCCTGTCGGCAAAGTCGCACGGTTTCAACATGGCCTTCCGCGTCCAAGAGCCAGCCCGAAATCAAGAAGGCACCATCCTCACCCTGGTAGAGCGCATCCACGCCAAGGCGGACAGGAACCGGAAGGCTTGAAATCGTTTCGGTGCCATCGTATCCGCTCGCGGCATCGCGCAGGCGAAGCATGACCTGAGGCGAACTCTGGCTCTGGAGCAGCATCGCGCGGATATGGCCGGGTGTCTCGAGCGGACCGGTCACGACCCGGCGTTCGTGGAGCCCGGCATAACGCCAGGCGCCACGGCCGCGATAGAATATGCCCTTGATGTCGCGCGCTCGGGGCAGGTCGTTTGCGGACAGGAGGCCGACGAAGCCAGCCGCGCCGTCAGGGGCGTCGTTGCGCTGGAAAATGGCGACGTTGCAATCGGCCAGAAAGGCGTCGTCGCTCTTGACGATCGCCCGGCAGACGCCGGCAGGCAGGTCGTGCGCCCATCCTTTCAGGGCGATGCTGCCGTCATGCCCCTCGCCAAGGAGCTCGATGTACCCGTCGCTCGCAGCTCCCGTCTTGAGAAGGGGCGTGATGGCTGCGAGCCGTTGATCGGCATGCGGCGGCTTGATCAGCACGTCGACCAGGCGACCGAGCACGTGGACCAGCTGCGGACCGGCAAAATCCTTCAGCATCGCGGTCACTTCAACGATCGAAGCGGCGCGTGGCGCAACCATGTAGCGCTTGCCGTTACCCGCCGTGCCGAAGCGTAGGGTCGTCGGCAGACGATCAGAGCCTTCGAGCGGTAACAACGCGGCAAAGCCATGCGTGGTGGAAGACTGAGGTGCCGCCAGCCGCCAGCCGACGACCGACGCCATCACCTGGTTTGACGAATCTTCATTGATCTCGACCGACAACTGATCGGCCATCGGGCCACCGGTACCGATAAAGAGCAGCAGTGTTTCGTCGATCGGGCAGGCGATAATGCGCCCACTGCGCGCGATGCGGCCAAGCGGTGCGGGGCTTGCGGAAAGGCTGAGTTCCGAACTAGGCATGAGATGTGCCTCAGGTCCGAAGAAAGACGGAAAGGATCGCGCCTGCCGCAAAGCCTGCAAGCACGAATAGCAGCAGAAACGCCGGCTTCAGATCGCCGTTCGAGCGCTGCTTTAATGCGTTGAGGCTCTTTTCCATGCCGGCGATCACACCGTCGAGCCGCATCAAGTGGACGTCGAGATCGGTCAGTCGCTGGGTAATTTCTCCGCGGAGGTTCGCGACATCGTCGCTGATTGCTGCAAGCCCGGGGTTTTCGGCTTCATCGCCGTCGTCAACTTTCGACCGCTGCGCGGAACGTTGCGAGACCTGCAATTGCCGTTGCGCTGCCATCAATACGTCGAGCTTGTCGAGCACTTTTGCAAGCGGTGCTGCAATCAGTGCTTCGGCCGCCTGTTCGTCGGGCTTGGGAACACGAAGCGGCAATTCGCCGCCTTTGCCGGTCGCCGCAAGCACGACGAGTTCGCCGCTGCGCGCGCTCGCCATCTCAGGCAACGCGATTTCAAACGCGTGGTTGCCGTCGCCAATCCCGTTGCGCTTGAGATCGGGCCGGTTGCGGTCGGCGAGCGCCTCGGCGATCACCTTGCCGTCGAGAAGCACGCGAATGGCAAGCCGCTTTTCCGGCGTTTCCGGGTCGAAGGCCCAGCCGAAGACGCGGCCCTGGTCGATTGCGTCCACGCGGCCCTTCAGCGGCTTTGCATTGTTCTGCTCCGGTGCGACGTCCGGTTTGTCGGCTGCTACAGACATGGTCTTCCCTCTAGGCGGCGACGGTTACTCTCGGCTCGATCGCGTCGATGAGCGTGAGATAACGCCGGGCCGTGGTATCGATATCGTTGGGCTTGCGGGCATTGGCCGAAAGGCGGCGCCGAAGGTCCGGGCTTTCCGCCATGCGCCGCATGGCGGCGGCCAGCGCGCGCGGATCGTTCGGCGAAACGGTGATGCCGTTGACGCCGTCTTGCACCATTTCTGCCATGCCGCCGATATTGCTGGCGATCACCGGTTTGCGCTGGGACTGCGCCTCGCCGATGACGAGCGGTGCGTTCTCCCACCAGATCGACGGTACGATAGTGCAGTCCACAGCGGCAATGAGGTCGCCGATGTCTTCGCGCCTGTAGGCGCCGCGCTGCTGAACGGAGGGCGCCGTCTTCTTGAAGAGCCGTGCGATCTCGTCCTTGAAACTGTCCGCCTGGAAGGGCGCGCCCCCGTGCACCCTAAGCTCAAAACGCAGGCCCTCGTCGATCAGTTGTCGTGCCGCCTCGAGAAGCACGGACGTGCCTTTCCAGGGATTGAGATTGCCGAAATAGCCGAAGACCGGCCGATCGTTCTCCGGCTGGCCCTTGCGCGACGGCGCGTCTCGTGGCGGCAGGCCATTGGCAATCACGTCGATTTGGTCGCCGTTAAGACCCCAGTCGATAAAGCGTTGCCTCAGAAACTGGCTCGGCGAGATGAAGCGATCGACGGTTCTGAGCAACGCTTTCAGATGCTGCTCGCGCAACACGAAACGATCGAGCGGAATGTCCTTGAAACAGCTATGGCAACGGTCGGGGCTCGACTTGTGACAAAGCTCCTTGCCGCTGGTGCGCACCATCAGCCCGTCGTGATGGCAAAGCGGATAGTAGTCGTGCAACGTCATCACGATCCGGCAGTCGGGCAGGGTGCGGCGGACGATGTGCGGAAACTCGGCGCCAAGCAGCAGCAGATGGTGGATGTGAACTACATCCGGCCGGAAGTCGCGCAAAAGCTCGGTAAGGTCGGGCACGACGCCATAGAGGTCGATCTGGCTCATGAAGAAGCGATCGAAATGGCCGGACCACAACAGCACCTCGTCGCCTTCGGGGCCGATCGCCTGAAAGCTCGTACCGGGCCGCACCTGGCGGTGGGTCTGGTTGGTGGCGCCGAGGAAGAGCGTCTCGTGACCGGCCCGCTGATAGGCGCGGAAGAGGTCGTGTGCAAAAATCTCCGTGCCGCCGGGATGGAGTGCCGGATGGTTGTGCGCGGCGACCAGAATGCGCTTCTTCATCCGCTCACACTCCGGCGTTCGGCGACGAAGACATCCTGGTAGTGTCCGGCACTTTGGCCCCGCCAGTGACCGAGCGATTTCAGGACCGTCGTGAAACCTGCCCGTTCCAGCGCCCGGTCAAGGAAGCCATCATCAAAGCCGACGGCGGCAAGCGGCGGCAAGCCGGGCACGAACCAGCAGGGGCCGTCGCCGCTGCGAACGAAGGCAAGACGCGGATCCCGCCGGCCGTGTTCATCCTTCGCGGCGATGCTGTCGACCACGAAAGCGGTAACGAAGAGGCGTCCGCCGGGTTTCAGCATCCGGTTGATCTCGCTGAAATAGACGAGCACCTCGTCCGGCGGCAGATGGGTGACGATCGACGTCATGATGGCGAAGTCGAACTGGCGATCCGGGTAAGGCAGCTTCAGCGCCTTGCCGTTGATCCTGCCCGACGGGTTGTAGAGTTCGTGGGTGATGTCGACATGCTGGAAGGTGAAGTTCGGATAGACCGGCGTGACGGATTGACGGCACCAGGTGACGCCGCCTTCCACCGGGTCGATACCGACATAGCGCCCGTGATCGGTATCGAGATACTGCGTCAGCGGAACGGCCATGCGGCCGATGCCGCTGCCGATGTCGAGCACGCTGCTTTTCGGTTGCAATCCGCCCATGCGGATGAAGTGGCCGAGAAACTCCGCGCCGACAGCCCGGTAGTTGCCATCTCCAACGAAGACGCTGTTTTGGTCCGGCTGCGGCAGGAAACGATTGGTGAGAACCGTCTGAAGCATGCCTTCGATACGGTCTTCGTTCTGTTGCCAGGCCGGCTGCAGGTTGTCTGCGTGGCGAAGTGCGGGCTGGTTCATGCGGCGCTCCTGGCGGCAGGCTTACGGGTGCTCGGCGCTGCCGCCTCTTCGGCGCCGAGGTAGGATGGCATCAGGGTGGAAATGTCTTGGTTCCAGCGCTCGGTATGCAGCCATGCATTGTACTGGCTGGCGACGCCGCGCGTGTAATCCTGGCTGCGGCTGATCGAGCGCCGCTCCAGATGATAGAGACAGGCTGCAGGCTCATAGACGATGTCGAAGCCGGCTTGGCGGATCTTGAGGCAGAGATCGCTGTCCTCGTAGTCGCCAATGACGAAGTCCTCGGCATAGCCGCCGACGAGGTCCCACACCTCCTTGCGCATCACCTGGCAGGCGCCGGTGACGCCGGGCACGCTGCGCATTTCCTGCGCCGGCGCATAGGCGCCCGGCATTCCCTTGTAGAAATGGTGATTGAGCCAGATGTCCTGCTTGTTACGGGCAAAATAGAGGCCCGCATGCTGCAGCGAGCCGTCCTCGAACAGCAGTTTCGGGCCGATGGCGCCGATCGACTTTTCCTTCAGCACCGGCAGCGCAAGCTTTTCCAGCCAGCCGGCCCCACATGGCACGACGTCCGAGTTGAGCATGACGATGACGGAGCCGCGGGCAAAGCGTGCGCCGGCATTGCAGGCGCGCGCATAGCCGCCGTTGCGGTTCATCACCACGAGCTTCATCGAAAGCCCGTGAAGCAGATGGAAGCCACCGAGCAGGTGTTCCGTCTCGTCGTGGATCTCGGGCGAGTCGAGCACATAGATGATCTCGGCATTGGCCGCGACGAAGGGGTCGGTCGCCAGTCCCGACAGCTGGAAGCGCAGGAAGTCGAGCACGCGGTAGAGCGGAACGACGATCGAGATGAGCGGCGCGGCCATCATCGGGCCGAAGTCCTTGGTCTGATCGACCCTGATCGTCTTGCCCAGTCGCTGCTCTACGTCTCTCAGCGCCGGCGCAAGGATCGTGCGGAATGCCTGATCGTTGGCGTGCTGGGGCGGAACGGCACGCAGGATGCGGTTGCGTTGCGTTGCCGGATCGAAGGGTTGCGGTTTCGGCACCAGCGGCTTGACCGCGCCGGACGCCAGCCGCAACTGGAAGCGCGGCTGGAGAAGGGGGCCAAGCGGGTCGCGCATCGGCAGCCAGCTGACAAAACCGGTCACGTCGGTCTTGGAGCCGTCCTCAGCGCCTCGGGCCCAGCCTGGAAATTCATACCAGTTGCCATCGAGCGGCAAGGCCGTGCCGTCTTCCTGGAGATAGTCGATGCCGGCAAGGACGCCGTTTGCGTCGCGTGTCCAGCCGCCGACGAGCAGGCCTTCCGACATCGCAAGGGCGAGGTCGATCTCAGCACCCGGATGGACTGCGGATTTACCCGCCTGCTTTGCTGGCAGGGCTGAGCGAAGCTGCAGGTCGATCGCAAGGGCCGTGCCGCTTTCCGGAACCTCGCTCAAGGACCGCACGACGAACTCGCGCAAGCCCGCCGCCGCGCCGTGCTCGGGCCACCATTGCTGGAGGTTGGGATAGCGGGAGCCGCGCGGCGAAAGCTCGCGCACGGCGATACCGCGCTTTCCCATGATGATGAGCGAGAGCGCCTGCGGCGCGCGCGGCGATTCAAGAACGAAATGGCAGCGGCGCTGGCCGCGATCGGTTCGGCCGGTCACGCCGAATTGCTGCGGCAGCGGCAAGATTGCCTCGGCGCCGAGCGCATAGATCGCGTTGATCTCGCCGAGTTCGGCATTGACGGTCGTCTCTGCCAGGTAGCGTCCATGCGCGAGCCGACAGGCGATGGTTGCGGGGCGCTGCCCAAGGTTCAGGGCGTGGATCACGTCATCGACGAGGCCAATAAAGAATTCGTCACGAGACAGGCGAAACGCGCTGCGCCAGACCGTGAGCAGATTGTTGAGAAACTTGAGACGACCTTCGGGCTGAAGGTCGGAAAGCTGGGCCGCCAGATCGAGGAAGGGGAGCTTGGCGGTCGGTTCCAGGACAACCGTGTGCAAAACCTCGCCATCCGCGGCGATTTCGGCGAGCTCACGCTCGTTTCCGGGGCGCATCGCCCAGAAGATCCGTTGGCCCCCTTGGGCGCGGGGAAGCGCCATGCTGACGAGAGGCACGAGGGACCGCGACGCGGAAAGTGCGTATTTGGTCTTAGCCGAGAGTTCGGAAGGTGTGTCCCAGATCAACACAGCAACGTCGAGGCCGAGCCTGAATGCTGCGGCGCTTGTGAAGTCGAGGCCGAAGCTTCTGATACGGTCGTCTGCCGTCACGCGCTACTCCTGAAGGACGAAAAGGGAGGGCGCCCCACGGGAGGAAGTGGGGCGCACCAGTCAATCTCAATGGATCGTGAAGTAGTGGTTCGGGTTCGCCTGGATGTCGTCGGCGTCCGCATTGACGAGCGTCAGCGTATCGCCATGGCCGAAGTCAATGACCACGTTGCCACCAACCTGGGTGACGCGCGATGCCAGATCTTCCGGCGACGAAATGTCGAGGCCGTTGATGTCCTTCGAAATCTGCAGAAGGTCTTCGCCGGGCGTGAAGTCGAGGATGACGTCGTTGCCGCCACCACCGTCGAACACGAACACGTCGCTGCCCTCACCGCCGGTCATGACGTCGTCGCCCTGGCCGCCGTTGATGATGTCGTTGCCGGCACCACCGAACAGAATGTCGCTGCCGCGGCCGCCCATCAGCAGGTCGCTACCGTCGCCGCCAATGAGAATGTCGTTGCCGTTGTCGCCGTAGAGCAGGTCGTTGCCCTGGCCGCCGAACAGGACATCGTTCCCGTTGTCGCCATGGAGAACATCGTCGCCCCAGCCGCCGAACAGGGTATCGCTGCCGTTACCGCCGAACAGCATGTCATCACCTTCGTCGCCGAAAATGGTGTCGTCGCCATTGCCTCCGTTCACGAAGTCATCGCCACCACGGGCATGGATGAAGTCGTCGAAGCGTGAGCCAAAAAGGGCGTCATCATACGCGCCGCCTTCCAACGTGGCCATATGCTACTCCTCTTAGTTGTTGCTTACGTCATCTTGGTTGTTGCTTGCGCTCATCCCCGGTCTCAAACCGGTGGCGAGCGCGGCGACATTGCACTGCAAAAAAACATATGGCAACAGCAAAAAAGAAATAAAAACAGCTGTACTGTATTATTATCTGCTACCTACGATGTATATCTTGTATCAGTTTGATGATTATCCCTGAGATCTAAGGGGAGATAGTTTTGTTATTACTTAGAAATAAATTCAAAATTAGAAACAAATTGCCGGCGAAATTGAATTTCGCCGGCGCAGGTGGTGTTGGAGCCTTCTGGATCAGTCTTCGCGGAAGGCTCGATTGAGGCTCTCTGCAATCGGCGAGACCATGTAATCGATCGCCGAGCGCGGCTTGTGGACGATCAGCACCTCCGCAGGCATGCCGGGATAGAGGCGGATGTCCGGGTTGGCGGTGAGCGACGCCGGCGCAATGCGGGCGCGCGCCACGTAGTAGGAGACGTTCGACTTGTCATCGACCGATTGGTCGGCTGCGACGTAGCTGATTTCGCCGTCGAGCGGCAGGTGCGAGCGCTGGTTGTAGGCGGTCAGCCGGATCTGCGTCTTAGAGCCGATGCCGATGCTATCGATGTCTCGGGTCCCGACATGCATCTCGACGAGGAGCGGCTCGTCCTCGGGGACGATGTCGAGCAAGGGCTGGCCGGCAGAGACCGCGCTGCCGGGTGTGCGCAACTGAATGTTGGTGACGATGCCGGTCTGCGGCGAGCGGATTTCGAGGCGGCTCAAGACGTCCTTGGCCGAGACGAGCCGCTGTCCCACATCTGCAAGTTCGAGGCGGGCCGTCGTAATTTCGCCGGCGATCTCCGACTGGAATTCGTTCTCGATACCGGTCAGCCCGAGTTCCGCTCCGGCTTCCGCCTTTTCGGCCTGCGCCTTGTTGCCGGCAAGCTCACCGCGCGAAGCGGCAAGTTCGCTGAGCTTGGCATCGATCTCGATCAGCTTGGAGCGCTGCGCAAATTCCTTGGCCACCAGGGTTGCGATTGCGGTGCGCTGCTCATTGATCAGTTCGATCTGGCGATCGGTTGCCCTTATCTGCTCGGCAAGCGACTTGGCCCTTTCCGAGTACTCTTCGATGGTCTTGCCTTGAACCTCGAGCCGGCCGGCCTTTGCTTCACGCCGGCGCTCGAAGAAGTTCGTCTCCGCCTTGACCGCGTCGTCGGCGGCCGATTCCGAAGTGCCAATCAGCTCGTCCGGAAAGTCGATCTGCTTGGCTTCCGTCTGCTCCGCCTTGAGGCGGGCAAGCTTTGCGATCAGCCCGAGGCGCCGGCTTTGCAGTGCCTGAAGGTCGGACCGGGCGCGGGTGTCGGCAAGCTTGACCAGCGGCTGGCCGGACGTGACTCGGTCGCCTTCCTGGACGAGGAGGCGGTCGAGGATGCCGCCTTCGAAGTGGCTGACCGTCTTGCGCTTCGAATCGACCACGATCGTGCCACTTGCAACTGAAGCGCTGCTGAGTTCCGTCGAAAAGGCCCAGCCGAAGAAACCACCGAAGGCGACAAGGATCGTCGTCAGGCCCGCAAGGACCACACCGCGCAGCGGTGCCGTGGCACTGCTCTCCGCGTCCGCATCCAGCCCATGCAGCGGGTGGGGCCGTTCGGGGATCGCTGGCAGGTTCGCACGGTCGTCCTTGGCCACGAGTGTGCGCGCCTCGCGAGAGGCTGGCAGGTTCTGTTTGTTCGTCATGCGGATACGCCTTCCCGTCTCGGCTCGCCGGGTGTCATGGATGCGACCACGTCGGTGCGCGGGCCGAACTGGGTGATGCGCCCGTTTTCAAGAACGAGCAGTTTGTCGGCGGCCTGCATGATCGTCGGCCGGTGGGCGATCATGATGACGATCGCGCCGTCGTTGCGCGCCCGCTCGATCGCGCGGATCAATGCGCGCTCGCCGATGGCGTCGAGATTGGCGTTCGGCTCGTCGAGAACGATCAGGCGAGGGCGGTCGTAAAGGCAGCGGGCAAGGGCGATGCGCTGGCGCTGGCCGCCCGAAAGCGTCAGGTGCCCATCCCCGACCGGGGTGTCGTAGCCGAGCGGCAGGCGGCCGATCATGTCGTGCACGTCAGCAAGCCGAGCCGCTTCGAGCACCTTCTGGGGTTCGCCTTCCTCCATGCGCGAGATGTTGTCGCGGATTGTTCCTTCAAGCAGCGAAACGGACTGCGGCAGGTAGCCGGTCATCTGGCCAAAGGAAGCGCGTTCCCACAGATAGACATTGTTGCCGTCGAGGAAGACGCCGCCGGTGGTCGGCTTCTGAATGCCGACGAGGAGTCTGGCCAGCGTCGATTTTCCGGCCGCCGAGGGGCCGACGATGCCGAGCACTTCGCCGGGAGAGAGCGAGAAGGAGACGCCCTTGATGATCGGCACATCGAGGCCGGGCGCGGCGTAAACGAGCTTATCCACAACAAGATCGCCCTGCGTGCGGGGCTGCGGCATCGTCTGGCGTACGGCCAGATCCTGGTTCAGCGCGGTCTCTATCCGGCGCCAGCTTGCGATGGCGAGCACCCACTGGCGCCAGTTCTCGATCATCGAATCAAACGGGGCGAGCAGGCGTCCGACGAGGATGGTCGTTGCCATCATTGCGCCGGGGGAAATCTCCTGTTTCATCACGAGGATAGAGCCTGTTGCCAGTGCGGCCGCCTGGATCATGAAACGCAGCGAACGGGTGATCGAAGCCATCGCCTTGCTGCGGCTGCCGCTGGTCTCCAAAGCGTCGAGCGCATGCAGTTGCGCGGTGCGCCAGCGGCGGGCGAGCGCCGGCAGCATGCCCATCGCTTCGATCGCTTCGGCATGGCGCAAGCTTGAACCAATTTTCGAGACGGCCTCGATATTGGCTTGATTGGCCTCTTTCATCAGCCGGCGAGTCAGCAGGTCAGTCAGCAATCCACAGCATACGAGCAGAGCAATGGAAACGGCACCAAGAAGGCCGAACATCGGGTGCAGCGCAAACAGCACCCCGAGAAAGATCGGTGACCAGGCGGCATCGAGCGGGGCGCTGACGGCAGATGTCGTGAGGAAGCTTCGCAATTCGGCCAGGTCCCGCAGCGACTGGGTCGCCCGGGTCAGCCCTTGATCGGCGGCCGCCTGCACGGCGGCGGTCAGGACCGGCAAGTTCAGCCAGCGCACGACCGCACTGCCCATCGCCTGGAATGTCAGAGCCCTGATGTATTCGAGTATGCCGTAGATCACGAGCGCGCCGATGACGAGAATCGTCAGCATGGTCAGCGTGTCCATGCTCTGGCTGTTCAACACACGGTCATGAACTTGCATCATGTAGAGCGGTGTCGAGAGCTGCAATATGCCGATGCAAGCACTCAGCAGGGCTGCATAAATAAGTGCCAAAACGAACACGCGGCGTGCCTTCAAAATAAGCAGCTGTGGATCGTTTGCTCCATTTTGCACCTTCTTTGGCCCAATTTGGTTCTTGCTAATCATATTGCCTCGTTTGCTGTCACGCGTGGCGATTTTCTGGATAAGTTCGTTGGGGTCTTGAGGAAGCTATTTTGTTGGTTATCACTTAAATCACAGTGTTGCCGTGATAAGTGTGACACAATAATGGTGGAATGCTCAAGATAGTCGTATTCGGGGGGAGTAAAGGGGGCGAAAAATTGCTTCAAAATTTGAAGTAATTTTTGAATATCGTAGTAATGCTCAGTTGGAGAGAGGGATGAATCAAAGGATTCTCTATCCGTTCGCAGATTTTGGCGGCGCTGTTGCCATCCGCCCCGGGGATGACGCAGTTGGAAGTGCCCCTGAACATGACAATATTGACCAGGAGAGCGAAGCGTCCGTGGTCACATATTTCGAGCTGGCACGGATGATGGAACGGGCCAGCCGGCGTTTTACCGGCCTGTTGCGTGCCGAGCTGACGAAGCTCGGTGTCGACGATATCGGTCCGGCGCAGGCGATGGTCCTTCTGGCGATCGGCGATGCGGAAGTGTCGGTGGCGGAGCTTTTGGACCGTGGACACTATGTCGGCTCCAACGTTTCCTACTACCTGAAGCAGTTGGGCGACGGGGAGTATATCGACCGGGCTGCCTCCCAGCGCGACCGGCGCTCGGCCCGCATCAAGCTTTCGGACAAGGGCAGGCAACTCTGCGATGCCCTGCGCAAAGCGGCCGGCGCCTATGAACGTGTCCTCAGCCACGGCGAGCAGGACCGGCGCAATCTCGAAACCGCATTTCAAACGCTGCACCGGCTCGAGCTGGTTTGGGGGAATGCAACGCGCTACGGCATCTGAGATGCCCGCGCACAGGCTGTCCTTTCAACGGCTATAGGCAGGGAATATGCACGTAGCATTTGTACACCGGCGCGGCTTCTGCCAGTTCGCCGCTCTCGCGTCTCATCTGGCGCAGACGGGAAACGAAGTGACACTCGTGACGGAAACCGTGGATCAGCGGATTCCGTCAACGCGCGTCATTCGCCACCGAGCAGAACCCGGCCCGCAGGCCAATTCGCAGATGGCAAGGCACCTCGGTGTGCCTGACCATCATGTCCGGATCGGTCACCGGGTCGCCGAAACCTTCGATGCCATGGCCCGCCAGGGACAGGTGCCCGACGTTATCGTCGGGCACATCGGCTGGGGTGGCATGACCTTCGTCAAGGATGTGCTGCCCAACGTTCCGGCGCTCGGCTATTGCGAGTTTTTCTACCGCTCCGAAGGGGCCGATATCGGTTTTGCCCCTGACGACAAGCCCGACCAGGACACGCGCAAGCGGCTGCGGTTGCGCAACATGGTGCAACTCCTGACGCTTGATGCGATCGATGGCGGCTTCAGTCCGACCCAATGGCAAAGGAGCCTTTATCCGGCGGAACACCGCGCACGCATCGGCGTCTGCCACGAGGGCGTCGATACCCGCGTCTTCCGTCCTGACCCGTCGGCGTCGTTGAAGCTTCCGGACGGGCGGGTGCTGAAGGCGGGCGATCCGCCGATCGTGACCTTCGTCGCCCGCGATCTCGAGCCCTATCGCGGCTTCCCGCAGGCGCTGGAGGCAGCGGCAAAGGTCGCGAAGCGCCATCCCGACGCGCTCTTCGTTTTCGTCGGCGGCGACGGCGTCAGTTACGGCGCCCCGCCGCCCGGTGGTGGCTCCTGGAAAGACTACCTGCTTCAGTCCCTGGATATCCCGGCCGACCGGTTCCTGTTTCCAGGCGTAGTGCCGCATGGCGTCCTGAGGCAGCTGTTCCAGATTTCGGCCGCCCATATCTATCTGACCTATCCTTTCGTGCTTTCCTGGTCGGTTCTGGAGGCCATGGCCTGCGGCGCGCTCGTCATCGGTTCGGATACGGCGCCGATGCAGGAGGTGTTGAGCTCCGGCCGCAACGGCCTGCTCGTTCCCTTCTTCGATACGGATGCGCTGGCGGAGGCGATCTCCGGCGCCTTGCAGCAGCCGGAGAAGTATTCGGAGTTGCGTGCAGCGGCCCGCCGCACGGTCGAACAAAGGTTCCGCCTGGGCGATTGCATTGCACGGCAGATGACGTTGCTGGATAAGGCAATGGGAAATCCCGGATCCACTCAAATATTACGGGTCTCATCTGTATAATACTTCAAAACCCGAAGTATTATTTCACGAAAAACGCAAATATAACTTATTGTGCAGTGCAAATAACCTTGATATGCTTTCTCTAGGTCGTTGAATTCGCCGGTTTATTTCGTATCGGCGGATTCAACTACAGAGAGAATTCGGTTGTATTGAGGGTGGCGCGTGCAAGGGTTGGTGTCTTCTGGCGTGAGGTATTCGCAGGCGAAGAGAAAGCTGGTGTTGGCCTCGGATCACGATAGGGCGAGTGTCCAGGGCAGTGGTATCGAGCACCTGGTTCATTTTCTTCCGGCAGGCGATCGGCCTGATGCGACCCTGGAAAACGTATTTCCGTTGATCGGGCTTGCTTTTTCAAGGGAGGGCGAGGCGGATCTCGCCGACGGCATCGTCTCGTTGCGGGCGCTTGGCACCGTCCCGGAGATCCCGATCAAGCGCTTGAGCGCCGAGGCCGTCAGCGAAAGTGCTGGGCTCATTCAGGCGCTGGTCGACGGTGGTGTCGGGCGGCTTGCCCGGTTTTCGTCGGCAATCACATCCGAACTTGCGCTGCTTCGCCGCGAGCGTGAAACGCTGCTTGAAAACTATCGCGCACTCGAAGATGCGTTCCAGGCACGCAACTGGGAGCCGGTCGCCGAAGTCTTTGCGCACGACCCCTACGTCGATCCCAAGGACGAGGGCATCGGCCATCTGATTGCCAATGCCTTTGTCGAACAGCTCCTGCCGGTCTCCAGCCATGGCGTCGCCGGCATCGCGCTTCACTTCAATTCGGTCCCGCGGGATGGCGGCGAACTGGTCGTTGTCTTGAGTTATGTCGAGAGCGGCGAGGGGGTTGCCGAGTGGGCCGTTCCATTCTCGCAGCTCGTTCCAGGCTGGAACTTCTTTGCCCTGCCGCGCACCTGCGGGGGTGGCGCGAAGACCCTGCGGTTGCGCGTTTCGACGACCGGTAGTGAAACGATCGGGCTTTCGCTCGGCTATCCCATCGCCAGTGAACACTACACGGCTCGGTCCGAGACCCGCCACGCCGACCTTGATCTGCGCCCTCTAGCGTTCCGCGTCTATACCGGCCTGCCCGGCGTCAAGCCGACGCGCATGCCGAACATGATCGCGCCGACCGCGCTGCTCGACGGCCACTTCATCGAAGACTATCGTCTGTCGGTCGATCTGCTCAGCCAGATCGTCGATGTCTCGGTGACGCCGGTCGTGCCGGAATTCCAGACGGTGCGCTTTCTCGAACACGAACACGCCGTCGTCTGCCACCCGCTTGCAAACGGCGTGTCGGCCGGCGCCGTCGGTCGCGCTGTCGAGCCCGGCACCATATCCTTCTCCGCAAGCGCAGTGGTCGATCATCCCAAGGGCGCCCCGGCGGCCGTCAGCTTCCTGCTCGCTCCAGCGGGCTCGAACGCGCGCTCGGAAGTGGCCGAGCTTGCCCGCAAGGGATCGGTCAAGCCTTCGGCCTTCTTCAGTGGTTGGCGCGAAGTCACCAATGAGCAGCCGATCAACATCAACTTCCAGCTCGACGAGCCGGTGCGCCAGCCCATGGATCTGATGATCCTCAGCCGCGCGGTAACCGACTCGGTCGATTTCTCCTGGCTCAAGGTGTCGGGCTTCCGGATGGTCAAGCAGTCGGGTGGTGCGTCTCATGTCCAGCAATAGCGATCCACGGGACCTCGTTGCGATCGCCATGCCGCTCTATGGCCACGCGGCACTGGCGCTCGAAGCACTCGAATCCGCGCTCGCCTCGGATCTTGAGGGCTGCCGTATTGCTATCGTCGTTTCGGTCGACGGCGACCCGCGACAGGAAACCTTCGACCAACTGCTGCTCTATTCTGCGGCCCACCCCGATATCCACGTGGTGTTCGGCCGCAATGCCGGCCCCGGCGGCGCGCGCAACCGCGCCATCAACTATGTGCTCGAACACCTGCCCGAGGCGAAGGCCGTCTATTTCCTCGACGCCGACAACCGCGTCCTGCCGGGCACGATCGAGACACTCTATCGGCGTCTGCATGAAAGCGGCGCCGGCTGGGTCTATACCAACATCGACACCTTCTCGGTGAGCTGGCGGGCCCATTATGGCAACCAGTATTCCAGGCTGGTCCACTGCATCACCGACAACATCTGCGACACCGGCTCGATGATTTCGATCGAAGTCTTCCAGGAAGGCGTTCGGTTCAACGACGACCGGCAGAACGGTTTCGAGGATTGGGAGTTCTGGCTTTCCTGCGTCGAGCACGGCTTCGTCGGAACGCCTTGCCACGACACGACGTTCGAATACCGCCTGCGCGCTGAAAGCCGTTTCAAGGAAGCCAACCGCGACCGCGCAACCTCCGTGAGCTTCCTCAGAAAGCGCCACAAGGCCCTGTTCCAGCGGCCGATGCTCGTCGATTTCGAGCATGAGGAGTGCCCGCGTTATCTCTTTGCGCGCACCGAAGACGCGGCGATCTCGTTCTTCACCGATCCGACGAAGCAACCGAAGCGGCTGCGGCTCGACGACATCATTCCGGCCTTCTGGGCAAGCACCGGCGAGCCCGACAACGTACATTTCCCGCCCTTCGTCATGGCCGGCAGCGGTGCGACGATCGATCTGCTCTTGCGCTCGCGCATGCTGCCCAACGTGCTTTGCCACCTGGAGCGCTTGAGCGAGAAGGCCAATGTCGTCTTCGTGCATCTCGGCAACGACGCGACGCAGCGCAAGATCGAGCCGACATTCCTCGACGCCGGCGCCCAGCATCTCGGCCAGCCGGATCTCATCTTCATATCGACGGCGCTCCTGCGTGACGTCATCCGCAACAACGCGCTCGACTGGTTCGCCTCGATCGGCACGCAGCAGGTCTGGCCGACCTCGGCGGTGCTCAATGTGCGCTTCCCGTTCCCGCGCGCCCTTCCGCGCCGCACGCTGATCACGCCGCAACAGGTGATGATCAATTGCGTCAACGCGATCGCCACCAGTCCGCTTCGCCGCACGGCCGGCCGTCGCTGGACCTGGCGACCCGCACGGCTCATGCCCTATTCCGACCTGCACAAGGCCTTGCGAACGGAAATCGGCGGTTCGCCGGTGCTGCCGCTCGGGCATAGTGAAGCCGGCAAGAAGACCGCGGCACTTCTCGTGCCGAACGCGTCCTTTGGTGGCGCCGAGAAGGTCATCTATGCCGCCTCGCGCGAGCTCAGGGCCGCAGGCTACGAGACGCATCTGTTCGTGCTCGGCACCAGCCGCATGGACGTGATCGACGAGTTCGATTCGAGCTTCGACTATGTTCACTTCTGGGATCAGGGCATCCCGGCCTGGGGCGGCTCCGGCTCGTTCCTCGGCCAGGATTTCATCGCCGACCACCATGAAGTCGACTGGGGTGCGCTGAAGGGCCAGCTTTCGGGCTTCGATCTCGTCATCAACAACCATGTGATGGCGATGCATCCGCTGATCGCGCGGCTGCGCTCGGAAGGCACGCGCACGGCCTGCTATCTGCACGTCGTCGACAACACGCCGTTCAAGCGCCCGGCCGGCCAGCCTTTTGCCGCCATCGCCCACGAGCATTGCTACGACGCTTTCCTCACCTGTTCGGAACAACTGAAGTTCTACCTGCACAGCTTCGGCGTGCCGCTCGAAAAGATCTTCGCCGTTCCGAACGGCGCAAGTTTTTCCGTGCCGCCCAAGGTGCTTGCAGATGTGCTGCAGGTGCGGCGGATCGAGCGCAAGGACGACCGGTTGCGTCTGCTCTACATGGGCCGTCTCGACCAGCAGAAAGGCATCGACCGTCTGGCTGCGACGATCTCCGAATTGCGGGCCGCACACGTGTCGTTCGACGCGCGGGCGATCGGTGGCGAGATCCTGGCGGACGCTTCGTTCTCCTGGACGGACCGGCTCAAGGAGCTGGGCGTCGACGTGCGTCCTCCGGTCTTTGCCAGCCGCGACCTGATCAAGGCGCTCGGCTGGGCCGATGTGCTGATCATGCCTTCGCGCTGGGAAGGTGCCCCGCTGATGATCGCCGAAGCCCAACAGCTCGGCTGCGTGCCGATCGCGACCGCGGTTGGCGCCGTCGACGAACTGATCGTCGATCGCGAGGACGGCATCCTGATCGACGCCTCCTCGGATCCCCAGGTCGTGCGCGACATGGTGAAAGCTATCGCCGAGGTCTCCCGTGATCGCAACCTGCTTGCGCCGATTATGGAAGGGTGCCTCAGAACCGCGGCCCGCCGCGCCTGGTCCAACTCCTTCTCGGAGTTCCTCGGCTGGTGCGATGGCGCCGTGAACAATTCCTCACTTTCGCGCGCCAAGGTCATCCGGGCGCGTGAGACATCCGATACCGGCGTCGCAGCTGCAGGCTGATCGACCCGTACGACTTTTCAAAGAGAAGGGACTTACGCATGCGTCCAAGAATCCTCCTGACGGGCATTCCTGGTCATTACACGCGCCTCGCAAACGGCGCCAATGGCCTGTCGGTTTCCTATTCGGAACGGCAAAAACAGCCCGAATCCAAGGACGAGTTTCTTCAGGAGCTTCGCAACATCAGCAACACCGGCAACTATCTGATCGGTGAGGGCGCTCTGCGTGCTATTGCGCCCCACGCCAAGCAGATCCCGTTCTGGCATCTTTACAACGCCCACAAGAACGGCACCGGTTTCGATGAATTCAACAACAACTTCGACATCTGCGTGTTCACCTGCGCCAATCTGTTGCGCAAGGGGCTTTCTGCGGATGCCGAGGCTGATGTCTTGAGCAAGCTCAAGATGCCGATCGTCATGCTCGGCATCGGCCACCAGAACCGCAAGGACCTGGAAACAGGCCTGCCGGAGGGGACGAAGCGTCTGCTCGATGTTCTCAAGGACCGCGAGCACTATTTCCTGACCCGCGGCTACGAAACCGCCGGCTACCTGAAGGACCAGGGATTCAAATACGTCCGGCCAACCGGCTGCCCCTCGGTCTATTTCGCGCCGAACAACATGCGCGCGTCAATGAAGAAGCTGCCCGACGTCAAGATCGGCCAGGCAAAGACGATCTTCTCGGGCTATCTCGGCGCCAATCACGATTGTATCGTCGATGCGATCGCGCTCAACCCGGAAGGCGCCACGCCGCAATACATCATCCAGGACGAATTCCTGCACTTCGACATGAAGGTCGAGCCGGATGCCGATGGCAGGGTCTTCGATTCAAGTTCGGGCAAGATGCTCGGCGAACTCGCTTTCCCAGGGGCTGAGCGCCAGAAGGTGCCCTTCGATGTGCGCACCTTCTTCGATACCAACATGTGGCGCGCCTGGGCCTCGCACATGGACTTCAATTTCGGCCGTCGTTTCCATGGCTCGATCATTGCCATGCAGGCAGGCGTGCCGAGCCTGATGGTGGCCGTCGACGACCGCATGCGCGAAATGCTGGGCTTTACGGGCCTGCCGTCGGTCGACGTCCAGGAGCTCGAAAAAGCGGAAAACCGCGCGGAGTTCGTAGCCAGCCATCTGGCCGGGCTGAACGCCTCCGAGCTGGTCGATCGCTATTCCGATCGCGAGCGCAATTTCCGCACGGTGCTGCGCGAGATCGGCATCGGCCTCTAAACACGGATGCCTTGGGCACGTTCGACCCGAGGCGCTCAATTCATGAAGTTAGGGCGGCGTGGTGAGGATTGCAGATCCGCTTCCTCGTGCCGCCCTCGCTCTTCCTCAACTCTGTCGGCCAGTCCACAAACCAGGTGTATCGATGCGTATCCTGCTCACCGGAATTCCCTCCTACCTCCAGCGTACCGTCGCGCGCGTTTCCGGTGCGACGGTCCATCACAAGCCCTATTTCGACGACATCCGAAGCAAGAAGGATCTGGTCGACCAGGTCAAGAAGATCGCCAACACCGGCAACTACCTGATCGGCGAGGGTGCAGCTTACGCCTTGCGCGGTCATGACGTGACCTATGTGCCGTTCTGGCATCTGGTCAACAGCCGCGGCGCCAACGACGTCTACGATGCCCTGAACAAGGAATTCGACATGTGCGTGTTCGCCTCGGCGAACCTGCTGCGTCCGGGATACTCAGCCGATCTCGAAGCGGACGTGTTCGAGAAGCTGAAGATGCCCGTCCTGGTGATGGGTATCGGTATCCAGAAGCGTGAGGGTCTCAAGGAAAACCTACCGGCCGGTACGTTGCGGTTCCTCGAGGTATTGAAGCAGAAGGAAAGCTTCTTCCTGACCCGCGGCTATTTCACCGCCGAGTTCCTGCGGGCTGAGGGCATGAAGTTCGTCAAGCCGACCGGCTGCCCCTCGCTCTTCTTCGCGCCCAACGAGATGCGCCACTCCTTGACCTCGCTTGCCAATGCCGATTTGGCGTCGTCACAGAAGCTCGCGCTCGGCGGCTATCTCGGCAGCGTTGCCGACACCATCGTCGATGCCCACGCACTCCTGAAGCCCGAGAGCGTGGCAAGCTACGTCATCCAGGACGAGATCGTCGCCTACAACCTGACGTTGCCCGTCGATGACAACGCGCCGGTCTATGACCGCTCCAGCGGCCGCATCACCGGCAAGACCGAATACAAGCATCAGGAGAAGTGGCAGCGGCAGAATGAACTGATGGTGTTCTTCGACACCAACCAGTGGCGCGCCTGGTCATCGACTCGGGACCTCTGCATCGGCCGTCGTTTCCATGGCTGCGTCATCGGCATGCAGGCCGGCACGCCCTCGCTGATGATCGCCGTCGATGACCGCATGCGCGAGATGCTCGAGTTCATCGGCTTCCCCTATATCGAGGCGGGCGTCTGGAATCGTGAGGCGGACAAGAAGACGCATCTCGCCAGCTTCCTGTCGAAGATCGATGCGCAGGCGGTTACCGAACGTTATTCGGCGTGCGAGGCGAACTTCCAAAGTGCGCTGAAACAGGTTGGCATTTAATCTGCCCCTGACCCGGGCAGCGCCGTTGGCGCTGCTCCTTGCCGCCCTGGTCTCCTGGGCGGCGCTTTCGCGTGGCGCTCCGGCGTGGGCGGCCGAGACTGCAGCTGCACGCTTCGGCGTCAACCGGCTCAACCTCGCCTGGCTGGAGCACGCGGATCAGGAACGCATCCTTCGCGAAATTGCCGACAGCGGCGCGACGCATGTGCGGTTGTCGCTGTCGCGCCCCGTCGACAAAAGCATCGACGCGCTGGAGATCGCCAATCGGCTCGGTCTGCAGATCCTGCTCGAAATCCAGCTGTCGAACAAAAGCTATTATCCGGACCGCGTCTGGCCGCGCACCGGCTTCGGGCGCATCTGGGACATCAATCGGCTGTCTGATCTCGATCTTGAGCGTTACCGCGCCGGCCTGACGTCGGCGCTGCAGCGCATCGATGCCCTTGGCATTCGCCTGGAAGCGGTGGAACCCGGAAACGAGATCAATCTCGCTGGCTATAACGGCGATCTCGTCGTCTACGAGAAGCCAGGCCAGGCCACGCCGCGACATCTCGGCGAACTCAAGGATCCCCAGGCGTTCGAGAAGGGGCTCGACAATTACGTCGCGGCGCTGAAGGTCACCCGCGACGCCGTTCAGGCCAGCGCCAACAGCAAGGCGATCATCGTTTCCGCCGGGCTCTCCGACATGGGGCCCAAGGAAGCAGACCGGCAAGGAATGGAGCGGCTGGACCCGGCCGAGGTGATTGCGCTTTTGAAGGCGCGGGGCATGGACAAACTCGTCGATGCCTATGGCATTCACATCTATCCGGCGCGCAAGGATAAGGCTGCGATCACGTCGATCGTCACCAGACTTCTCGATTTCTGCGCACCTGCCGACCGGGGACGGCCCTGCTGGGTGACGGAATGGGGGATTGCCAACACGGCGCGCAGTTGCCCCGTCGACGATCGTGAACGCGAAGGGGCGATGTCGGCCATGCGGACGGTCTTCGAGCGGTTTGCCGAGGAAAAACGCCTGGATGCCGCCTACTACTATGACTGGGACACTCAGCAGAATTACCGGTTATGGCGCTGCGGTCGTCTGAGCCCGGCCGGCGTGCTCGCGATCGAACCGGCCAAGGACGGTTGAAAACCGTACAGGTCGCGCGGGCCGAAGCGTGTTGGATCAGCGCCGCGTTGCGCGGCTCGTCGCCGGCTCAAGCCCCTTGCCGCGGTAGGTGACGGGAATGCCGAGTTCCTCGTGGGTCCGCGCCAGCGTTTCCAGCCACGTCGCCAGTTCCTCCGGCACCTTTTCGTCTCCCGTCTCCATCGCCTCGATCCATGCCAGGTTGCAATGGAGGGCGCTTGCCAGATTGATCGGCGTCCAACGAAGAACGAGAAGGCATTGGGTGAAACGGGCGGGTGTCATCGGTCGTGCTCAAGGTTGCATGTGGAATGGATGAAGCAGGCTTTACACGTCGAAATAAGTCAAGGTGATGACTTGCCGCGGCCAAAAGCCGTGATCTTTTCGTGAGTTAGAATTGATTGGGCAAAATGCCGCAGCGCAGCATGCGTTTGGCGCCTTTCACACGGCATTTGCCGGGAACGCCTGGAACCGATTGCCACGCCCAAGAAGCCAAATCGGCAAAAATGCGGGACTGACTGTCGCTCAGCAGGGGGTTCTCTGCCCCGAACCGGTGCGAATCGCGCGCCTTTGAGGTTGAATGGCCGCAAATTCCGAGGACCGATTCGGTCCTGGACAAAGCGCTGAGGCGATCAACCGTTGCATGCACCCCTCTACCAGACCGCGATCAACATCGCCGCGAAGGCCGCGTTCTATCTGTCGCTCGCGATGCTGCTGCCGGCCGCCGTCGATCTGTTCTATGGCCACCCCAACTGGAGGGTGTTTGCCGGTTCGGCCTTTGCGACCGGCGGGCTGTCGCTCCTGGCGATCGCTGCCACGCAGGGCGGCTCGCCGCTGTTCAGCCGCAAGATGGGCTTTCTCGTCGTCAATCTTCTCTGGATCGTCGTCTCGCTGGTCGGCGCCATGCCCTTCTGGCTGTCGTCGCTGAAGCTCGATTTCGCCAAGGCCTTCTTCGAATCGGTGTCCGGCATCACCACGACGGGGTCGACCGTCATCAGCGGCCTCGACCATGCGCCTCCAGGCATTCTTCTCTGGCGCTCGATCCTGCACTGGCTCGGCGGTATCGGGATCGTGGCGCTTGGGCTCTTCGTAATGCCCTATCTCAGGGTCGGCGGCATGTCCTTCTTCAAGATGGAGTCCTCGGACACCACCGAAAAGCCCTTCGCCCGCATCGTCACCTTCACGCGCGCCTTCATCCTGATCTATGTCGTGATGACGGTGACGTGCACGATCATCTTTTCCTATCTGGGCATGAGCCGCTTCGACGCGATCAACCACGCGATGTCGACGGTCGCGACCGGTGGCTTTTCCACCCACGATGCCTCGCTCGGCTATTTCAAGAGCGTACCGATCCTCTGGGTTGCAACCTTTTTCATGACGCTCAGCAGCCTGCCGTTTTCCGTGCTCATCCTCTTCATTGTCCGTGGCCGGCTCGACACGCTGAAGGATCCGCAGATCATTGTCTTTCTGTCCTATCTGACGGCCCTCGCGCTCGCCGCAAGCCTTTACCAGCGGATCGTCAACGGGGTCTCGGCGCACGAGGCGTTGGCGCACGGCTTCTTCACCGTCTCCTCCATCCTGTCGACCACCGGTTTTGCCAGCGACGATTACATGCTCTGGGGTGAGTTTATTGTCGCGCTTGCCTTTGCGGCCACCTTCATGGGCGGCTGTTCCGGCTCGACGGCGGGCGGCATGAAGGCCTACCGCTTCATCATCATCTTCAATTCGATCCGCGCAGGCCTTTTCAAGCTGATCTACCCGAACGCGATCCACACCGTGCGCTACGGAAAAACCTTGGTCGATATCGACGTGCAGCGCACCGTGTTCATGTTTTTCACGGCCTACATGTTCATCTGGGCCTTCGGCAGCCTGGCGATGGGCGCCATGGGTTACGATCTCGTCACGGCGGTGTCGGCGGTCGCAACGGCGCTTTCCAACGTTGGCGCCGGGCTCGGCCCGATCATCGGGCCGGCCGGCAACTTCTCCACGCTCACCGACCCGGCGCTCTATCTCCTGTCGCTCATGATGCTGCTCGGCCGTCTGGAGATCCTGACGGTGCTCGTCATCCTGACACCGCTCTTCTGGAGGAACTGAGCGACAGGTCGAAACGAGGCGCGCCCTGTCAGGCGGCCTCGGTCTTGCGGCGCGTGCCGGCGCTTTCGATGTAGTACTTCTCGTAGCGGTGGCGATAATGCTCGGCACCGCCAAAGTCGCTGTACTTTGCCAGTTCCTGCATATCGGTCTTGTTGAGAATCACGCCGAGGATCTTGGCGTTGATCTGCGGCTCCGAATGCAAGAGGTCGCGCACCAGCCGCGACGGCGTCCGTCCCCATTCGGCGACGAAGAGGAAACCGTCCGCAAGCGGCGAGAAGGCCTTGGCATCGACGACCGGGGCGAGGGCCGCAAGATCGACGACGACATAGTCGAACGACTTGCGGGCGTTGTCGATGAGCTCTGCCATGGCCGGCGAGGCGAGCAGCTCATGGCTGTCATAAGGCCCGTTGCCGTCCACAGCTTCACCGCCGACCGGCAGGATCGCAAGTTTCGTCTGCTGGTCGATCTTGATGCCCGCCGGCCAGGATGCCTGCCCGGTCAACGCTTCAACCAGACCCGCCTTCGGCGGCGGATTGATCATCTTGCTCAGACCTGGCTTGCGGATGTCGGCATCGATCAAAAGGGTCTTCTTGCCGCTTGCGGCAAGAAGGGCCGCGAAGTTCGCGGCGATGATCGACTTGCCTTCATCGGGCACCGCCGAAGCGATGCCGATGACGCGCGAGCCGTTGCCGGTCAGCATCCTGTCGCAGGCGAGCTTGGCGTTGCGGAAGGTCTCGGTGAAGGAAGAGCGGGGAGCGTCGAGCACGATACGGCTGAGCCGTTCGAACGATGGAGCCCCTTGCGTGACCGGTGGCGGCATCTTGTTCTTCATCAGCTTGGCGCGAACGAGATCCGTCGTTCCCGGATGGCGGGGGCCAACCAACGGAATGTAGCCGAACGACCGGTGACCGAGGATGGCGCGCACGTCGCCTTCGAGCCGGAACGTCCGCTCGCGGAATTCCTGGAAGGCGGCAAAGGCGCCGCCCGCCATCAGGCCGAGCACCGCCGAAAGCGCCAGCACCATGGTCTTCTTCGGGCTCGACGGCGAGGTCGGGACGCCGGCGCTGGAAATCACCCGCGCCTTCGCAATCGGGAAGGAGCGCTGCTGCGAGGCCTGCTCGTAGCGGTTCAGATAGGTTTCATAGAGCGTCTTCAGTGCGGCCGCCCTCTGCTCCAGTTCGCGCAGGTGCACGAGCGAGAGATTGGCGTTCGCGTTGCGGCCGGTGGTGCCTTCGATGTTTTCGCGCAGCGACGCTTCGCGTGAGCGCGCCACCTCGTATTCGTTGCGGTAGCTTGCCGTCAGTTGCTGCAGTTCCTGGAAGATCTGGCGGCCGACATCGGTCTTCTCCTTGCGCAGCGACACGGCCTGCGGGTGGTCGGCGCCGAAACTCTGGCTCACGTCCTGTTCACGCTTGCTGACCGCAAGGTAGCGCGTGCGCAGATCACGGATGACCGAGTTGTCGCCTTCCTTGGCGGAAATCGTTGCATTCTTGACGGCCGTCTCCGGTCCCTGGTCGACGATCGCTTGGAACTGCTTGTAGCGCGCCGAGGCGCTTGCGCTATCGGCCTGGGCAATGATCAGCTGGCTGTTGAGATCAGCCAGTTGCTGTTCCGACATGAGTTCGCCGCGCGCCAGCGTCAGGCCGTTTTCGCTGCGGTATTTTTCCACCTCCAGCGCGGCGGCCTGCGTGCGTTGTCGAAGGTCTGCAAGACGTTCCTGCAACCAGACAGAGGCTCGTTCCGTCGCCTCGAAGTTGGCGTTGAGCTGGTCGTTGAGATAGGCGTCGGCATAGGTGCGAACGATGCCAGCGGCGAGCTGCGGATCGCTCGAGCGATAGGCCAGCGAAACGACGGAGCTTCGCGTCACGCGTTCGACGGCCAGTCCCTGCTGCAGAAGTGCCGCTGCCTTTTGTCTCCGGCCGTTACGGGCCATGTCCTCGGAAATCTCCGGCCCGCTCGAGAATATGCTCGTAACCGACTTCAGTCCGTCCTTGACGACGTCGAACGGCGAGCGCGGCGGATTGAGGACGGTATCGTTGTCGGCAAGGTTCATCTTGTCGACGACACGCAGGGCAAGTTCGCCGGATTTCAGGATTTCCACGGCGCTGGCAATCTGGGTGTCGAGCAGGGCGCTGTTTTGCGGCGGCGCCTGCTCTTCGGCAAATTTCGACAGGTTCTCGTCGAGAAGGACCTGCGTTGCCGATGTGTAGAGCGGTGTTGCGAAGAACAGGTAGGCGACACCGAGGGCGATGAAGAGCGCCACGAACAGGCCGACCATTCTGGCGCGACGCAAGACGACCGAAAACAGACGATCGAGGTCGATGAAGCCGTCGGGCTCCTCCACGTTGCGCGGTACGACACTGTTGAAGGGGAGACTTCTTTGGTTCATTGGGTCGCTCTGTCCGTTTCCCTTTGGTCCGAAGGCTGGCGCCTCTTCTTTTCAAAAGAGGCGCCGAAGCCAGTTATGCGGCGCGGATGCGGCCTTCGTGAGACAGGACCATGTCCTTGACCGAAGCATAGACCGCGTCGCCGAGATCGGAACGCGCCAGCGCGAAGGCGACATTGGCGGCGATGAAGCCTTCCTTGGAGCCGCAGTCGAACGTGCGTCCATCATAGGGATGGGCGTGAAACGCTTGATTTTGCGACAGTTTCAGCATGCCGTCGGTCAACTGGATCTCGTTTCCGGCGCCGCGCGGCTGGTGGGCGAGGATGTCGAAGATCTGCGGCTGCAGGATGTAGCGGCCGTTCAGATAAAAATTGGACGGGGCTTCGCCCATGCGTGGCTTTTCGACCATTTGCGTGACTTCGAAGCCATAGGGGACGGCGGCACCCTTGCCGACGATGCCATATTTCGAGGCATCTTCCGGAGCGCACTGCTCGACGCCGACAACGTTGCCGCCGGTCTGGCGGTAGAGGTCGACAAGACCGGCCATGCAGCCGCTCCCGCCGTGGCAGAGCATGTCCGGCAGGAGCAGCGCGAAGGGCTCGTCGCCGATGACATCGCGGGCGCACCAGACGGCATGGCCGAGACCGAGCGGCGCTTGCTGCCGGGTAAAGCTGACGGAACCGGCGCGCGGCAGCATCTCCTCCAGTTCGGAAATCTGGGTGTTCTTGCCGGAGCGGGTCAGCGACGAGATGAGTTCAGGCGTGTCGTCGAAGTGGTCTTCGATCGCCTGCTTGTTGCGGCTGGTCACGAAAACGATGTGCTCGATGCCCGCCTCGCGGGCTTCATCGACCGCATATTGCACGACCGGACGATCGACGATCGTCAACATCTCCTTCGGTATCGCCTTCGTCGCGGGAAGAAACCGCGTTCCATTGCCGGCGACCGGGATCACAGCTTTCCTGACGGTCCTGATACGGTCCATGGTCTTATCCTTTACTTACGTGCGGGCTTCCGCCCGAGGTGGGTCGTTCGGCCGCCACCGTCGAGGTGGCAGGCGTCATGCGTGCGATTGGCGCAAGCAGCCGGCGCATTCGCACGGCGATCGGCATTCTGAGGTGCCGAAGCGCTCTGGGGTTGGTCAGAGCCACCCGGGTGGCTCCGGCCAGCGATCTGGATTTCAGGTGTTCGACGAGGCGAAGGAAGGCGTGCGCTTCCACGAGGCTTCTCTCGCGCCGGCGCTGCATCGCCATTGCCTCAACATCGAGCGTGTGCCTGGCTAGGAATTCCCGGTCGGCCGTCATCATCGCTTCGATGTGGCGCAGTTCGAGCACGCGCGAGATCGAGCCTTCTCTGATGTGATAGCAATAGCCCGCGGAGGGATCGATGGCGCAGCGGCCGCCACGGGCAAGCGCCGAGGCGAGCAGGATGTAATCCTCACCGATCCGGATCGTCTCCTCGAAGCGCAAGCGATGGTCGTTGAGGAACCGACGCTCGAAGATCGGCTTCATGTAGCCGAAATTGAAGGTCGAGCGGAAAAGCACGTTCGAACCGATGAAGGCCGCAAGCGTCAGCGTTCGGCGGCGCTCAAGCTCAGCCTCGGGAAACATGCGCTCCAACCGCCCGTCGAGATTGAGGACGTCGATGTTGTCGACCACAATCGAAGCCTCGGTCGCGGAAGCAAGGTCGATCATGCGCGACAAGCGCTCTGGGCTGACGGTATCGTCCGCGTCGAGAATGGCGATCCAGGTGCCGCGCGTCGCTTCGAGGCCGGCATTGCGCGCGCCTCCAGGCCCGCGGTTTTCGGCAAGCCGCAGCAGCCGCACGCGCGGATCTGCGAGTTCCTCGACGACCGCGCAGGTCTCGTCCTTCGAGCAATCGTCGACGACGATCACTTCGACATCGACGCCTTTCTGCGCAAGCGCACTGTCGATCGCGCGTCGGACCGTTTCGGCAGCGTTATAGGCCGCGATGACGAAGCTGACGTCGGGGGCGCGTTGCGTCATCAGGCGGTCGCTGCTCCGTATTGCTGAAGCTCGCGCACGCCGATGAGGCCGCTGACGACGCCCGCATGCATGATTGCGCGCAGCGCGTAGCGGGAGCGGGCGACCGGCGAGCCAAGCAGCAGCAGACTGGCGACCGCGCAATAGCCTGATTTCGCCGTCGCGCGGACGATTTCGGCAACGCGGCTGCCGGCTTGACCCGGTTCACCCAAGAGCCGGCCATGGGTCTGGCCGGAACGGAATCGGCGTTTCGCCAGCCAGGCAAGCCGCGCACGTTTCTCCGGCACAGGTTCGAAGACCAGCGCATCGGGTGCGTAGGCCAGACGCCCGCCATCCGCATGCATGTGGCGGAAGAACTCCGTATCCTCGCCGCCCGTCTGCCCGAGCGCGAGGTTGAACCGCCTGTTGAAGACGACTGCGCGGGTGAGATCGATGAGGACATTGCAGGTATAGCCCGTGCGGATCTCTCCATCGACCCAAACCGGCCGGGTCGAATGAAAATCGCCGCGGCGCATCCAATTCGGGGCAGACAGCGTGTATTCGGCGCGAACCGGGCCGAGCACGACATCGGCGCCGGTCGTCTGCGCGGTATCGAGCAATTGCACGAGCCAGGTCCTCGACACCGTCTCGTCATCGTCGACGAAGGCGAGATAGTGCCCGGTGCAGTTGTCGAGACAGGCGTTGCGGGCGATCGAAATGTTCGACGCCGGGCAATGCACGTAGAGGATCTCGCAAGGCATGGTCGGGCGCATCTGGTTGACAAGCGCCTCCGCACTCGGCGTCACGTCGTTGTCGGCGACGATAATGCGGATCGCAACATCTGCAGGCACGGTGATGAGCGCGAGGGAATGCAGCGTTTCTGCAAGCTCCGGCCGGCGAAACGTGCACACCGCTATGTCGATCTGCGTCTGCGCGACGGTGTTGGTCATGGTGCCACCCTCCGGTTACGCGTGGTGAGCAATTCCCGCCAGAAGCCGGCCGACCAGGCAAAATGCATGACCATTGCCGAAACGGCGGCGAGCGGGCCGTAGGGGTTCTTCTGGCCGAGCGCCATCCACATGCCGTAGCCGATGCAGGCCGCAGCCCAGAGCGCGACCGGAACGACCGCAAGCCAGCTGACGACCGCGAGCAACGCGCCGACGGCGACCGGAGCGACTGCCAGCGGCAGCAGCTGCCTGAGATTCGGCCAGGCGCGGTGCTTCAACACATTGCGCGCGCGTCCGCGGCCATAGGCGAAATACTGGCGGAAGAGCGGCCCGACCTTGGCGCGGGGGTAGTAGACCATGCTGGTCCGGTCGGTCATCCAGATGCGGTAGCCTGCCTGACGGAAGCGATAGTCGAACTCCGCATCTTCGTTGTGGCTGAAGATCTCGTCATAGCCGCCGATCGCCTCGAAGGCGGAAACGCGCATCAACGCATGGTGACCGTGATCGGCCCAGTGGCTCGTCGCGCCCAGCCGGTGCTTGGCTCCGCCATTGCCGAGCTTGGAATTCTGGGCGTAGGCCGTGGCCTTCTGGAAGGGCGTGAAGCCAACCGTCTGCATGGCGACGACGACCGAGTCCGCGCCGGTCTGAAGCGCCTCTTCGACGAGACGCTCGCAGTAATCGTCCGGATATGTGCCGTGCGCATCGATGCGGATCATGTAGTCGAAGTCGGCGCCGTGGCGCGCGACGGCGAGATTGATCGCCGCGCTCTGGATGCGTTTCGGATTGTCGAGCACCAGCACGGCCGTATACTTCTCGGCCAGACGCGCCGCGATCTCGCGGGTGCCGTCGGTGCTGCCGCCGTCAGCGATCAGAATGGCACCGTTGAGGCGCGTTGCCGCGGGTAGCAAGGCCTCAACGAGGCCTTGCAGATGTTCGGCCTCGTTGAGGCAGGGAATGACGATGAGAATACGCATGCTCATGACAATCCACCTTCGTTTTGGGGCGTTGAGGCATTTTGATGTGCTTGCGGGAATTCCAGCGCGATGCGCGGCGGGGCGGCGGACGTAACGGCCGACAGGCGGCGCACGAGACCCTCGCAATCGCTGCGATTGAAGATCCAGGTTTCCGGCGCGCAGGCAGCGATCCTCCGGGACGTGGCGTCGTAAATCTCTGAGGTCATCGACCCCATGAGCGCGGCAAGTGCGGCGGGATCAGCTTCGTCGAGCAGCACGCCAAGGCCGCGTATGGCCAGGAACCGCGCGGTCTCGGTGCCGCGCAGCGCGATCGGCACCCGCCCGAAGCGGCAGCCTTCATAGAGCCGGTTCGGCAGCAGCCATTTGGAGTTCTGGCCTTCCTCGAAGAAGTCGATTGCCCAGGTGAAGTGCACGTCGGAATAAATCGCGCCAAGCTCTTCCGGACTGCGATAGGGGCCGTGGAACGTCATGAAAGGTTCGTTCTGGATGAAGCCGTCGAAGTCGTCGAACTCGCGATAGGCCGGCCGGCCGCGCAAAACGATTTCGAAGCGGCCCTCCATGCGGCGCGAGAAGGACGCCAGCAGCGCCAGCGATTTGCGGCAGCGCAGGGCACCGAACCAGCCGATCCGCCACGGGCCATCCGTCGGCGCGGCGGCGGCGGTCACCGATGGCCGCGCATCGGTTTCGTCGAGCTCGAGCACCTTGTTCTCAAGCATCATAGTCGGGGCCGAGATACCCGATAGCGGGCGGAAATAGTTCTCGACGAAGGCGGGAGAACTGGTAATCAAAAGGCGCGCCTCGCGCCCAAGCAGGCGTTCGCTTGCCCGCAAGGTCTTGCCAGCGATGCCGGGGGACAGGAGCAGGCGGTGAATGTCGAGGCATTCGTAGACAATCGGCACGTCACCGCCGAAGAGGCTGACGGCCATTCTGGCGATCGCCAGCATGTCGAGGTTGCGGGCAATGATCAGGTCTGGACGTTCGACGCCACGCAGCGCCTGCTTCAGCGAGAGACAGCTCTTCGCGATCGCACCGACACGCTGGACGAACCGACCGTCATGCGTGGTGCCGAGCTCGACCGGTACGATTCCCTCGATCGTCGCCAGCGGGTTTGCGTCGCGCCTGAAGCCTGCAAGCGTCAGCTGTGCGCCGCCTGCAAGCAACATCAGCACCCGCCGGCGAACGGCGGGGTCGGCAAGATCCTGTGCGAAGTAAAGTATCTTCAGCATGAACATCCAGTTTTCTGTCCGGCCGTGCCGGGCATGGTTCAAATTTCGCGCCGTGCAGCGGCCAGAGCCAGGCGGCCGACCGTGCTCCCGCTCGTCGGCTAGTTCGTCTTGCAGGCAATCGACTCAGGGAACTGGCAGTCGTCCCCCGGTGCGGTGAAAGCCACCCGGTCGACCTGCATCATCGAGGGCCCCTTGTAGGCAAAGGCGCCCATCCAATCCGTCAGGGTGTCCGTTCCCCAAAGGCTGAAGAAAATCTTCTGCGGATTGGCCGGTATCTTTGCGGGGTCGGTGACCTCGTGGACCAGTTCGCCATTTACGTAATAGCGAATGCGCTCCTTCTCCCAGACGAAAGCGTAGTCGTTGAAGCCCTGGTTGGCGCCTCCCGGCACATCGACCAGCTTCTCGTTGCCGCC
Source organism: Ensifer sp. KUDG1 (assembly GCF_050434285.1). Lineage (NCBI taxonomy): Bacteria > Pseudomonadati > Pseudomonadota > Alphaproteobacteria > Hyphomicrobiales > Rhizobiaceae > Ensifer > Ensifer sp. KUDG1. The sequence goes on from NZ_JBNDIG010000010.1 coordinate 47,862, forward strand.
CTTGGCCGAGACGTATTGGTTGATCTGCACCTTCGCCGGGTTCTTGCCGAGCACTTCGAAATCGATCTCGTCATGCGGCTTCTTGTCGGCTGGCCCGATATAGGTGAAGAAGGCGGAGTTCAGCCCCGAGCCGTCGGCCGTCTTGATCCGCGCCTCGTAGGTGCCGTAGCTGAAGCGCTTGCGGGTCTGGATTTCGCCGCAGGCGTAATTGCGCTCGCCGAGTTTTCCTTCGGTAAACGTCAGTTCGGCGATGCCGTTGGCGACTTTCGCCTGCTTTTTCGACCAGGTGCAGTTCTGATGCGCGCCATTGTTCCAGCCGTCCGAGACGTACCAAACGGCAGTGTCGAGCGTATCGAAATTGTCGATGAAAGAGGTACCCGTAGCGGTTCCTTCGGCCAGGGCCGGGCCGGCAAGGCCGGCGGCGAGGAGGGTGAGCAGGGCGAGGCGGTGAGGTCGTTTCGATCTCATGGTCAGGTCCTTTGCTGGGGGGAGGGACCGGCGCGAACAGCCCCTGTCCGCGCACGCATGTCGCGGGCGGAGCCGGTCCGGCTGCCGGTGAGAATGGCGGTGAGGGCGGGCAGCCAGCGCTCGGAAAGCGCGTAGGCGCCGGCGAGGAGGGCGATCGTGATGAGCGGAACCGCGCAGTAGAACGCCGGATAGTAGCCGATGTCCGATCGGTTCCAGATCATCCAGAGGAGCACGAGCAGCGGAAAGTGCGTGCAGAAGATCCAGAAGCTGAGGCCACTGCCGCGCGAGAGCGCCGCGCCGATGTTCGTGCGCACGAGCAGTGCGGAAACGGCCCAGGAACCGACGATGCCGGAAATCGCAATCAGGCTGCGCAGCATTTCGAGCCACACGGGAAAGTTCGGCCCAAACTGAAAGAGCAGGACGGACAAGAGCACGGCTGCGCTCAGGAACGCGATGGTAATAGGCCAGGAAAAGCGATCGAAGCTGCGGACGTCGATGCGATGCAGGCTCATGTAAATGCCGGCGCTAAACCCGAAGAGGATCGACTTCTTTAGGAAGATGCCGTTCGGAACGGGCAAAACCGCATAGGCGAAGAGGACGGCGAGCGTCTGTGCCGGATAGCGCTTGATCAGCCAGGCGAGCACCGGCGAAACAACGATACAAAGCAGGAGGTCGCGCAGGAAATAGAGCGGCAGATTGATCGGCAGATCCTCAAGCGCGAAGGCCAGGCTCAGCCATTCCCTGGGGCTGGCTCCGACGACCTCGGGCAGGTAGCCCGAACTAATGTCCTTGGTCTGCGCGACGAAAACCAACGCGAGAAACGCCAGGTTCCACAACAGAAACGGCAACAGAACGGTCCGTGCCTTGGTCTTCAGCGTCCGGCCATAGTCGAAATTGTCGAGGCCGCGGCGGAACAGGAGATAACCGGAAATCGCGCTGAGACACGGGACACCGACACGGAAGAGGCTGTCGCCCAGGAAAATGCGCAACCAGTCGATGCCGCCATAGGTGCCGACATACGGAGTGGTCGCCGGATCATAGGGCACATGCACGAAGACAATGCCCGAGATCAGCACGATGCGCATCAGATTGATCCGCGAGGAGATATTCGCGTTCACATCAACGATGTCCGTCACCCCCATCTGGCAGCGCGTTTTGAAGCGGCCGTTTCAACAGAGCAGACCAGAGCCCGCACCCAGAAGAGTAGGCTCGGGCGCGGATCAAAATATGGCGTCGCAACAAACGAATCGGCCTTGGTTCGCTGCGGTGCAACATTAGGAGATGCGACAATTCTAGGAAAATAGGCCTATCGCCCCGCACGGAGTGGGAAAAAACCACGACCTGGGCGTCAGTTGGAGAATATTGCCAACGGCTGATTTTCTGATGCTTATGCTTGTCGAAGTGTCTGTGTAACGCTGAGAAGTTGTGCGCTTTTTCTTCAGCTTTTCAGTAGAAACGATCACGCAAGCGTTATTCCTCGCCGAAATGCGGCAAGGGTGGGGCAGCCTTTGGCGCTTTACCAGCCGCTACTCGGCTGCGGCCGGCACCGAGGTCGCAGCACCCCGGGAACGAACCATATCGTTGAGCTTCGCCAACAGCGGCCGCTCGGTAGCGAGCACCAGCACCAGATAGATCAGGCCACCGATCGCCGCACCGACGAGAACCTGGAGCACCGCGCTTGGAAGCAGCGCGCCGTAGTGGTCCAGCAGCAGCCGGACGATGACGGCCATTATGAAGGCCGAGGCCAGCGGCCTCACCGAAATCAGGAAGCCGCGCAGGAAGGGTAGCTGGTCAGCGCGAAAGACCACCCAGGAATAGCCGACAAGCGTCGCGAGGTTCACGAGGCAGAGCGCGATCATCGCTTCGACCAACGATCCCCCGATCGCGCCATAGGCGACGGCGGCGGTGGTGGCGATCGCCCGGATCACGGCCCACCAGAAGAGGGTCGCGCCATGGCCGATGCCCTTGAGATAGGGAATGTAGGTGCTGCAGGGTGTCAGCAGCCCCTTTGACAGGGCGAGCAAGCCGAGCACCGGCCAGGCTGAGGCCCATTGCTGGCCGAAGAGCACGAGCATCGCCGGCTCGGCAAGCGCCCAGAGGCCGAACATCATCGGCGCGAGCATCACGGTGGTGACCTGCGTGCTGAGCATCAGCGCCTGCGAGCGCCGCTGCCGGTCTTCGCCCATATGGCTGAAGGCGGGAAAGAGGACGCCCATAACCGCCGAAAGGACGATCTGGTTGGGAATGCTGGAAAAGCGGTTCGCCGCCGAGAAGGCGCCGGCATCCGAGAGGCCGAGATAGCGACTGATGACGACCATCGGCGATTGGAAGGTGACGAAGTTGGCTATTTCGGAGCCCATCATGCCGAAGCTGAAGCGGCAGAGCGAAAGAACGCGCCGTGCCGAAAACACGAAACGCGGGACGTAGCCGGAGACGGCATAGAGACCGGCAAGGCGGATGAACGCCGAAACGAAAAGCTGCGCAAGCAGCGACCACACCCCGAAGCCGAGAAGCGCTGCCCCGACCGCGACGAGGGCGCCGAGGATTTCCGAGAGCATCGTCCAGACTGCGTCCTTGCTGAAATTCATCCGGCGGGCAAGCAGCGCATAGGCGACATCGCCCGCAAGCTGCAGCGGGATGAGCAGGCTCATGATCTGCAGCAGATGGCTTGCCTCCGGTGCGCCGAGCAAGGTCGCGAGCGGTCCGGCGAAGACGAAAAGCCCCAGCGCCATCATCAGCGAGACCGCCAGATTGGCCCAGAATGCGGAGTGGATGAGCTCCATGTCCTCATCGCGCTGGATGACCAGAGCCGATGCAAGACCGACGCCACCGATCATCGCCAGAAACTGCACGACGGTGAGCGCGACGGCGACCGTTCCGAACTCTTCCGGCGTCAGGATGCGCGCCAGAATTGGCACGGTGACAAATTTCAGCCCGAATGTGCCTGTCTTTGAAAGGACGCTCCAGCCGACGTTCCGAGTCACAGACTTGGCGTTTACGTTTGAAGGCATGTGAGCATCCCGTGATGCCTTTGAAGGATTTCCGACAAAGGGCAAGCGCTAGATTAGAGGTCGCGACCCGGTGGGAGGAGACCACGCACTACTCTTTTAGAGAAACCGCAGGGGCGAAAAGATGGCGAAGCTGACTGTTATTATTCCCTACTACCAGAAGGAGCCGGGTATTCTTCGGCGCGCGCTCGCGTCCGTCTTTGCCCAGAGCTATCAAGACTTCCATGTCCTGGTGATAGACGATCAATCTCCTTACCCGATCGACGAGGAGTTGAGCCCGCTTGCAGATAGCGAGCGGGCGCGCCTGACGGTCATTCGTCAGGAAAACAAGGGTCCCGGCGGTGCGCGCAACACCGGGCTCGACAACGTTCCGGCCGACGCGACCTTCGCCGCATTCCTCGATTCCGATGATATCTGGACCGTCGATCACCTCCAGAATGCAGTCGACAGCATGAGCCGCTATGGCGCCGACTGCTACTGGGCGACGATCACCGGCAGCGAGGCGTTCTACTACCATTTCGGCGTCGCCGATCTCGCAGAGAGCGATACGGTCGTGCGCCTGCAGGAAAGCCCGCTTGTCGTCGAAATTCCAGATCTTTCCAATGTCATGCTGCGGAACTGGAGCTTCCTGCACCTCTCCTGCATGGTGATTGGCCGCCGGCTTTTCGAGACGGTTCGCTTTGATGCCGAGTTGCGTCTTGCCGCCGAGGACGTGCTGTTCTTCTGCGACTGCATTCTGGCTTCCAGCCGCGTCGTGCTTTGCGATGCGGCCGGTGCCGTGCGCGGGGAGGGCATCAACATCTTCCACTCGATCGACAACGATTCGCCGCAGTTCCTGCAGCAGCAGTTCAACACCTTCGTTGCCCTCGAAACGCTGGAGCACCGGCTTTCGCGCAGGCCATCGGCCGTCGCGTCGATCCAGTCCTACCAGCATACGGCCCGGCGCCAGGCGCTCTGGAGCCAGGCGCGCCGTCTGAAGCGGCGCAAGTCGCCACAGTTCCGGCTGCTGGCGCGTTGGGTCCTGCGCGATCCGAAGCTGTTGCAGAGCGCATTCGAGCTTGCCGTCGGCAAGTTCTCCCGTTCACGCTGATCCGGACAGAAACTCCTTTTGGAGGAAGAACAAGGCCGCAGGCGCGGCATCGAACCTATCTCGCATTCTGAAAGAAGGGACCGCCCATGAAGCCCTATTATTGGGAATCTCAGCACGGCAATTTCGGCGACGACCTCAACCTCTGGCTTTGGGATTTCCTGCTGCCGGGTTTTCGCGATGTCCATGACGACATCCTCCTCGTCGGCGTTGGCACGGTGCTCAACCGCGCGCTTCTGCCCGACGGCGTCCGCAAACTCGTGATCGGCAGTGGTTTTGGCTACGGCACCTTGCCGGACATGCGCGATGCCGCCGAATGGGATCTTCGCTGCGTGCGCGGGCCGTTGACGGCCGAAAAGATCGGCCTTGCGCCGGAGCGCGGCATTGTCGATCCCGCGGTCATGGTCGCCGACATGCCGGAATTCCAAAACCTGCCTAAGCTATACAAGCGCAGTTTCATTCCCCATTGGGAAAGTGCGATCGCCGGCATGTGGCCTGTCACCTGCGGCACTGTCGGCCTGCACTACATCGACCCCCGCGGAGAGGCCAAGAACGTGATCCGCGAGATCGCGCAGTCGGAGTTCATTGTGGCCGAATCGATGCACGGGGCGATTCTCGCCGACGCATTCCGCGTTCCCTGGGTGGCGGTGACGACATCCGAAAGCATCAACAGCTTCAAGTGGAACGACTGGGCAAAAACCGTCGGGGTCGAATACCGTCCCCGTCATGTGCCGGTCTCCAGCCGTACCGAAGCCATGATCAAGGGCGCGCGTTTCTGGGGCATGGGCTTCGAGGCGCAGACCGTGCCGGAGGCTGCGAACCTGCGATCCGCTGACGACGAGGTGATCGTTGCGGCCAGAGAACCGCGTCAGACGTTCTTGCGCAGTGCTGCCAAGCAGGTTCTCGCGGCGCCGTCGACGCTGGCACTGTGGCAGGCGAGCCGGGCAGCGCCGCAATTGAGCAGCGACAGCCGGCTCGCGGAACGCAAGGAACGCTTCCAGGAGGCGTTGGCCGCCGTGCGGCGCGCCTACCTCTAGCACGTCGCAAACGCGCTCCGGACTGGATGCCGGAGCGTTTTCCACCCACGATGGTTCGGCGCGGCGGTGACGCCGCCAAGCTTGCTGCTAGCGCGCGTGCTTGGCGCCGACGGGCAGAAGGTAACGCACAGACGCACCGCTGTTCGGTGCCGCATCCTGGCCTGGTCTGAAGCGCTCCGTCTTGTCGGCGAAGATGCCGGCCGTCACGGCCGGTGCGGCGCCTGGGCGGCGCATCAGATAGCCGATTGCGGCCATTGCGCCGCGCTCGTTCTTCAGGTCGAGAAAGTGGCGGTGCTGGTAGCGGCCACGCACGTGACGCTCGTGCCGTCGCACGGCAGCCGCCGCTTCACCGTCGAGGTCGTTTGCGGCAAGGACGACGCGGTCGGCCTCGTAGAGGCGCTTGAGATCCTCGGTCCGGTGGCTGCCGCTCAGCGAATTGCCGCGTACGATCGCCGCATAGCCGCAGCTTTGAATGACCTTGTAGCGCGCGCCCTTGGCCAGCGCGCGAAGATAGAGGTCGTAATCCTCCCCAAGCCGAAGCGCCTCCTGATAGCGGATGCCATGCTCGTCGAGGAAGCGGCGGCGCATCAGCGGCTTCAGGAAGCCGATCTCGCCACGTTTCACGCCCGGCCGCGAGATATTGCCCTCGACGAAATCAATGAGGCTGAGAAGGCGCGGCCGCGGCGGGAAGTCATCGACCCTTGGAGCCGCACCAGTCGCTGCGGCCTCGCCCATGAAGGCGATGTTGTCGGCGATAAAATCCCATTCGTCCTCTGCGAGCAGCCGGCCGAGCCTGCCCGGCAGAAAGAAATCGTCGGCGTCGAGGATCGCCAGAACCGGGGAGCGGCTGATGGCGATCGCATGGTTGCGAGCCGCTGAAGGGCCGTGATTGCTCTCGAAGCGTGCGATCGTCAGTCGGCCGCTATTGTCGTCGGCAGAACGTGCTGCAGCGACGGTCCGATCGGTGGACCCGTCGTCCACCACGATCACTTCGGCGGTTTCCGGTTCGGCCAGCGCCGACGCGACAGCACGGGCGATGGTCGCCTCGGCATTCTTTGCAGCAATGATGACGCAGACATCTGTCCGGGCGACTGTGGTCATGGGGGGCCTCCAGTATCCTGTCTCGCGGGCAGCGCGGCGCCTATCGGCCAAATGGACTGCACCAGTTCTCGATCGCTGCATGATGAAGCCGGATCATCGGTGACTTAGTTCATGCAGTGCCGGCATTGAATCTTGCCGTAACGGGCGGCACCATGCAGGGCGATCATGTCGCAACCGCGTCGAAAGAGATTTTTTTGAAGAATGGGAAGGCGGGCCGACCCGGCCTTGCGGTCAACGGTTGAAGTGGCCGGGGCGGTTCAGACGGTGGCTATTGCTGCCCGGCTTGTCGTCGTTGGCCGACTGCAGCACTTCAGCCTGCTTTTTTCCACGCTCGCGCGCCTTCCTCCAGATGAGGAAGACGACGGCGAGGAAGTAGCCGATCTGAATGAGCACCGCACAGATCGCCGTCTGGATCAGGGTGGATGTGAGCGAGCCATTGAGGAAATAGGTGACGACAGCAAAAACCGTTAGGGCGCCGATCATACTCACGAAGACGCGTGGTGCGTACATGGCACTAGCTCGCAATCGGTTCTATCGTTGCAGACGTCATCGCAAAATCGGCCTTTCCTCTGCAAATGTTAATATATTGGCGACGGACATCGGCTGCAACCGGCAATAGCCGCCGCTTTGCTCCATAGAAACAGGCAAATCTTTATGTCGCGTTTCGAACAGCGACGATCGAATCAAAATCAGTTGATTGGCCCAAGCGCCATTGTGACGCGAGCCTACGTCGGCAGCTGATTTTCCACCTCCCGTCGGAAAGCGGTCGGCGCGTCCCCCGATGGTTGCCGCCGCACTCACGTGCTGATCAACTTTTATTACAAGTTTGAACGATGTCGCGAGCGTTTGTGTGCGCCGCAAAGACTTGGTGCGCCGCAACAAAATTTGCGAAATATCGGCTGCCGGCAATTCCGGAGCAGGGAAAATCACGCGCCCGAAGCTCAAGGAAAACATCGGCCTGCGAAGATATCGCTACTTCTCCGGAAATGTAATTTGGCATGTCGAAAACAATACAGGAATACGTGCGAGGTGATACTTTTTCTAGCAATAATATAACGGCAGCCGTCACGGGAAATATTTCATATTCGAAAGTGGTGATATACGCATTTTGGCCACGGCGCCGATGCCCGCCTTTATTTCGCCTTCAAAAAGCAAATCCTTACCAAACGTTCATTATTCACGATGAGCGCGCCTCAGCGTGGTCTAAAGGCCCCTTCTGGGGAGACCGACAAATCGCCAAACGTAAATGGAGTCACCTCTATGAAGTCTGCGACCAGATCGGCCAATTCGCCGTTTTTCAGTGCCGCAGAGTTTGCGGCAGTTCCGCCTGTGGGTGGTGTTTCGAAGCGTGGCTTCGACGTGCTTGCCGCTTCCCTCGCCCTCGTTTTTCTAAGCCCGCTGTTCCTGATGCTCATGGCGCTCGTCAAGTTTTCCGACGGCGGCAGCATCTTCTACGGCCACCGCCGCGTCGGCCATAGCGGCAAGTACTTCCGGTGCCTCAAGTTCCGCACGATGCGCCCTGACGGAGACCGGATTCTGCAGGACTATCTCAAGGCCAACCCGGCCGCCTATGAGGAATGGCGCGCGACGCGCAAACTGCAGGATGACCCGCGTGTCACGGTCGTCGGCAGCGTCCTGCGCAAACTCAGCCTCGATGAGCTGCCGCAACTCTTCAACATCGTGCGCGGTGAAATGAGCATCGTTGGTCCGCGCCCGGTGGTGGAGGACGAACTGGAACTCTACGACAGCGCCGCCGTCTACTACCTGCAATCCCGCCCCGGTCTCACCGGCCTTTGGCAGATTAGCGGGCGCAACGACGTTTCCTACGCAACCCGCATCGCGTTCGACACCCAATACGTCCAGAACTGGTCGCTGCTGAGCGACTTTTCCATTGTTGTCAGGACCATTCCCGCCGTTTGCCTCTCGCGCGGCAGCTACTGACGAAACAGCGCCTGGAAAGCCCGCGCGACCGGTCGCGGGACGGCGCCCCTTCATTCGGGAAGCCCAAATGAAAAAACACAATCTGTCGGGAAAGTCGCGCATGCCGCGTACGCTGCCCCGTTTCCTGCGTCGCGCCGCTCTCATCGCCGCGGCGCTCACTTTCGCTCTTCCGGCTTGGGCCGACGAGTACCAACTCGGCACCATGGACAGGCTGAGGATCCGTGTGGCCGAATGGCAGACCGCTGAAGGAGCCGTCCGCGACTGGTCTGTTGTCAGCGGCGAGTACACGGTCGGTCCGTCGGGAGCGCTTTCCTTGCCCTTCATCGGCGACCTGCCGGCAGCCGGCAAGACGACGACCGAAGTCGGCGAAGCGATCGGCGAGAAGATGCAGACGCTCTTCGGTCTGCGTGACCGACCGTCCGCCTCCGTCGAGCTTGCGCAATACCGCCCGGTCTATCTCGCGGGCGAGGTGCAGAAGCCCGGCGAATATCCTTTTGCGCCCAATCTGACGGTGCTGAAGGCCGTAAGCCTCGGCGGCGGTCTGCGTCGCTCCGAAAGCGGTCAGCGCTTTGCCCGCGACTACATCAACGCGCATGGCGATTCGAGCGTCCAGACGTCCGAGCGTAACCGGTTGTTGATCCGGCGCGCCCGCCTTCAGGCCGAGATCGCCGAAAAGGAAGGCATCGAGCTACCGAAGGACCTTCAAGGGGTACCGGGCATCGACAAGCTTCTCGCCAACGAGACGGCGCTGATGGCGTCGCGCGACAGGAAGCAGAAGCTGCAATTGAAAGCGCTCGCCGATCTGAAGTCCCTGCTCGAAAGCGAAATCCAGTCGCTGGCAAAGAAGACGGAAACCCAGAATCGACAGCTCGAACTCGTCGTCGAAGACCGCGAGAAGGTCGAGAGCCTTGCCGAAAAAGGCTTGGCGCTCAGCCAGCGCAAATTGTCGTTGGAGCAGCGCGTTGCCGAATTGCAGGCCGCTCTTCTCGACATCGACACCGCTTCGCTGAAGGCGAAGCAGGATGTCAGCAAGGCGGGGCAGGACGAGACCAATCTTCGCAACGACTGGGACGCCCAACTGGCCCAGGACCTGCAGAACACCGAGGCCGAACTCGACACGCTTTCGATCAAGCTCGGCACCAGCCGCGATCTGATGGCCGAAGCGCTGCTGCAATCGGCCGAAGCCGCGCAGTCGAAGGACAATACGGCGGAGGCCACGATCGCCTATTCGATCATGCGCGAGCGCGACGGCAAGCCGACGGAGATCGCCGCCGACGAAAATACGCCTGTATTGCCCGGTGACGTGATCAAGGTCGAAGCCAGCCTGGCAACGCAGTAGGGCCGGCTGTGAAGATTTCGAAGGCGAGCCTGATTTCTGCCGATCGCAATGGTGTCTATGGCACCGTTGCGATCGCGCTATCGCTCTTCGTCTTCGCCTATTCCTCGCGTTTCGGGCAGGCATCCATCCTGCTCTACTATGGCCTTTGGCTGCCGCTGGTGCTGGTCGATTATCGTCGCGTGCTCGGCAATTACGGCATCCGCCTCTGGATTCTTGGCTTCGCGATCTTCGCCTGCCTGTCCGTCTTCTGGTCGGCAGCGCCCGGTATGACGGCGCGAACGGGAGTGCAGTATCTCTCCCACGTGATTTGCGCCCTGATTGCCATGCGGGTCGTCGGCATCAGGACGCTCGTGCGCGGCGCGATTGCAGGCACCGGCGTCGTTCTCGTCTACTCGCTGCTCTTCGGCGTCTACCACCTCGATCCGCTCGACGGCACCTACAGTTTCGTCGGCGCTTTCGCCTCGAAGAACCAGCTGGGCTTCTACGCCTCGCTCGGTATCTATTTCGCCTTCGTCGCGCCGATCGCGCTTGGTGAACGCGGCCTGTGGCTCGTGGCATCGGGCCTGGTTGCGATGCTGTCGGCCTATTCCCTTTTTGCCTCGCAATCCGCGACGTCGGTGTTGACCACCGTGGTCATTCTCGGGCTCTGGCTCGGCATGCGGGTCGTCGGCCTATTGTCGCCAGCACACCGCAAGGGTCTCTTCCTCGCAGCTACCGTTTGCGCCGTCATGGTTGCCGTTGCAGGTATCTACGGCGGCGGCGTCGATCTTGTCCTTGGGCTTTTCGGCAAGGATTCCACCCTGACCGGTCGGACCTATCTGTGGCAGCAGGGCATCGAGGCCGCCATGTCTTCGCCGCTGGTCGGTGTCGGCTATCAGGCCTATTGGGTCCAGGGCTTCTCGGAGCCCGAACGCCTGTGGGAAGAGTTCTATATCGCCACGCGCTCCGGCTTCCACTTCCACAACACCTTCATCGAAGCGATGGTGGAGACCGGCGCGATCGGGCTCGTGCTTTTGTCCGGTATCCTTCTGATAACCGTGCTCGGGCATACCAAGCGGCTGTTGACGCAGGATCATGACACGCAGTCTTCCGTGCTCTTCGGCATAGCGCTGTTGCTGCTGGTGCGGTCCTTCGTCGAGATCGACATCATGAACCCCTATCATATCGGCTCGTTCCTGCTCTATTTCGCCGCCGGAAAGCTGACATTGCCGGAAGTGCGTACGCAGCAGAGCGTCGAAGATCGTCCCGCACCGTCCGTATCGGAGATCCCGCTGCGCTTGAGGTATCGATGATCAGCCCTCCGACGACGATCTACGGCATTCAGTATCTGCGTGCCATCGCAGCCCTTGGTGTCGTCGTCTTCCATGCTGCCGAACGGACCGGGCACCATTTCGCGATTGGTGCTGCGGGCGTCGACGTCTTCTTCGTCATCAGCGGCTTCATCATGTGGGTGATCAGCGAGCGGCGGCCGGTGTCACCGCTCGCCTTCCTGCGTGATCGCGTTCAAAGGATCGCGCCGATCTACTGGCTCGCAACCGCGGTAATGGTCATCGGCGGCCTGGCCGGACTGTTTCCCAATCTCGTCTTGAGCAATGGACATGTGCTTTTCTCGCTGCTGTTCATTCCCACGCGCTCACCCAGCAGCGGCGAAATCTGGCCGGTTCTGGTGCAGGGCTGGACGCTGAACTACGAGATGTTCTTTTATGCCGTCTTCGCCCTGACGCTGCTGTTGCCGCGGTCGAGGCGTCTGCTGGCGATCGCGGGCTGTTTCTCAGCGCTGGTGGCCATCGGCTTTGCCGTCGACAGCGACAACGCGCTTTTCGTCACCTATACGCGGCCGATCATTCTTGAATTCGTGGCAGGCATGATCGTCGCCGAGTTCTGGCTGAGAGGCAGGGTGCCGGGCGCAATGTCCGGCCTTGTGCTTTTCGCCGGCGCGTTTTCAGGATTCGCGGCGGTCGCCGTGTTTCGCCTGCCTTTCGACGAATTCATCCTCGGGCCTTTGGCCATCATGCTGGTCTTGGGAACGCTGGCGCTCGAAGCGCAGGGCTGGTTCCGTAAGCACAGGCTGCCGATGATGCTTGGCGACGCATCCTACTCGATCTACCTCTGGCACACCTTTGCGATTTCGGTCGTGGTCAAGGCTTGTGGAATGATGGGGATCGGGCCGCTCATATCGGCGCTGCTGGCGGTCGTTGCGGGGACGGCGCTTGGCGCTTTCGCCTATCTTCTGATCGAGAAGCCGCTGGCCACACGGCTGCGCTCGGGCTTTTTCTCAAGGACGGTGCAGCACACGGCCTGACGCGTCGGCGCGATCCTGGTGCGGCGATGACCGCCGCACCAGCGCCACCAAAGCCTCAAACACCCTGATTGCGGCGGGAATGCCAGTTCCAGGCCGTGCGCGTGATGTCGGTGAGGTCGTATTTCGGAACCCATCCCAGCACGTCGCGAGCCTTGTCATTGTTGGCGACCAGTGTCGTCGAATCTCCCTCGCGGCGGTCGACGAGATCAACCTGGAATTCACGTCCGGAAACCTCGGAAATCGCCGTCAGCAGTTCCTTGACGGTCGTGCCGGTGCCCGTGCCGAGGTTGAGCTCGACGCTGTCGCCGCCGGCAAGCAGGTGTTCGACCGCGCGCACATGGGCGTCGGCAAGATCAAGCACGTGGATGTAGTCGCGCACGCAGGTGCCGTCGCGCGTGTCGTAGTCCGTGCCGAAGATCTTGAAACTCTGCCGCCGGCCAAGGGCGGCGTCGATGGCGAGCGGGATGGCATGCGTTTCCGGCTCGTGCCACTCGCCGATGCGGCCTTCCGGATCGGCGCCGGCGGCGTTGAAGTAGCGCAGGATGACCGAGCGCAAGCCCTTGTACTGCCCGTAGTCCTTCAGCGCCTGCTCGCACACCCACTTGGTCCGGCCGTAGGGGTTGATCGGCGCCTGGCGGTGCTGTTCGTCGATCGGCACGCTCTCCGGCAGGCCATAGGTGGCGCAGGTGGACGAGAAGACGAAAGCTTCGACGCCGGCGGCAAGGGCAGCCGAAAGCAAGGTCAGCGTGCCGATGACATTGTTGTCGTAGAAGGAAACCGGGTCTTTCACCGATTCACCCACCTCGATCATCGCGGCAAAATGCAGGATGGCGCGTGGCTTGTGACGGGCAAGCACTTCGTCGAGCCGCTTGCGGTCGCGGATATCACCTTTTTCCAGCACGCCCCATTTGACGAATTCCTCGTGGCCATTCGAAAGGTTGTCGTAAACGACCGGCTCGAAACCCTTGTTGGCGAGTTCGAGGCACGTATGCGAGCCGATGTAGCCGGCACCGCCGACGACGAGGACTTTATTGCTTTCCATGATGCTTACGATCCTTGGGAGGTTCAGAGAAATTGCCAAGATTTTTCAACGGATGACGACAATGGTGTCAATGCCGCGCGCAATCAAGCACGTGTCCATGTCGCGTATGTGGCGGTGGTTACCAGGGGGCTTCTTTCCACACTTCTGTCGATCCCGGCCCGTCAAAATCGGTGGGAAAAATACGGGAAGGGACAATTATCTCCCGGGCGTTCGCACGCTAGATGCTTCTTTCTGTTCGAGCAAAACATATAGCATATTAATTTACTAGATTTAATTGATTATGCCTGCCGCGGTCGTACCATAGCCTCCAGATTTCTGAAGGAAGGCTCTCATGACGACGAAACTGAAACGCCTGGCGCTGACGCTCGCCACACTTGCGACCTCTGGCCTGGCTCTGAGCGGCGCTCAGGCGCAAACGACGGATCCGGTAAAGGGCGGCACGTTGATCTATCTGGAGCAGCAGGCCCATACGAACCTCTACCCGCCGGCCGGCGGCTTCTATCCGAACGGTGGCATTCTCAACCAGATCACCGACAAGCTGACCTATCAGAATCCGAAGACGCTGGAGATCGAGCCCTGGATCGCCGAGGCCTGGACGGTCAACGCCGATGCGACGGAATACACGTTCAAGATTCGTCCGGGCGTAACGTTCTCCGATGGCTCGCCGCTCGACGCGGCTGCCGTTGCCAAGAACTACGACGTTTTCGGCCTCGGCAACAAGGCGTTGAAGCAGCCGGTTTCAGAGGTGATCAACAACTACGAGCGCAGCGAAGTCGTCAATCCGCTGACGGTCAAATTCTACTTCAAGAAGCCGTCGCCGGGGTTCCTTCAGGGAACGTCCGTTATCGGCTCGGGCCTGGTGGCCGCAAGCACGCTGGCATTGCCTTTCGAAGAACTTGGTGACGCGACGAAAATCATCGGCTCCGGTCCGTTTGTCGTCGAGAGCGAGACGATCGGCAAGGAACTGAACCTGAAGGCGCGCGAGGAATACGACTGGGGCCCGGCCAAGCTCGAACACCAGGGCCGCGCCTATCTCGACGGCATCAAGTACATCATCACCGGCGAAGACAGCGTGCGCATCGGTGCACTGCTCGCAGGGCAGGCGGATTTTATCCGCCAGGTTCAGGCCTATGACGAGGGCCAGGTCGAGGCGCAGGACTATCAGATCTACGCGCCTTCCACCCGCGGGGTGAACAACAGCGTCGTCTTCCGCCCGGACAACCCGTTGGTCGCCGACATCCGGGTACGCCAGGCGCTGCTGTACGCGACCGACACCAAGGAAATCGTCACCACGCTGTTCTCGGCCAATTATCCGCAAGCCACTTCGATCATCGCCTCGTCGGCGCTCGGCTACAAGGACATCTCGGCCAAGCTCGCTTTTGATCCCGTAAGGGCCAAGGCCCTGCTCGATGAAGCCGGTTGGTCGGTCGGCCCAAATGGCCTGCGCCAGAAGGACGGCAAGGAACTTGTGCTGACAGCCTACGAGTCCTTGCCGCAGCCGCAGAACAAGGAAACGCTGCAACTGGTCGCTCAGCAGTGGGGCAAGGTGGGCGTGAAGCTGAGCGTTCTTGCCGGCGACAGCGGCAGCAAGACGCTGGATGATCTCGATCCGCTGAAGACGCCGGTGTCGCCGGCCATGGTCGGCCGCGCGGACCCCGATGTGATCAAGAGCCAGTACTATCCGAAGAACCGCGACGTGCTGCGCCAGAAGGGCGGGCTCAGCGACAAGGTCCAGAGCTTCGTCGATCCCAAACTGAACGGACTGCTCGATGCGCTCGCCTCCGAGCCGGATCGCCAGAAGCGCCTCGCGATCGCCGGTGAAGTCCAGGACTACGTCGTCGACCAGGCCTATGCGATCCCGATCTTCGAGGAACCGCAGGCCTATGCCGGTGCGCCCTACGTTCAGGGCGTGGCCTTCGAGGCCGTCGGGCGTCCAAGCTTCTACAGCACCTGGCTTGCCGAACATTGATTGGTTCGGCGGCCGCCGCAGGGCCGGTGGCCGCCGTCTCTGAAATCCGCTTGCGAGGATGGGATCATGTCCGCCTATTTGTTCAACCGTGTCGCTCAGGCCCTGTTTGTGCTTTGGGCCGCATTCACGATCTCGTTCGTGCTGCTGCAGGCCATGCCCGGCGATGCGATCCTCATCAAGTTCCAGAACCCCGAGCTCGGCCTGACCGCCGAACAGGTCGCCGAAATCCGCGCTTCCTATGCCGCCGACAGCTCCGTGCCGGTGCAGTACGTGCGGACCCTCGGCAACTTCCTGGCCGGCAACTTCGGCTACTCTGTTCAGGCCGGCGTTCCGGTTTCAAGCTTGCTCGCCGCGCATCTGCCGGCAACGCTAAAGCTCGCGGGGCTCGGCTTCGGACTAGCCGCGGTCCTGGCGACCGTCATCGCTTTCCTCTCCAGTCTCGCGCCGTTTGCGTGGCTGCGTGGCGCGCTGCAGTCGGTTCCCTCGCTTTTCATTTCGGTCCCGACCTTCTGGCTCGGCATTATGCTCATCCAGATCTTCTCCTTCCGCCTGAAACTCGTGCCCGTCATCAATCCTGGTCCCTGGCAGGAACTGATCCTGCCGGTCGCGACACTCGCCGTGCCGATTTCCGCGCCCCTGGCGCAGGTGCTCGTGCGCAATATCGATGAGGTGATAACGCGCCCCTTCGTCGCCGTGGCGCGGGCAAAGGGTGCCACCCACCTTTGGGTTCTCTGGCGGCACGTTGCAAAGAATGCCCTGCTGCCGACGCTGACGATAGCCGGTGTCCTCTTCGGCGAACTGATCGCCGGAGCCGTAGTGACGGAGACCGTCTTCGGGCTGAACGGCATCGGCGGACTGACTGAACGCGCCGTCGGCAGCCAGGACGCCGCCGTGCTTCAGGCGATCGTAGTGCTGTCGGCGCTCGCCTTCGTGATCATCAATCTTGCTGTGGACCTGCTCTATCCGGTGCTCGACCCACGCCTCAGGACCAAAACTGGAGCCGTTGCATGACGACCTTCGATACGCTTCACGATGACGCCGTTGCGGCGCCAAGGGCAAAGAGCGAACGGCGTTCTGGCGCGGCATCGCGGCTGCGCCGCCTACCCCTAGGGTTGGCGCTTTCCTGGCTCATCCTTGGCACCGTGTTCCTCTGGGCGGTCGCCCCTTCGCTCTTCACAGGTTACAACCCAGTTGAAGGCGTCGGTGGCGCGCAGTTGCAGCGACCGAGCGCTGACCATCTGCTCGGAACCGATGCGCTCGGGCGCGATCTCTATGCGCGCATCGTCTACGGGGCCGTTCATTCGCTGACCGGTGCTTTTGTCGCCGTCGGGCTGGGCCTTGCCGTTGGCACCGGTCTCGGCGTCGTCGCCGGCTCGGTGCGGCGTCGCTTCGACGATGCGATTATGCGCGTCGTCGACGTGCTGTTGTCGATCCCTCCGCTGCTGCTTTCGCTCAGCATCATCATCCTGCTCGGCTTTGGAACCGTGAACGCGGCAATCGCGGTCGGCGTTACCTCGGTTGCAGGCTTTGCCCGGCTGGCGCGTGCGGAAGTCGTGCGCGTGCGCCGCAGCGATTATGTCGAGGCGGCCTTCGGCAGTGGCGGAACCTTCGCCTCGGTTCTGTGGCGCCATATTCTGCCGAATTCCCTGACCTCGGTCGTCGCCTTTGCCGCGCTGCAATTCGGATCGGCCGTTCTGCAGATTTCGACGCTCGGATTTCTCGGCTACGGCGCGCCGCCGCCGACCCCGGAATGGGGACTGCTGATCGCCGAGGGACGCAACTACATCTCGACTGCCTGGTGGTTGACCACCGCGCCCGGAATCGTGGTCGTCCTCGTCGTGCTGGCTGCCAATCGCGTCAGTCAATCTTTCGGAAGGGCCGCAGCATGACCGTCATACCTGTACCGTTTCCGCCCGTTCTCGAGGTCGAGGGCCTCTGCATCGCCTATGCTGACGGTAGCGGCGAGCGCCGCGCCGTTCACGACGTTTCGTTTCGCATCAATCCAGGCGAGGTTGTGGCGCTTGTCGGTGAATCCGGTTCCGGCAAGACGACGACGGCCCAGTCGATCATCGGTCTGCTCGCTGCGAATGGCCGGGTGGAGCAAGGCAGCATCAAGCTGAATGGAACCGATATCGCCCGCTGGACGGATCGACAACTGGACACGGTGCGCGGCGCGAAGATCAGTCTCGTGCCGCAGGATCCGGGAAGTTCGCTCAACCCGGTCAAGACGATTGGTTCGCAACTCGGCGAGATCTTTCGCATCCACAGGGCGCTGCGTTCCGACGAGATCGAGGCCCGCGTCATCTCTCTTCTTGCCCGCGTCGGCTTGAGCGAGCCGGCACTCCGGGCGCGGCAATATCCGCATGAACTGTCGGGCGGCATGCGCCAAAGGGTGCTGATCGCGATTGCGATTGCGTTGAAGCCACAGTTGATCATTGCCGACGAACCGACGAGCGCACTCGACGTCACTGTCCAGAAGCTCATTCTCGATCTGATCGACGAGTTGCGAACGGAATATGGCACGGCCGTGCTTCTGGTGACCCACGATCTCGGTGTTGCCGCCGACCGCGCCGATAGGATCGTCGTCCTTCAGGGCGGGCGGATTCAGGAGCAGGGCGCAACGGTTGCCGTTCTTGCCGCACCGCGCAGCCCCTACACGAAACAGCTGCTTTCGGACGCGCCGTCCTTTACCGCGCCTCCGAGGCTGGCAACGGTTCGACCACCCGTTGCTGAGGCCCCGGACGATATCGTCGTCGTCGAGGGACTTGTGCGCGAGTTCCGCAAGGACGGCGGTTCCCCGCTACGGGCCGTCGACGAGCTGAGTTTCCGCGTCCGGCGGGGAACGACCCACGCGATCGTCGGGGAATCCGGATCTGGGAAGACGACGACGATCCGCAGCATCGTCGGCTTTGACAGGCCGACTGCAGGCCGGATCTCGATCGACGGAACCGAAGTTTCGGGGTTGACCGGAGAGGAGCTTCGGCAGTTCCGCCGCAAGGTCCAGCTTGTCTACCAGAACCCCTACGGTTCGCTCGACCCGCGCCAGAGCGTGCTGCAGATCGTGACCGAACCGCTGACGAATTATCTAGGACTTCGGCGTTCCGAGCGCGAGGAGAAGGCAAGGGCGATCCTAGGCCGTGTCGGCTTGCCGGAGGACGCATTTGCACGGCGGCCCCATGCGCTTTCCGGTGGCCAGCGGCAGCGCGTTGCCATCGCCCGGGCGCTCGTGCTCGATCCACAGTTGGTCGTGCTCGACGAAGCGGTTTCCGCACTCGATGTCAGCGTGCAGGCCCGTATTCTCGATCTCTTGGACGAACTGCAGAGCGACCTCGGGCTCACCTATCTCTTCGTTTCCCACGACCTCGCCGTCGTGCGCCAGATCTCGGACACCGTTTCGGTTCTGAAGGACGGGCGACTGGTCGACGGCGGAACCGTTTCCGACGTCTTCGAAAATCCGCGCAGCGATTACACCCGCGAACTGATCAATGCCATCCCCGGACGCAGGCGCCGGGTTGCGGCCTGAACAACGGACGACAGACAGGACCGACCATGATTGAGACGACGCCACGCAAACGCCTTGGCTTTTTCACCCGATTGCTCGACGACGTACCGGCAGGCACCCGCTACTACTACGCAAAGGAGCAGATCGTCACGGCCGAGCGATTCGGCTTCGACACGGCCTGGGTGGCGCAGCACCATTTCCACGCGGACGAAGGCGGCCTTCCGGCGCCTCTGGTTTTCCTCGCCCATGTTGCAGCCGAGACGACGCGTATCCGTCTCGGGACCGGTGTCATCACCCTGCCGCTTGAAAATCCGATCCGCGTGGCCGAGGACGCCGCCGTTTTCGATCTGCTCTCTGGCGGGCGACTGGAGGTCGGGTTCGGGACCGGCGGCACGCCATCCTCATTCTCGGCCTTTGGCCTGGAAAGCGCCGATCGCGGCGCGATCTACGGCAGCCATCTGCAAACGGTTCTCGACGCTTGGGCAGGCCGTGGGCTGCCCGGTGGCGATCGCCTCTATCCTGCAGCACCGCAACTGCTCGACCGCATCTGGCAGGCAACCTTTTCCGTGGCAGGCGGCGAGCGGGCCGGCCGCGCCGGCGACGGCCTGATGTTGTCGCGCACCCAGCCGCGGCCGGAGGACAATCCGCACGCTTCACTGGCGGAGCTGCAAAACCCGATCATCGATGCCTATCTGCATGCGCTTCCTTCCGGCCGCGCGCCGCGTATCCTTGGTTCTCGCAGCCTGTTCGTCGCCGACAGCCGCGCCGAAGCGTTGCGGCTTGCCGAGGTTGGCTTGAGACGAGGCGCGGAACGGCTGCTCGCCAGCGGCCACGCGGTTCCAGGCAATTCACTTGCCGATCTGATCGCGGCTTTTGACGTGCATGTCGGCTCCGTCGATGACGTCATCGCGAGCCTTAGCGCTGACGAGACGCTGGAGCGTGTCACCGACCTGGTGTTCCAGGTCCATTCCGTCGATCCGCCGCACCCACTGATCCTGCGCTCGATCGAGCTCATCGCGACCCAGGTCGCACCCGCGCTCGGCTGGTCGCCACAGGAGAAATTCCATGCCCGGCGCTTCGGCGCCGTCGGTTGAAACGGATTGCTTTCCCATCTTGCAAAGGAGACGACGTCATGACCACTACGTCACCGGATATCATCGATCTGCTGGCCGGCATCACTGCCGGATCGGCGCTCGACCGCATTCGCGCCCAAAGGCCGGAAACCCGCGAACAGGCACAGAAGAGCTATCTCGCACTCTTTCAGCCCGCGGATTTCGGCGACGTGTCGGCGGCGGAGCGTCATGCGATCGCGAGCTTCGTCGCCGGCCTGCACCGTCAGCCCGACATTTTCGAGTTTTATAGCAGCCCGTTCGAGGAAAGCGGCACCGATCGCTGGTTGGTCGAGGTCATCAAGGCCGAGATCGGGGCGGGGCGGGCGACGGGCCCCTACGGCAACTATCCCGACGGTCCGCTCAAGGACGAGAACGTAACCGGCCCGCTCTACCGAGTATCGCAGCCAAGCCGGGAGGCGCTCGGCCCCAAGCTGTCTGCCGCGCTGGAGCACGCTCACCTGCTCGTCTTCCACTTGCGTGATGCCAGGCCGCAGGCATTGCAGGCCCTGCTCGACGCGGGCTGGACGACAAATGCTGTCGTGACCCTGTCGCAGCTGGTTTCCTTCGTCGCGTTTCAGATCCGTGTGATCGCCGGCCTTGCATTGCTGTCGACCGCCACGAAGCGCGCTGCGGCTTAAGAACTCGAGAGGACGTGTGAATGACCGAACATGCCATCATCCCGATCGTCGAAAACCCGCCTGTCACGTTCACGCAGGCAGAGATCGGCTGGACACCGTGGCTGCAGCCATTGCCGGAGGAAGAGTTGACGGAGCGTCACTTCAAAGGTCTGGTCGAGGCTGGACGCGCAAAGTCGCCCTACTTCCGTCTGCTCGTGCGCGATCCGGAAGTGCTTGAAGCGCGCACGAAAACCGACAAGGACATCTTCTACAACACGCGCTCGGGCCTGCCGCGCGCCGAACGCGAACTGGCTGCGACCGCGGCGTCACGATATAACGGCTGCATCTTCTGCGCTTCGGTCCATTCGCGCTTCGCTTCGCATCACTCCAAGCGTAGCGAGGATGTGCAGAAGCTCCTCGACGAGGGCGTCGAAACCGATCTCGGCGAACGCTGGAATGCAATCGTCGCCGCTTCGGTGGCGCTTACAGCGACCCCGCCAGTCTTCGGGGAGGAACACACCTCCCGACTTTCGGCCGCAGGCCTCGACGAACTGGAGATCGCCGACGTCATCCATGGTGCTGCCTTCTTCAACTGGGCGAACCGGCTGATGCTCTCGCTTGGAGAGCCGACACCGGCAAGCTGAGCCGCGCACGCGCCCTGCCGCAACCGCGGCAGACACAAGCAAGCCCGCAAAGTCGAGAGATTTTGCGGGCTTTCGCGTGCGCGTCACCTGACGCGTCTGGCGGCAGGCAATCCAGAAGGATTTCAATCGCGCAAAGTGCTCATGCCAGCTTCGAGCGAAGTCATTCGACCCTTCCGAAGTCTGGCGCAAGAAACACTGGCCGACTTTACTTTCGCCATAGAAAAAGCCCGCAACCTCTTACGAAGTAGCGGGCTTCTTTCATCCGAGTTTAATCGGATTAGAAGTTACGCTGCAGACGGACGAAGCCCGAGACGAAGTCGCGGTCGGTCGTAGCCGTCAGGTCTTCCTTGTTGTACTGAACCGACACGCGGGTCGCCAGACCTTCGGTGATCGCGTAGTCGAGGGTCACGCCAGCGCGCCAACGGTCGAGGTCGCTGTTGAACTTGTAGTCGCCCCAGTACTGAGCGCCAGGGGTGATCTTCAGCTTGTCGGTTGCCTTGAAGGCGTACGAAGCTGCAACGGTCCACTCCGAAGCCTTCCAGTAGGCGTTCGGGTCCGAAGCCCAGATACCAGCGAGCTGGAACGTGCCTGGGCCGAGGTCAGCCGAAAGCAGGGCGCGGATCGCACCTTCTTCGAATTCGGTGTCATAACCGCCGAGCAGGTCGATGGAAACGCCGCCGACCGTAGCCGAAACGATGGCTTCAACGCCAACGCCGTTCTTCTTGGTGGTTTCGGTGCCTTCGAGTTCGTCGATGGCAATACCGGCCTGGAACGAGCCGCCGTCATAGAGATAGGCGATCGAGTTGAACTCGGTGTTGTTGCCGAGCGAGTCGGATTCGCCGTTCAGGCCCTTATCCCACCAGCTGTAGAAGAAGCCGGCCTTGAGGCCGCCGAGCTGGATGTAGGCTTCGTCAACGTCGATACGGCTGTCGCCTTCGTCGGAGTCGTTATCGGCGTTGAATTCACCAGCGAAGAAGCCGGTGAGCGTGCCGAACTCGGTGTCGCTCTTGGCGTCGAACGAAATGTAAGCGCGCGAGAACGAATCCCAGTCAGACGTGCCGCGGTTGCCCCAGCCCTGACGGCCGTTCACTTCGTCCGGACCAAACGAGGTCTGGAAGCGGATGAAGCCGCCGATCTTGAGGCAGGTTTCGGTGCCCGGGATGTAGAAGTAGCCAGTGCCGAAAGCGTCGCAAACGCGAACGTATTCCATGGGCTCCGGCTCGGCTGCGACGATTGCGTCGGCTGCCTGGGCGCCGGAAACTGCTGCGAGAGCAGCAGCGGAGCCGAGAAGAAGGCTTTTGATAGTCATTCGATCGATCTCTCTAATGGTTATCAAGGTCAACAAGGCCCGGCCCTGGTGTCCCCCAGAGATTTATCGGTTACCTCGCTCGCGCTGCTACGAAATGAACCACTGCGATGACTCGCAGCGGGCAGCGGCGACACCGCTATCACAAAAAACAAGACAGTTATGCTACAAACGCGTTTTGGACGTTTGTTAATAGCTATTACTATAAACTGTTGCATATGGGCAACTATCGTATATTTCTAAAATAAGATTATCTTACAAATGATAGTAATGAATCCGAATTATATTAAAGACGAAGTCTTCATATGACAAAATGCTCTCATAAAAACTTCACAGTTTGCAGATTGACGTCTTAAATTTGTTATTTTACGTAGAGCCGGCCTTTGAGAAGAGAGGCTTCCGGTGAAAGCGCCGTCAACTATCAACAGTTGGCGGCGCAATTATTTTCTAGGGGTGTGTTCGGAGGTTTTTGGGCTTCTCTGGCGCCCGGGAGTGGCCTTCGAAGATCTACTGCGTCGTCGCCGCAGCAGACGGCTCGGTGTTTCGCCTTACGACCTTGCCTTCCTCGGCCTTGTAGAAAAACTGACTTGAGACGAGCCAGCCCTTGAGGGGGCGAAGCGGCGGAATGCAGGTCAGCAGCATGAAGGGGCCGGTCACCAACAGGTGTATCCAGAGCGGCGCGCTGTATTGAACTTCGAGCCAGACGCCAAGAAAGACGCTCGGCACGCAGGCAAAGCAGATGACGAAGAAAGCAGGGCCATCGGCCGGATCGGCGAAGGAGTAATCCAGGCCGCAGACTTCGCATTCCTTGCGCATCTTCAGGAAGCCGTTGAAGAGGTGCCCTTGCCCACAGCGGGGGCAGCGACCGCGCAAGCCGGTCTGCATGGGTGGGATTGGCGGCCAGTCACTATCGGAAGACATGTATGTTCCTTTCAGGCGTCCTTGTTGGCGCTTGGGATTTTGCGCCGAAATTGCCTGGATAGGCGGCCAGTCTCTTCTTGGGGCCGTCTCAGGCTTGCCAAGATTAGGCGCCGAAAAACATACATTGTCAATTTATTGTATGCATACATATGTGCGACAATTTCGCCGGCGGCGTTTACACCACGAAGCTGGAAGCGGCCGGGGGCTGGCCGATAAGGTCAGTGATGACGAGAAGGCTGCGGCGCAACTCCGCGTGGCTGGTAGCAGCGCCGAGGCCGAGGCGGACGGCTTCCGGTGGCGAACCGAGTGCAAAGGCGTCGCTTGCAACGACGCTGATCCCGGCCGCCTGCAATCGCGCGCTCAGTTCGCCGCGTGTCCAGGGGGATGGCAAGTGCAGCCAGGCGTGGAAGGCGTCCGGGTTCGTTTGAGCGACGTTGGCAGGAAGAAGCTCGGAGACGATGCGCTGTCGCGCCGCGGTCTCGCTGCGAATGGCTGCGAGCACGGCGTCAGCCGTCCCGTCCTCGATCCAGCGCGTGGCGATTGCGGCCGCAAGAGGGGACGCCATGCCGACCGTGGCGCGGATCGCGCCCTCGACGCGGACAGAGCTTCGGCTGTCCGGAACGACGAGATAGGCGATGCGCAAGGCGGGCGACAGGCATTTTGCAAGACCGCCGACATAGTAGACGAGGTCCGGCGCCAGCACCGCCAGCGGGCGCGGTGCGGAAGCGGGAAGAGCGCCATAGGCATCGTCTTCGATGATCGCTACGTCGTGCCGCCTGGCGATAGTGACGATCGCCTGGCGCCGCTCAAGCGAAAGTGTCGTCGTCGTGGGATTGTGAAGCGTCGGATTGCAATAGAGCGCTTTCGGCGTCTCCTTTGCGCAGAGGTCTTCGAATGCTTCGGGCAAGAGGCCTTCGCTGTCCATCGCGAGGCCGTGCAGCCTGATGCCGAGGTGTGCTGCCAGTGCGCGGAGGCCGGGATAGGTAATAGCCTCGGCGCAAATCATGTCACCGGCTTTGGTGAGACTGCCAAGCGTCGCAAGCAGAGCCCCTTGCGCGCCGGCGGAAATCAGCACGCGCTCCGCCGGAACCTCGCCCAGCCTGGATTTCAGCCACGCGGCCCCTGTCGTGCGATTGTGCAGGGCGCCGCCCGGCGGCTGGTATCGCATCAGCAGTTCAAGGCCGTGATCGGCCTGCAGCGCCGCCATGTCGTCCCAGAGACGAGTGGCGAGAATTGGGTCGTCGAACAACGGCGGCAGGTTCATGCTCATGTCGACGGGGCCGCCGGTCGGCGTGCCGCTGGCTCTTACACGTCGCGTTTTCACGTAGGTGCCCTGGCCGACCCGGCCTTCGACGAGGCCGCGATGTCGGGCCTCGTTATAGGCGCGACTGACTGTGGTGAAGTCGATCCCGAGCGCCTCGGCCAGCGTGCGCTGCGGCGGCAGGCGCATCCCTTCGGACAAGCGCCCTTCGCCGATATCCGCCGCGATGGCATCGGCGATGGCGAGATAGAGCGGCCCATCCGATTTGCGGATTGCCGGTTGCCACGAAATTCCCAAGCGCTCGTCCGCCATCGCGAATACCTCATGCTGAATTGTATGGATATTGCATGCGTTCCGCGGTTCAGGCAAGTGCTCGTAGCGGAGAAGGCAAGCGGCACGCCGCGACCAAGCGTCACCTAGCGTGACGCGCTCGCCGTTGCCAGCAATACACCGAAGCCGACGAGCAGGGCACCGAAGGTGCGATCGATCCAATGGCGAAGCGCAATCAGGCGAAGTCGTACTTTGCCCGACGAAAAGAACAGGGCGACGATCGTAAACCAGATTAGATGTGCGGCAGAGATGAACGCTCCGTAAGCCATTTGGACGGGCAGCGCCGTGGTCGGCTCGACGACCTGCATGAAAAGGCTGACGACAAAGATCGTCGTTTTCGGATTGAGCGCATTGGTCAGAAACCCCATACGCAACGCGCCGAGATCGGAGAGCGCAGGAGGTGCGGTCATGCCAGCCTCTTCGGCCGGTTTGGCGCGCAGCATCTGGATGCCGAGCCAGATCAGATAGGCGGCGCCGACGAGTTTCAGCAGGGTGAAGAGAAGCAGAGACTGACGGATCAGAAGGCCGACGCCGAGCAGAGTATAGGCGACATGGACCCAGACGCCTGCGGCGATACCGAGCGCGGTCAAGACACCGGCCCGTCGCGACAAGAGCAGGCTGTTGCGCGTCACCATCGCGAAATCCGGCCCCGGACTGACGACGGCGAAGATTGTAATGGTCACTACAGCTAACAGTTCGGTCATTGTTTTTCCCGTTCGTCTCTTTCATTACTGCTTCAATAGTTTGATCGATGAGAAACGACTAACGATGAGTTCTGACGATTTCGGTGAGTTTTACTCACAGATAAAAGCGTCGCGGCTTCCGCCGCTTGCGGCGCTGCGGTGTTTCGAGGCGGCAGCCAGACTTGAGAGCTTCAGTCGCGCTGCAGACGCGCTGCATCTGACGCATGGCGCCATCAGCCGCGCAGTCCGCCTTATCGAAGACGATCTCGGCGTGGCGCTGTTCGAGCGCCGCAGCCGGCGTGTCTTCCTGACGGAAGCCGGGCGGAAGCTGGCGGCGGCCGTGCGCGAAGGCTTCGGTCTGGTGGAGAATGCCGTCCGGGAGATCAGGGAAGTGTCGCGAACGCCGGCGCTGGTGGTCTCCTGCGAGCCGACACTTCTGATGCGCTGGCTGATACCGCGCCTTCCGAATTTCCAGGTGCTGCACCCGGATGTGTCCGTCCATCTCGTTGCGGGTGGCGGGCCGGTACCCTTGGGGCGGGGTATCGATCTGGCAATCCGTCGCGACGATTTCCCCTGGCCGGAGGGCACTCATGTGGTGCGGCTTTTTCCGGAGCGAATAGGTCCGGTTTGCCGCGCAGACAAGGTCGCCGCGTTTTTCGACGCAGCCGAGGTCGGCTCCTCGCCCAAATTGCGGAAGAATGCGATCCCCTTGCATACGCGAACGCGACCAGAAGCGTGGGAGACCTGGGCGAAAATGGTCGGCTGTGCCGCCCCGGAGCAGCGCGGCCATGTCTTCGAGCATTTCTACATCAGCCTTCAGGCGGCGATCGCCGGGATTGGCGTCGCGATCGGGCCCTGGCAGCTTGTCCGCGACGATATCGACAATGGCATCCTGGTCGCGCCGTGCGGCTTTTTCGAAGACGGTTCGGCCTATCATCTGCTGTCGTCGGCATCGATCGGCGAGCGCGGACCGAGCGCGGCGTTGCGCGACTGGCTGCTGGACGTATCGATCTGAAACGGACCGTTTTCATTTCTGTCATTTGCATAAAGGCGAGCAACGTCATACGTTTAACGAAGACGTGCGCATGACCGGCGATGTCAGTCGGCGGAAAGGCGCACGAAGCACCTTATATGCAATCGATTCGACCTTCGGGTCCTGGAGCGGCGCCATGAACATCCTCAAAATCAATCCCGGCCAGGAGCGCGGTACACTGCGCCCGGCCCGCGCAACGGCATCGAGGATCGTGGCCGACGTCATGAAAGGACTGGTCGTTCCGGCGGCGGCTTTGGGCCTTGTCGCGTTCGCGGCGCCGTCGATGGCGCAAGCCGCCAGTTGTAAGGATTCGGCATCGCCCGGAGCCGATTGGACCGACTGCAACAAGAAAGCGCTTATGCTCGGCGGTAGCGACCTTCAGGGTGCCAATCTCGTCAACACCGACTTCACCTTGACGGATCTGCGCGGCGCGAACCTGACGGAAGCCAATCTGGAAAAGGCAACTCTGGTTCGATCCTCGATTGCCGGAGCGACGGCGAATGGCGCGAACTTCTCCAAGATCGAAGCCTATCGCTGCAACTTTGCCGGCGTGTCCGCCGAGAAGGCATCGTTCGTGAACTCCGAGCTGCAGCGGGCCAATTTCAGCGGCGCCCGCTTGACGGGCGCAAGCTTTGAGAAAGCCGAACTGGGCCGAGCCAATTTCGACAAGGCGGAGCTCACCGGAACCCGATTTACGCACGCCAACCTTTCGCGCGCGGACCTGACCAGCACGAGTTTTTCCGGCCCGATCGATTTCCAAGGCGCGTTCATGTTCCTGACGCGTATCGAGGGCGTCGACCTGTCGGAGGCAACCGGACTTGAGCAGGAGCAGGTCGACATGACCTGCGGCGACAGCTCGACCAAGCTTCCCGCCGGCATGAATACGCCGGCGGGCTGGCCCTGCGCCAGCGACTAATTCCCGTCACAAAGCCCCGGCTTCCGGCCGGCCGTTATGCCAGGTGCTGCTTGGCGGCAAGCGCAAGGCATTCCTTGAAGGCTTGCAAGTCGGTCAGGCGATCAGCCTCGGGCACTTCGCGCTGCACGAGCCTGCCTTCCCGTCGCAGAACGCCGCCGTCGAGCATCAGGTTGTCGGCCATATCGAAGTCTTCGATGCTGATCCCGTCCGGACCGGCCATGCGGCCGTCGGGGCGCAAGGCGGCCTTTCCGCGGTAGTGGTCATGCAGGATGCGCTCGTAGTAGCTGCGGGCGGTGTTCGTATAGGCATAGACGTGCTTGCCATGGCCGCACATGAAGCCGAGTTCGAACACTGTGCCGACGTCGGCGCTGATGCCGCGAAACGGCGTCAGGTTGGCGATGATCAAGTCGGCGGCAAGCATCATGCCTTCGTCGACGGCGTAGATTGCAAGGCCGCGCTGATGCTTGGTCGGAGCCGGCGGGATCTCGAGATCGCCCGGCACCAGCGGCGTAAACCCGGCAGCGCGCGCCAGTTCCGCCTTCAGTTTCTGGATCTCAGCCGCATTGGGCAGAAACACTTCCGGGCCAGCGAGATAGACTTTCACGCGCATTCCTCCTCACATTTTCGAGCGGCCAATCTAGGAGAGCTGCAGCCAAGAGCCTAGCCATGGACGTCAGCTTGCCCACGGATTTTTGGAGCTCGGGACGCCGGTGGCCCAGATCGCCTTCGTCCAATCCCAGGACGTGGAGAATGCCACGCGGGCGAACTTGAGATCCAGGTGTCTCGATATCTGCAGCCGGTATCAGCGCCGGCGGTGATCTCAACCCCTGCCACCAGTGCGCGCGCCTCCGTTTGAGAAGGTCACCCGCCGTTGCCGGCTCGGTATGCCCCGCCCCTCCGTGCAGAAACACACGTAAACGCAAGTGTTTTCAGTCGAATCCGGTTCTTGCTACGATTTTGCACCGTGTCGGAGCGCGGCTTTCCTGCCGAGTCTTACCGGTTTCGATTCGCCCGACAGTTGCTGCGTTCCCTGAAATTTCCCCATGCCTTTGTTCGTCGACGAGCGGGTGTTTTCGCCGTCGTATGCGACTTTAAACAATCATGCATACAAAATTGTCGACAAAATAGTTGACATTGTCGCCGACAGCTTCAAATCTAGGGCAACTTGCTCACGAGTGGGTGAGGGCGCCTGCATATGGCGACTGATGAGAAAACAGAGGGAACGACATGAAACTGAGAAAGCATCTCCTCGCGGGGTTGGCATTTGCCTTTCTCGCATCCTCGGCCTCCGCCGAAACGCTGCGTTGGGGTAGCCCGCGGGATATCTTCTCGCTCGACCCCTACTCCTACGGCAGCACCTCGAACCTGGCCTTCCTCAATCACGTGTATGAGGGCCTGACGCGCTATACGCCGGAGTTCAAGGTCGAGCCGGCGCTCGCCACCAGCTGGGAGATGGTCAAGGACAAGGTCTGGCGCTTCCACCTGCGTAAGGGCGTGAAGTTCCATAATGGCGCCGAGTTCAACGCCGATGACGTCGTCGCCTCCATGGCCCGTGTCAGCCATCCGACCTCGCCGCTGCGCGGCAACATTCCGGCCTATGTCTCGACCACCAAGGTCGACGACTACACGGTCGACATCGAAGTCAATTCGCCGAACCCGCTGTTCCTCAACGACATGACCAACATCTTCATGTTCGACAAGGACTGGCTGGTCGACAACAAGTCCGAACTGCCGACCGATGTCGGCTCCAAGGTTGAAGGCTACGCCACCTACAACACCAACGGCACCGGCCCGTTCAAGGTCGAGTCGCGCGTGCCGGACAGCAAGACCGTTCTCATCAAGAACGACGGCTGGTGGGATACGCCGAAGCACAATCTCGACCGCATCGAATTCATGCCGATCACCTCGGCCGCAACCCGCGTTGCGGCGCTGCTTTCGGGCGAAATCGATCTGACCGACGGCGCGCCGGTGCAGGATCTCGAGCGCCTGAAGAGTTCGCCGGAGATCAAGGTCATCGAGCGTACGGACCTGCGCACCGTGCACATGGTCTTCAACCGCCACGAGACCTTTGCCGACGGTCGCGAAAACTTCTTTAACAACATCAAGGTGCGCCAGGCGATCGACCATGCCATCGACCGCCAGCTGATCTTCAAGCGGGTGATGCGCGGCAAGTCGCATGTCGCCGGTACCATGGTTGCTCCGGAAATCCCGGGCTACAGCGCCGAACTCGACGTGCCGACCGCCTATGATCCGGAACTCTCCAAGAAGCTGCTCGAAGAGGCCGGCGCTGTCGGCAAGGAGTTCACGCTCGTCTGCATGAACGACGAAAGCGTCAACGAGGAAGACGTCTGCAGCGCGCTCGTCTCGATGCTGTCGCGCGTCGGTCTGAAGCCGACCCTCGACATCGGTCCGCGCGCCGTACAGGCGCCGAAGCGCGCCGGCGGCAAGTCCGACGCCTACATGATCGGCTGGGCCAACGAGCCGACGCTCGACGCCTATTCGATCCTGGTTCAGGTTCTCTCGACCCGTGAAGGCGCGGCCGGCGTCGCCAACTATGGCGGCTGGTCCTATCCGGCACTCGACGCGATGGTGAAGAAGGCCGCGCTCGAGATGGATCACGACAAGCGTCTGGCGATCGAAACCGAGGCGCTGAAGTTCGCCAAGGATGAGGTCATCATGATCCCGTTGCACCAGCAGCCGATGGCCTGGGCAATGTCGAAGAACGTCACGGACGTGACCATTCGGGCCGACAACAAGCCGCGTCACTGGCTGACCCGTATCGGCGATTGAGTTTTCTTGCCCCGGCGGAGATTGCTCTGCCGGGGCTCCTCATTCAGCGAGAAACCCAATGATTGTCTTTCTCATCAAGCGGCTGGCCAATGCCGTGCTGGTCATGCTCGCCGTTGCGCTGCTCGCCTTCCTGATCTTCCGCTTCGCCGGCGATCCGGTGGAGCTGATGGCCAACGAGCAGATGTCGCAGGCCGACCGTATCGAGCTGCGCGAAAAGCTCGGGCTCAACGATTCCTTCCTCACCCAGTTCGGCCGCTTCGTCGGCAATGCCGCACAGGGCGATTTCGGCATCAGCTACCGCAACGGCCAGGACGTGATGAAGCTTATTGCCGAGCGCTTCCCGGCAACGATGGAACTGGCGCTGGTCGCGACCGTCCTGTCGCTTCTGATCGGCCTTCCACTCGGCGTCCTGACCGCAATCCACCGAGGGCGATGGTATTCCGAGGGGCTGCAATTCGTCAGTATCATCGGCGTCTCCTTGCCGAGCTTTGTCGTCGGCATCCTCTTGATCCTCGTCTTTGCCGTCACGTTCGGCCTCGTTCCCGCCTTCGGGCGCGGCGACGTGGTGCAGCTCGGCTGGTGGAGCACCGGCCTGCTGACGCCGTCCGGCCGCGCTTCGCTGCTCCTGCCGTCTCTCGCGCTTGCGCTCTACCAGATCACCCTGGTCATGCGCCTGGTGCGCGCAGAAATGATGGAAGTGCTGCGCTCCGACTTCATCAAGTTCGCTCGCGCGCGTGGCGTGCCGCGGTGGCGGATCTATTTCCGCCACGCGCTCCGGAACTGTCTGATGCCTGTTGTCACCATGACGGCGATGAATTTCGGTTCGCTGATCGCCTTCGCGCTGATCACCGAAACCGTGTTCCAGTGGCCGGGCATGGGCATGCTCTTCATCCAGGCGGTGACCTTCCTCGATATGCCGGTCATGGCGGGCTATCTCTGCATCGTCTCCTTCATCTTCGTCACGCTCAACACGCTCGTCGATATCGCCTATGCGGTCATCGATCCGCGGTTGCGCGATGCAACCCGCTGAGGTCGTTGCCATGACAGATCACGTCCAGCAAACCACACCGGCACGCAAGCCTTCGCGGCTTGCACGCTTCCGCCAGAGCGATCTCTGGTGGTCCTTCACCCATAAGCCTTCGGCAATCATCGGCGCGATCATCCTTACTTTCCTGATCGTGACCGCCTTTGCAGCGCCTTTGATTGCGCCGCAGAACCCCTTCGATCCGGCCCAGCTCGAGCTCTGGAACTCCGAGCTGCCGCCGATCTGGGAAGCCGATGGCCAATGGCCCTATGTGCTCGGCACGGACACGCAAGGGCGCGACATGCTCTCGGCCATTCTCTATGGCTCGCGCATCTCGATCCTGATCGGCGTCGCCTCGGTCGTGCTTTCGCTCGCCGTCGGGCTTAGCCTCGGCCTCGTTGCCGGCTATTTCGGCCGCTTCATCGACAACTTCCTGATGCGCATCGGCGACGTGCTTCTGTCGATCCCGACCATCCTGATCGCGATCCTCGTCAGCGCCGTCGCGCGCCAGATGCTGCCGCCGGAACTCAGGGATGTCGGCTCTGCCGCCGTTCTGGTGCTGGCGATCACGCTCAGCGCCTGGGTGCAATATGCCCGCACCGTGCGCGCCCAGACGATCGTCGAGCGCGGCAAGGAGTATGTGCAGGCCGCGCGTCTGTTGAAGACGCCGGCGCGGCGCATCATGCTGAAGCACATCCTGCCGAATACCCTGACGCCGATCATGGTCGCTGCGACGCTGAACTTCGGCATGGCGATCCTGACGGAAGCGACGCTTTCGTTCCTCGGCATCGGCATGCCGCCGAGCCAGCCGAGCCTCGGAACGCTGATCCGTCTCGGCAACCAGTTCCTGTTTTCGGGCGTATGGTGGGTGGTACTCTTCCCCGTCGTCCAGCTCTGCCTTCTCGTCGTCTCGGTCAACCTTCTCGGTGACTGGCTGCGCGATGCGCTCAATCCGAAATTGAGGTGAATGATGTCCAATCTCCTGATCCGTAACGTCAGGCCCAACGCCGGCGAAGCGACCGACATCCTGGTGCGCGACGGCAAGATCGCCGCCTTCGGCAAGGGGCTTGCCGCCGATGGCGTGGCCGTGGAAGACGGCAGCGGCCATATCGCAATCTCCGGTCTGATCGAGGCGCATACCCATCTCGACAAGTCGGTCTGGGGCATGCCCTGGCACGTCAACGCCAAGACCGCGACGCTGCGCGAACGCATCGATTTCGAACGCGAGAAGCGGCTTGAAATCGGCATCGAACCACACCGCCAGTCCATGCGCCAGGCGATCATGCTGGCCGCCAATGGTGCAAGCCACATCCGCAGCCATGTCGACATCGACACAACCCATGGCCTGCGGCTGATGGAAGGCATCATCGAAACCCGCCAGGCACTGAAGGATGTCATCGATATCGAGATCGTCGCCTTCCCGCAGTCGGGCCTCGTCACGCGGCCCGGTACTGTGGAACTGCTCGACCAGGCTCTGAGCAATGGCGCTGAAGTCCTTGGCGGCATCGACCCCTGCGGCATCGACCGCGACCCGAAGGGCCATCTCGACGCGATCTTCGGTCTTGCCGAGAAACATGGAAAGCCGATCGACATTCACCTGCACGAGCAGGGCGAGCTCGGCGCCTTCAGCATGGAAATGATGTTCGAACGCATTCGCGCGCTCGGGATGCAGGGCAAGGTGGCGATCAGCCATGCGTTTGCGCTCGGCGCGCCGGATTATCTGCGCGTCGGCGGCCTGATCGAACAGATCGCCGAACTCGACATTCGTATTGTCACGACCGGCTCGCCGTCCTCGACCGTGCCGTCGATCCTGCGTCTGAAGGATGCCGGCGTGAAGGTTGCTGCCGGTTGCGACGGTATCCGCGACACCTGGGGCCCGTGGGGCCAGCCCGACATGATGGATCGTGCCCGCATCCTTGGCATGAAGAACGGCCTTCGCCGCGACGTCGATCTCGAACACGCGCTTTACGTCTGCTCCAAGGGCGGCGCCGACGTCATGGATATCGAGGGTTATGGCCTCGAGGTCGGCTGTGACGCCGATTTCACCCTGCTTACTGGCGAGACGCTGGCGCATGCCGTCGTCGACGTCGCGCCGCGGCCGATGGTTGTCAAGCGTGGCCGTGTCGTCGCCCGCAACGGCGTTGCGGAGGTTGCGATCCCATGACCGGCATCAAAGATCTGACACTCGGCCAACGGGCTGAAGGACGCACGCTTCTGACCGCGCAATGGGTGCTCGGGCACCGCGACGGTTCGCACCGGCTGATCCCGAACGGCGAAGTCGTCATCGAAGGCGGCACGCTGCTTTATGTCGGCCCTCGCTTCGAAGGAGAGGTGGCACGCCGCATCGATCTCGGCGCTACCATGATCAGCCCCGGGCTGATTGACCTGGACGCGCTCTCCGATCTCGACACGACGATCCTTGCGATCGACCATCAGCCTGGCTGGGCCAAGGGTCGCGTCTGGCCGCTGAGCTACATCGAGCGCGGCCCCTACGAGATGTATACGCAGGACGAACTGGCGTTCCAGAAGCGTTTCGCCTTCGCGCAGCTTCTCCTGAACGGCATCACCACCGCAGCGCCGATCGCCTCGCTCTTCTATCGCGAATGGGGCGAGACCGTTGCTGAATTCGCGGCCGCATCCGACGCGGCAGGTGACCTCGGTCTTCGCGTTTATCTGAGCCCGGCCTATCGCGCCGGCGGTATGATGGTCACGGCGCCGGGCCAACTCGAAGCGATCTTCGATGAG
This sequence comes from Ensifer sp. KUDG1, assembly GCF_050434285.1. Taxonomy (NCBI): domain Bacteria; kingdom Pseudomonadati; phylum Pseudomonadota; class Alphaproteobacteria; order Hyphomicrobiales; family Rhizobiaceae; genus Ensifer; species Ensifer sp. KUDG1. The sequence goes on from NZ_JBNDIG010000010.1 coordinate 82,040, forward strand.
GCAAGGGGCCTGAAGGGCCTCGACGACGCGATCGGTTTTATCCGCGAGCATGAAGGCCGCCATGGGGGGCTAGTGAAGGGGCTGCTCGCCCCTGATCGGGTGGAAACCTGCACCGAGAAACTGCTGGTGCGCACCGCCGATGCGGCGCGCGACCTCAATTGCCCGATCCGGCTTCACGCCGCACAGGGCACGATGGAAGTCGACACCGTCCGCCGTCTGCATGGCAAGACGGCGCCGGAATGGCTGGCGAGCTTCGGTTTCTTGAGCGACCGTCTGATTGCGCCGCACGCAACGCAGGCGACCGACAACGATCTGCGTCTCTATGCCGAAAATGGCGTGAGCATCGTGCACTGCCCGCTGGTTTCGGCCCGCGGCGGCAGCACGCTGAACTCGTTCCGCTCGGTGAAGGCCCGCGGCGTCAACATTGCCATGGGCACCGACACCACGCCGCCGGACATGCTGATGAACCTGCTGGTCGGCCTGATCGCTGCCCGCGTCGTCGAAGGCGACCCGTCGGCGGTCAGCTGCGCCGATCTCTTCGACGCCGCGACACTGGGTGGCGCCAAGGCGCTCGGCCGCTCGGATCTCGGTCGCCTGGAAGCGGGCGCTCGTGCCGATATCGCCGTCTTCGATCTGATGGACCACCACATGGCGCCGGCGATCGATCCGATCACGACGCTCGTCGTCGGTGGTTCCGGGCGCGTCACCAAGGCGGTTTTCGTCGATGGCCGTCTGTCGATGCGCGATGGCGAGGTGGCAGGCTTCGATATGAACGCGGCACGCGCGCAGGCGCAGGTCCAGTTCGATGGCCTGATCGCCAAGTATCCGGAGCGGAGCTTCGGCCATCCGCCGGTCAGCGAGATCTTCCCGCCGAGCTACCCATTGGAGGTACAGCGATGACTGAACATGCCTCATCGGCCGTGCTCGACGTGCGCGGTCTCTGCGTCGAATTCCCTGGGCGCCATGGAACGGTGCAGGCGCTGTCCGACGTTTCGCTCAGCATTCGCCCCGGCGAAATTCTCGGCGTCGTCGGTGAATCCGGCGCTGGAAAGTCGATGACCGGTCTTGCCGTCCAGGGTCTGCTGGAGCCGCCTGGCCGCATTTCCGGCGGCGAGGTCTGGGTCGGCGGCCGCCGCATCGACCAGCTCGACGACAAGCAGATGCAGCAGGTGCGCGGCAGGCAGATCGGCGCGATCTTCCAGGATCCGCTGACTTCGCTGAACCCGCTCTTCACTGTCGGTGCACAGCTCGTCGAGACAATCCGCCTCCACCTGAAGCTCTCCAGGGCCGATGCCAAGGCGCGTGCCATCCAGCTCCTGAAGGAAGTCGGCATCCCAGCGCCTGAGGCGCGCTACGATCACTATCCGCATCAGTTCTCCGGTGGCATGCGCCAGCGCGTCGTCATCGCCCTGGCGCTCGCCGCAGAACCGAAGCTGATCATTGCCGACGAACCGACGACGGCGCTCGACGTCTCGATCCAGGCGCAGATCACCTCGCTGCTTCGCCGTCTTTGCGACGATCACGGAACGGCGGTCATGCTCGTCACCCACGACATGGGCGTGATTGCCGAGACGGCCGATCGCGTGGCGGTCATGTATGCCGGGCGGCTCGTCGAAATCGGCCCTGTCGCCGATGTGCTGAAAAACGCCCGACATCCCTATACGCGCGGCCTGATGGGCTCGATCCCCGCGCTCGGCCGCCGCGTCGAGCGGCTGAACCAGATCGACGGTTCCATGCCGCGGCTGAACGCGATCCCCGCCGGCTGCGCCTTCAATCCGCGCTGCCCGGATGCCGGACCGCGCTGCCGCAAGGATCGGCCCGAACCGGCGCCGGTCGGGACCGGCGTCGCCGCATGCTGGCTCAATGCAGGAGGAGTGCTATGAGTGATGCCCTGACGGTCAACGACCTGACCTGCAACTTCGACGTTTCGGCACCCTGGCTGAACCGGGTGATCGAGCGCAAACCGCGGCAGTTCGTGCGCGCCGTGGATGACATCAGCTTTACCGTACCCATGGGCGGCTGTCTGAGCCTAGTCGGCGAATCCGGCTGCGGCAAGTCGACGGTGGCGCGGCTGGTCACCGGCCTCTATCGCGCCAGCGAAGGCGAGGTGCGGTTCGCACCGAGCAAGAACGGCGAGCCGCTCTCGGCTCAGATGATCTTCCAGGATCCCTATGCCAGCCTCAATCCGCGCTGGCGGGTGCGCAACATCATCGCCGAACCGCTGCGCGAGTTGAAGCTGCGCAACTCCGAAGCCGAGATCATGGAACGGGTCGGCGAGTTGCTCACGATCGTCGGCCTTGCGCCCTCTGATGGCGCCAAGTTCCCGCACGAGTTTTCGGGCGGCCAGCGCCAGCGCATCTCGATTGCCCGTGCGCTTGCCGGCGAGCCGGAGTTCCTCGTCTGCGACGAGCCGACCTCAGCGCTCGACGTGTCGGTCCAGGCGCAGATCCTCAACCTCATGCGCAAGCTGCAGGACGAGATGGGGCTGACCTATCTCTTCATCAGCCACGACATGAGCGTGGTGCGCCACATGTCGGATCGCATTGCCGTCATGTATCTCGGACGCATCGTCGAGGAGGCCGACACCGAGACGCTCTTTGCCAATCCGCGACATCCCTATACCCAGCTGCTGCTGGAGACGATCCCGGATATCACCCATCCGAAGCGCGGGCGCAGCATTGCGGCAAGCGAAGTGCCGAGCCCGCTGAACCCGCCGTCCGGCTGTACCTTCCATCCGCGTTGCCCGTTTGCAGACCAGCGCTGCAAGAGCGAGCGGCCGGAGATGCGCAGCTTTTCTGACGGCTCGCGTGCCGCCTGCCACCGCATCGAAGAAACGGTGAAGGCGATCAACGCAGCGTAACGCCGACCTCTTTCCCTGAAGCCTTGGGCTCCGTGTCGTGCCAGTCGCGGAGCCTCTTTTCTTGCCGCCGGCAAGTTTCAGTCTTTGCTCCGGGTAAATCGCACGCCCCTTTCGCACCGCTGTCGTGCGGCAAATGCTAGGCTGCTAACCGGAATTCAACGAAATAGACCGATGACCATTCCCGGGCTCCAACACTCACGTTAGGGTAGGGGCCGATGGCCGGACGCATCCCGCTTGGGACATCCGGCCGGGATCGAAATGCGTTGATTTGAAGAGTTGGCCTATGAACACGACCTCCGACACCGATTTCCCCGTTCTTAATGCCGTTGAAGCCCGCGTTCTCGGATGCCTGATCGAGAAGAAGGAAACGACGCCCGACGTCTATCCGCTGACGCTCAATTCGGCCCATTCGGCTGCCAACCAGAAAACGGCGCGCGATCCCGTCATGGCGCTGGAGCAGGTCGAGATCCACCGCGCGCTCTCGTCCCTGGCGCAGAAGGGATTGGTCCGGCAGGCGTTTGCCTCGCGGGTCGAGCGCTACGAGCACCTCGCAACCAACCGTTTTTCACTGACGTCGCCGCAGATCGTCGTGCTCGGCCTGCTTCTTCTTCGCGGGCCCCAGACGGCCTACGAGCTTTGGGCGCGCAGCGAGCGCATGGCGCGGTTCTCGTCGGTCGAGGAACTGAAGGACAATCTGGATCTGATGATGGGCCGCCGGCCGCCGCTCATCGTTCAACTGAACCGGTGCGCCGGCCAGCGCGAGGACCGCTTCGCGCATCTGCTTTGCGGCGAAGTCGAACAGCCGACGTTTGAGCGGGCTGCCGTGTCGGCGGTATCAGCGAGCCCGGGGCTGTCCGCACTTGAAGAGCGCCTGGAAGCGCTTGAACAGAAAGTGGCAACGCTGCAGGAGCAGCTTGACGCCCTGACACGCTGACAAGCGCGAGGCTTCGAGGCGGAGCCACCGGACGGCATGGCGCCCGGTGACCCTTATCGGTAGCGTTTAGCCGGCGGCGTCGACCAGCCGGCAGACAGGCGCTTCTTTTGCGCGCGGATAGTCGTAGGCGCCCACCTTCGAGGTAGCATAACCGCCCCCGACGAGCGCCTCGGCAAGCTTCACCGCCGCGGTCACGCCATCGATCACGGGCATGCCGGTGCGCGCCTTCAGCCGATCGCAGAGCTCGGACATGCCGGCACAGCCGAGGATGATCGCTTCCGCGCCATCCTCCTGACGTGCTTTCAGGATTTCCTGGACCAGCATCTCCTCGGTGTGCTCAAGATCCTCCTCCAGCGCCAGCACGGGCATGTCGACCGAGCGCACCTTGCGGCAGCGGTGACCGGCGCCGTAAGCCTCCGCCAGATCCTCGATGATCGGCACGGAACGGGGCAGGGTGGTGATGATCGTGAAACGGGTCGCGATGTTCATCGCCACCTGCACGGCCGCCTGACAGATGCCGATGACCGGACCGCGGGCGATTTCGCGTGCAGCGCCAAGGCCGGGATCGTCGAAGCAGGCAATCACATAGGCATCGACGCCACGCGCTTCGCCCTTGCGGATCTCCGCAAGCATGGCCGGCACCGCCATCGCTTCGTCCGCATGGCCCTCGATGCTGGCCGGGCTCGATGTCGGGTTGATCGATTCGAGCTGGGTGTCGGATGCGGCGACGCGCTCGGCGCTGCGGTGCGCCTGTTCGGTCATCGAGCGGGTGGAGTTCGGATTGATCAGCAGGATGCGCATGGATCAGCTCGTCTTCCGCATGGCGTTTGCAAGGGGGGCGTAGGCGGCAATGTCGGGCGTCGGCATGACGAATTGACGATCCGATGTGATGTAGTTGTTGGCGTGCAGCCGTGCGATCGGCTGGTATTGGGACGGGTCGACGTAGCGGCCCTCCTCGTCGAGGCAATCCTTACGCACGTGCATATGCACGACCTCGCCGAGAACGATGACGCGGCGGTCGTATTCAATGAGCCGCTCGACCCGGCATTCCATCGAGCAGGGCGACTCGACGATACGGCGGGCGCCGACCTTGAGGCCGTCAGCCGCTGTCAGCCCGGCGATTGCCACTTCGTCGACATCCGGCTCGAAGGACAGGCCGCAGACCAGCATCTGGTCGGCGATCGCCATGTCCACCATGTTGACCACGAATTCGTTGGTACGCCGGATATTGGCGACCGTGTCCTTCTCTTCCCCGTTCGGGCGGGTCTGGATACCGAGAATGACGATCGGCGGGTCGTGCGAGAAGACGTTGAAGAAGCTCATCGGCGCGGCATTGTCCTGTCCGCTCGGCGAGAGCGTCGAGACCAGCGCGATCGGTCGCGGACCGATGAAGTTCGTCAGCAGGCGGTAACGGTCCTGGGCCGGCAGTTCTGTGAAATCGAAGTCCATCGGAGCTCTCAATTGGCGCCGCGGCTCGGCTTTTCTGCCGGTCGCACGGTCGTGTTTAAGCGGTTGCCATTGCACATCAAGTTGCGGTACACAATATTGTCTACAATTTTGTAGTCAATATCTAACTGCAGCGGATGGAATTGACTTTGAGCGCCGCACGGCGAGAGTAAGCGAACGGCTAAGGGAGATTTCATGTATAACGCGGACGAAGTCGCCGGTGCTCCGACGGCGATCATTTGCGAGAAGATCTGGCTTGCGATTGCAGAGCGTCGGCTACGGCCGGGAACGCGATTGAAAGAAGAGCAACTTGCCGAAATATTCTCCGTCAGCAGGGCGCGCATCCGCCAGGCACTGACCGCGCTCGAGCGCGATGGCCTTGTGACGATCATGCCGAACCGTGGCGCCTTCGTCTCCGAGCCTTCGGTGGACGAAGCACGCGATGTCTTCGTTGCCCGCAGGGCGATCGAGCAGCGCGTTGTCGAGCGGCTTTGCGAGCGCGCCAATCCCAAGGATATCGTCCGCTTGCGCGCCCATATCGAAGAGGAGCGCATTGCCGGTCGGTCCGGCAATCTCTCTGATATCGTTCGGCTTTCCGGCGGTTTCCACCTGTTGCTCGCGGAACTTTCGGGTTCTGCCTTCCTCTTCGGTATCCTGCGAGACCTCGTGTCCCGGACATCCCTGATCACAGCGATGTACCGGTCGAACCACCTGCACAATTGCGGGCCGGACGAGCACCTGGCCGTGGTCGAGTTCATCGCTTCTCGCGATGTGGCGAGCGCGATCAAGGAGATGGCCGAGCACCTGAACCATGTGGAAGCGGAACTGGATCTGGACGAGGAGAAGGACCAGCCCCGCGATCTTCGCACTGCATTGCTCTGATGCGGCGCGCGCGACTTATTGCACCGCACTTTAGAGGAGGCGGTGCCTGCCAGCAGACTGAAGGAAGATATGACCAACCGTAGTTACTATGCGCCGCATGGCGGCAACCCGCCCCAAACCCAACTGCTCTCGGATCGCGCGGTCTTCACCGAAGCCTATGCGGTGATTCCGAAGGGGACGATGATGGACATCGTCACCAGCTATCTGCCGTTCTGGGACAAGACCCGGCTGTGGATACTGTCCCGGCCGCTCTCCGGTTTTGCTGAAACATTTTCACAATATATCATGGAAATCGCTCCGGGCGGCGGTAGTGACAAGCCGGAACTCGACGAGGGCGCCGAAGGCGCGATCTTCGTCGTCGAGGGCGAATTGACCATCACGCTCGACGGCAAGGCGCACAAGATGCAGCCGGGCGGTTTCGCCTTCATTCCGCCGGCGAGCAGATGGACCGTTCGCAACGGAAGCGAAGCGACGGTTCGTTTCCACTGGGTGCGCAAGGCTTACGAATACGTCGATGGTCTGCCCGCGCCGGAAGCCTTCTTCACCAATGAGGCGGATATCACCCCGTCGCCGATGCCCGGCACCGAAGGCAAGTGGGCGACGACCCGCTTCGTCGATCCGACTGACTTGCGCCACGACATGCACATGACGATCGTCACCTTCGAGCCCGGCGCGATCATTCCCTTTGCCGAGACGCACGTCATGGAGCACGGCCTCTATGTGCTCGAAGGCAAGGCGGTCTACCGGCTCAATCAGGACTGGGTCGAGGTTGAGGCCGGCGACTATATGTGGCTGCGCGCCTTCTGCCCGCAGGCCTGCTACGCCGGCGGTCCGGGCAAGTTCCGCTACCTGCTCTACAAGGACGTGAACCGCCACATGAAGCTGCGCTCGCGTTAAGCGAGCCCACGCTCGGATAGACAAAACCGCGCGTTCCACGGAACGCGCGGTCTTTCTTTGCAATCAGAGGACTATGGCGCCGCCCGCATCCGTTCGTTCAACGGAAGGCGCTTCCGCCTGTTCAGTCAACCAGTTGCGGATCCGCCGGCTGCAGGCTGCGTGGCTGGAGACGCCTGAGCGTGTTGCCCGTCGGGTTCTTGTCGAGGTGCAGCACGCGGGTAAAGAAGTCGCTGCCGCGCTCGGTGCGTCCGATGTTGACGATGGCCACGCCCTGAAGCTCGTCGTCCATGAACTTCAGCACGCGTTGGTAGGCGTCGTCCTCAAGCGTGTCGAGTGCTTCGTCGATGATCAGCCAGCGGGGCTTGTGCAGGCTGAGCCTAGCGATGGCCAGAAGCCGCTGCTCCGCCTCACTGAGGTTCATCTGCTTTCGCGCATCCTGTTCGAGACGGCCGCTGAGCCGCCCAAGGCCGACCTTGGAGAGAACGGCGGCAAGTTCGCCCTTGCTGTAGGTATCGGGGGGGCTCGGATAGGCGAGCACTTCTCCAAGCGTGCCGGGCGGGAAATAGGGGGATTTCGGCACGAAGGCGAGGCCGTCGTCCACAGGCAGTGCGATGCGGCCGTGCCCCCAGGGCCAGAGCCCAGCGATCGCGCGGAAGAACGGCGCCTTTTCCACCTCGGGTGCGCCGGTGACGAGCACACGCTCGCCCGGATCGATGGTGACGCTCGGCTCGCGAAGCTTGATGCATCCGGTCGGCGAGACGATCTCGATGTTGTCGAAGCTCATCTGCGGCGTATCGGAGGTTTTGAAGTCGATGCGCTTGTCGCCCTCATGCCGTTCGTCGGTCATCAGGAGCGCGGAGCGGAAGGCGGCGACGCGCAGCAACGTGGCGCGCCAGTCGGCGATCGCGCCGATATTGTCGACAAACCAGCGCAGCGACGCATGCACCTGGTTGAAGGCGCCGACGGCCATCATCAGCCCACCGAAGCTGAGGTCGCCGGCGAAATAGACCGGCGCGGCGATGACGATCGGCGCAACGACGGTGATCCAGCCATAGCCGCCGGTCACCCAGGTGAGCCGTGTTACCGCGCGCAGCAGGCCGTAGCTGATCTCGAGCACCGAGGCGAGGTCGCGCTGTAGTCGCTTTTTCTCGTTGGCTTCGCCCGACGAAAGCGACACGGCTTCGATATGCTCGTTGACCCGCATCAGCGAGAAACGCAGCGCCGCCTCCCGGGCGTAATGTTCGCCATTCAGCGCGACCAGGGGCCGGCCGACGAGCCAGCTCAGCCAGGAAGCCGTCCCCGCATAGAGGATCGCCGCCCAGACCATGTAGCCGGGGATGGCGAAGGAATAGCTCGCGACATGGAAGACGAAACCGTCCGATAGCGACCAAAGGACGCCGATGAAGCTCACCAGCAGGATGCCGGATTGGAAGAGGCCGATCGAAAGTCCGGCCGAGAGGTCGGTAAGGTGGCGCGCATCCTCATGGATGCGCTGGTCCGGGTTGATGCCGATGGCGCCGGCATTCGCCAGCCGGAACGCCCGCGTTGGGCGCATCCATTCGGTAATCAGGTCCTGGGTCAAGCCTTCCCGCAGGCGCAGCTTGATGACCTGGCCGAGCCAGGTTTGCAGGACGTTGAGGACGAGAAGAACGCCGGCGATCTGGGCGAAGACGACGAGTTGATGGAGAAAGGCCGGAAGGTCGCGTCGCTCGAGCGTGTCGTAGAACGGCTTGTACCATCGGTTGAGGATGATCTGACCAAAGGCTGTCACAACGATGACAACGATGATGCTTATGCTCAGCCAGATGATCTTGTTGCGCAGTGGCGAGGCCATGAAGGCCCGATGCATCATCCGCAATTGATCACCGAGGGATTGTTCGTCGCTGGGCTCTATCCGGCCACTAACTTCGCCGTTCGTCCGGTTCGACATCGGTGCGAATCTCTCCTTCCCGGTCTCCTCAATGAGAATATAGCCTGCCTTACCCTCTCTCCCTAGCGCGGATTGTCTGCGCCCACATGTAACCGCGGTCACTGCGCGCCCCGCAAAGCCCGATATGCTCCGAAATCCCTGCCTTCGCGGCACTGAGAAAGTTGATTTGTAACCGCGTGCAGAGAGTTCATAGTTTTGTGAACGAGGTCGAACACGGCACTGAGGGAGGAACCTGCATGTCGGCGCATCTCGATCAAATCCGCGACCAACAAAGAGAGACCTGGGACCGCTTCTCCGCCGGCTGGAAGAAGTGGGACGCACTTGTGCTCGGCTGGCTTGCCCCCTTCGGCGAAGCGATGATCCGGCAGGCGGCGATCAAGGACGGCGACCAGGTGCTGGACGTTGCCGCCGGTACCGGCGAGCCGGGTCTGACGGTGGCCGCGTCGATCCCGAAGGGTCGCGTGACCGTTACCGATCTTTCCGATCGCATGCTGCAGGTGGCGACGGAAAATGCCTGGCATCGCGGTCTGACGAATTTTGAAACGAGGGTCTGCGATGCCGGGGCGTTGCCGTTTGCGGACGCGACATTCGACGCCGTCCTCTGCCGCTTCGGCTTCATGTTCTTTCCCGATGTTGCCGCGGCTGCCCAGCAGTTGACGCGGGTCGCAAAGCCCGGGTCGCGTGTTTGCGCCGCCGTCTGGGGCGCACCGGAAAAGAACGCCTGGGCTACGACGATCATGGCGACGATTGCCCGCAACGTCGACATGCCGAAACCACCCGCCGGCGCGCCCGGCCTGTTTCGCTGCGCGCCCGAGGGGCTGATGAAGGCCGTCTTCGAGGATGCAGGCCTGCGGGACGTCCGTCAGGAGGAGGTGACCACCACGATGGTCCACGAGACCCCGGAGGACTACTGGGCCTTCATGACCGAGATCGCCGCACCCGTCGTCGCCGGACTGGCACAGGCGGACGACGAGACCCGCACGCGCATCCGCAGCGAGGTTCTCGATCTGGCGAGCCAGGCGATGTGGGCGGGCAAGGTGGAACTGCGCTCGACGGCAACGATCATCGCCGGCACGCGACCATAAAAGAAGGGAACGACGGGAGGGGAGGTTTCCATGGACAAGCGGTCGGCAGCGTCCAGCGGGGTGGAGGAAACGCTCGACCCGAAAGACTGGGCTGAATTGCGGGCTCTGTCGCATCGCATCGTCGACGATGCGATCGACTATCTGAGCGGGGTCAGGGACCGGCCGGTGTGGCGCAACATGCCCGATACGGTACGCGAGAGCTTTTCGGCCCCGCTCCCCAGAGCGCCAAGGCCGCTTGACGAGATCTATGCGTCGGTTGCGAAAAACGTGCTCGGCTATCCCATGGGCAACATCCACCCGCGCTTCTGGGCCTGGTACATGGGATCGGGCAATTTCACCGGTGCGCTGGGCGAGTTTCTGGCAGCCGTTCAGGGATCGAACGTCGGCGGCGGCAATCATGCCGCCGCGCTCATGGACCAGCAGGTCGTCAACTGGTGCAAGGAAATGCTGGGGTTTCCCGCGTCGGCCAGCGGCAGCCTCGTCAGCGGCGGTTCCGTCGCCAACATTGTCGGCCTGACGGTCGCCCGCAACGTCAAGGCCGGCGTCGATGTGCGCGCGCATGGCATCGGCGATCGCTCACTTTGCTTCTACGGATCCGACCAGATCCACAGTTGCCATCGCAAGGCGGTGGAACTGCTTGGCCTCGGCGACCAGGCCTTGAGGCGCATCGCGACCGATGCGGAATTGCGCATCGATATCGTCGCCCTGCGCCGCGCGATCGAGCAGGATCGCGCGGCCGGCGGGCTGCCGGTCTGCATCATCGCCAATGCCGGAACGGTGAATACCGGCGCCATCGATGACATCCAGGCCCTGGCGGATCTCGCCGCAGAGTTTGGCCTCTGGCTCCACGTCGACGGCTGTATCGGCGCTCTGCTAAGGATCGCGCCCGAGAATGCCTGGCGCGTGGCCGGCATCGAAAGGGCCGATTCGATCGCGCTCGATCCGCACAAGTGGCTGCATGCGCCCTTCGAGGCGGGCTGCGTTCTCGTTCGTGATGCGGCCGCGCACCGCGGCACCTTCGCCGTTACGCCGGAATATCTGGAATCCACCGTGCGCGGCCTCGCCTCGGCGCCCTGGCTCTATGACTATGGCCTGCAGACGTCGCGTGGTTTTCGTGCCCTGAAAATCTGGATGTCGCTGATGGAGCACGGCATCGAGAAGTTTGGCCGCCTCGTCGACCAGAACGTTGCTCAAGGCCAATATCTGAGCAGCCTCATCGAGGCCGAGCCGCGGCTCGAGCTGGTGGCGCCGACCAACATCAACATCGTCTGCTTTCGCTTCCGATCGGAGGATATGCCGGCCGGGGGAATGAAGGCGTTGAACACGGAAATCATGCTCCGGCTCCAGGACGAAGGCACCGCCGTCATCTCCGACACCACGGTGCACAGGGAACATTGCCTGCGCGTGGCGATCAACAACCATCGGACGCGACGGGAGGATCTGGACCTCTTCGTGCAGGAAGTTGTCAGGCTCGGACGAGAGATTGCCGCCGGCGGCGGCATCGGCTGACGCGTAGTCATGCATGACTGCAAGTGTCACCGCGTTGCCGCTGGCTCTTGCGCCGGCGCAATTTGAGGCGTCGACGTGGCTTGAAGCAGTCGCACCATCTCGGCGATCGCGGCCTCCCGCTGCGGATCCTTGCCGGCCGCATAGGCAAGCGGCAACGCCACTTGTAAATCCGGCGCAATACCAACCCCCTCAAGCCGCAGCTCGTCGCCGATGACCGCATCCGAAACCGCCACCTCAAGGAGACTGTCGTCCGGCAGGACATAGGCTCGGCCGGCAAGCAGGGCACCGGCCGTCCTCTCGCCGACGAGCGGGATCGCATGCTGTCGCAGCGTGTAGGCGAAGAGTCCGAGGCCGCTGCGGGTTCCCCTGTCGATCAGCGCGACAACTGGCTTTTGCCAACGGAAATTCGCAAGCGTGGCCTCTCCCCGACGCGGTATCAGCCGGAACGTCGGCGTGCCACCGACCAGGAACTCGGCTGCGTCCGCCGGGCCGCCGCCCCAGCGGCCGCGCAGATCGACGACGAGCCCGTCCGCATCCTTCAAGCGGCCGCTCGAAAGCGCCTCGGCGACGAGATCGAGCCCGTCTCGCGTGGAAAGCGTCCAGAGCCGCACATAGCCGATCTTCCGGCCGCCGGTCTCGACCAATGCGATGCTCTCTTCGATCGCGCGCTCGAACATCGGGAGTGGCCGCAAACTCTCCACCGGAACCTGCAGCAACAATGGCTCCGCATCGCGGTGGCGGCGGAGCCGGATTTCGACCGACCGGCCGACCTTGCCTTCGAAGGACCCGATCTCCCGATAAGCCTGCTCGTCGACCGACAGGATCTCGTCGCCGACGAGCAGACCTGCGTTCTTCGCAGCCGACCCGTCATAGACATCGCTGACGAAGCGCTGACCGTTCTCAACCGTCGTCACCATACCGATGCCGGGATAGCGCGCGGCGCCATCCGGCGGAAAGAGACGCCGCATATCGTCACGGATGGCAAAGCGGAAAATGTCGGCGAGTTCGAAATAGTCGATCGTGTCGGTCTTGAAGCGCCCGGTGTGCGAAACCTTGAGACTTGCAAGGACGGACGTGATCGCCGAATCGACGCGCGAAGCGGGGCTCGTCCTCGATAGTGACGTCACGGGATCCGCGATTTCAGCCTCCGCTGCGGCATTGAAGTGATCGAGCGCCTTGCCGTCATAGAAGTTCGCATTCACCAGTTCGATCACCCGGTCGAATGTCGGCTCGCCGGAGCGCGGCAGCTCTGCGGCCCATGCCGCAGCGGTCATCGATAGGACGAGGCTGGCGATCAACGCTGTGCAACTTGGTCTCGCGCGCATGCGGCTTGCTCCGGTTCCGTGCCGCCGATTATCGACAAAAGTGCGCGCAGCTGCCGGCAAAATCGCGTGATCGCGCCGTGATGCCGCTCCTCGGTGCCCCAGTCTGGCGAGCCCGCTGCGGCCAAACCTTTCAGGTTCGTGTCAGGTTAGGGTGGCTTGTGTGGTGCATCGATCGCTCCGGGGACAGAGGCGATTGCCCTCTCCTTTGGCGTGCTCCGGAAAAGAAAGGAAAATGCGAATGGTTGGCAAGGCCCCGCATCTACACGTGCACGACAACAGCCACCGCCGGGATGAGGTTTTCGCGGCACCGGACCAGAATGTCGGCGACTTCGCCTTCAACGCCACCGTGGCCGCCGTCTTCGACGACATGGTCAGCCGCTCGGTTCCCTACTACGGCGAAATCCAGCGGATGGTCTGCGAGCTCGCCAGCGACTTTGCCGAAGCCGACACCAACCTCTACGACATCGGCTGCTCGACGGCGACGACGCTGCTCGGGCTGGACGCCATGGTCGATCCTGCCGTGCGCTTCGTCGGCATCGACAACGCGCCGGACATGATCGAGAAGGCCAAGGAAAAGATCGCCCAGGCAAACTCCAACCGGGCGATCGACCTCAGGGGAGGCGACCTGCACCAGGGCATCGAGATCCACAATGCCAGCGCCGTCCTGATGCTTCTGACCCTGCAGTTCGTGCGCCCCCTCTATCGCGAGCGGGTCATGCGCTCGATCTATGACGGTCTCAACGAGCGCGGCGCTCTGCTGCTCGTCGAAAAGCTGACCAGCGAGGACTCGACGTTCAATCGCCTGTTCATCGAGCACTACTACGACTACAAGCGCCGTAACGGCTATTCCGAGATCGAGATCGCCAAGAAGCGCGAGGCGCTTGAAAACGTCCTCATTCCCTATCGCCTGGAGGAAAATTTCCAGCTTTTGAAGGAGGTTGGCTTCCGCAGCGTCGAAGTGTTTTTCCGCTGGTACAATTTCTGCGGCATTATCGCGATCAAGTAGGACGGACAGACCATGATCGCGATCGGCAATTTTCTCTTCCGCTTCCGCAACCAGTTGTTCCCCGCGATCATCGTGGTGTTGTTCCTGCTGATGCCGCCGCCGGCATTGGTGTTGGACAATCCGCTGCTGACGCTGGCCAAGGATGCGGTGGCGATTCTCGTCATCCTGGCCGGCCTGGCACTGCGGGCGACGGTCGTCGGCTACAAATACATCCAGCGTGGTGGCCTGAAAAAGAAGGTCTACGCCAAGGACCTGGTGACCGAGGGCATGTTCGGCGTTTGTCGAAACCCGCTCTATGTCGGCAATATGTTGCTCTACTCCGGCGTCTTTCTGCTGCACGGCAACCCGCTGCTCATCGTGATCGGTATCGGGCTCTTTGCCTTCATGTACCAGTGCATCGTTTATGCGGAGGAGGCCTTCCTGCTTCGCACCTTCGGCGACGCCTATCGCGCCTATTGCCGCGATGTCCCGCGCTGGATGCTGCGCCTCTCCAACTTCAGCCAGTCGACGGAAGGCATGACGTTCAACATCAGGCGTGTCGTCGGCAAGGACTATTCGACCGTCTCGGCGGCCATGATCGCAGTGCTCGCGACGGAGATGTACAAGTTCGCGACCTACGAGTCGTCTAGCCAAAATGCCGGCGTGCTGGCTGTTCTCGGCGGCGCGATGGCGCTGGTCGGGATCGCGACGGCTGTCATCAGCTACAAGAAGCGGCGCGGGGCCTTTCGCGATCCCGTCGCCTCCTGAAATCCTCGCTTTTCTGCGCCTCGAGGGCGGCGGCCGAGACGGGCCGCCGTCACCGCATTTCTCCGCTTGGCCGCTCAAGGACTTGACGCCCATCCCCGATCGACCCTAGGCAAGGACGAACAAGTGTCCGGTGATATCTTGAGAGTCCTACTAGTCGAAGACGATCAGGTTCTGGGGGAGGCGCTGCGCGACCATGTCGCCGCGGCCGGCCACGCGGTGGACTGGTTCAAGCGCGTCCTCGATGCGGTGGCCGCGACCGACACGGTAACCTACGGACTGATCCTGCTCGATCTCAGGCTGCCCGACGGCGATGGACTGATGCTTCTGCGCTCGCTGCGCGCACGTGGCGACGGCACGCCGGTGATTATCCTGACGGCGCATGACCAGATATCCGACCGGATCGAGGGGCTCAACAGCGGCGCGGACGACTATCTGGTCAAGCCTTTCGACCTCAATGAACTGACGGCCCGCATGCTGGCCGTTTCCAGGCGCTACACCGGCAACGCCGCGCCGACGGTGAAGCTGCCGGGTATCGAGATCGACCAGGTTCACCGCAAGATCGCCGTCAACGGCGACAGTCAGAACCTGAGCGCCCGCGAATGGGCCGTGCTGGACAAGCTGGTCGCGCATCCCGGCGCGCTCGTGTCCAAGGCGCAGCTGCACGATGCGCTTTACGCCTTTGGCGCCGAGATCGAAAGCAATACGGTCGAGGTCTATATCAGCCGCCTGCGCAAGAAGATCGGGCCCGATCGGATCGAGACCGTGCGTGGCCTCGGCTACTGCCTCAGGTGATCGCATGTCCGACAAGAGGAGCATGACCCGCAGACTGGCGATTGCCCTTACCGGCATCGTTGCCCTCTTCTGGTTCGTTGCGCTCGGACTTGGCGTCTACGTGATGCAGGACGAGTTCACCGAAATCTTCGACAGCGGCGTGCAGGAAACGGCCGAGCGATTGTTGCAGATCGTCGCCGCCGACGTCGCCAGGGACGCGGCGGACGGCGCGCCAAAAGCCTCCGTCGTGGCACCGGCGCTCAATGCGCAATATCTCACCTATCAGGTGCGCGACCGCGACGGCCGTGTCCTGTTTGACGACGGCGCGCCGGAGCCCTTTGCCGTTCCCCTTGCGACAGGCTTCTCGCAGACCGCAACCCATCGAATCTACACGGCCGGAACCACCGACGGGTCGCTCTACGTGCAGGTTGCCGATGCGATGGAGCATCGGACAGAGGCGCTGATGGAAGGCGGGACGGCGCTGCTTCTGCCGTTGCTCGTCCTGATACCGGGCAGCATCCTTGCGATCGTCTTCGTCGTCCGCAGCACGCTGTCGCCCGTCTCGCAGCTGCGCGACGATATCCTGACCAAGGACAGCGGCAACCTGGCGCCGATCGACGAGGCGACGCTGCCGCGTGAATTGCGCGCGATCGCCCGTTCCGTGAACCTGCTTTTGGCCCGGCTGAAGGCAGGCCTGGAGGCGGAGCGGGAGTTCACATCGAACAGCGCCCATGAACTGCGGACCCCGATTGCCGGTGCGCTCGCGCAAACCCAGAGGCTGGCGCGCGAGGTGCCGCCGGAATACCAGCCGAGAACCGCCCAGATCGAACGGGCGCTGGTGCATCTGAGCCGGCTTGCCGAGAAGCTGCTGCAGATGTCGCGCGCCGAAGCGGAGATTGCCATTTCGGACGAACAGCACGATCTGCTGCCGGTCTTGATGGTGGTGATGCAGGACCTGGAGCGCTCGGCGCTCGGCGCCAACCGCCTGAATGTTCAGGTCGCCAAGGGCACCGTGCTCGAACGCCCGATCCGGGTGGACGCCTTTGCCATCGTTTTGCGCAATCTTCTCGAAAATGCGCTGATCCACAGCCCGCCGGGCAGCCGCGTCGATCTCCATGTCGACCCGATGGGTATCCGCGTCACCAACGAAAGCGCTGTCGTCGCCGCCGACGTCCGCGCCAACCTGACCAAACGCTTCGTTCGCGGCCCGACCGAGGCCTCCGGTTCAGGGCTAGGCCTTGCCATCGTTGAGCGGCTGGTCGAGCAGATGCAGGGCGAATTGCGGATCACTTCGCCGGCGCGGGGCAGAACGCAGGGTTTTGAGGTGGAAGTCCGCCTTTGAGGGACCGCCGGTGAACCCGGCGGTGTCTTAGCCAAGTGTTTCGTGGCTATCGATGACGGCGACGCGGTGGAAGGACGAGCAACCGGGACGCCTGGAACGCACCCCGGTTGCCTCTAGACCTTACTGCTGGTCGAGCGCCCGGGTGAGGCTCAGCGCGGCGATCGTGCAGATTGCACCCGAAATCAGGTAGCCGCCGATGAAGATGATGCCGAAGCTGCTGGCAAGGCCGAGCGCCACGAGCGGCGCGAAGGCCGCACCGACGAGCCAGGCGAGATCCGAAGTCAGAGCGGCACCCGTGTAGCGGTAGTACTGGGTGAAGCGCGAGGAGACGGCGCCGGAGGACTGTCCGAAGGAAAGGCCGAGGATGGCGAAGCCGATCAGGATGTAGGCGTCCTGGCCCTTGCCGCCGGCATCGAGCAGGAAGGGAGCCGAGAAGCTGAAGATCGCGATCAGGATCGCACCGATCATCAGCTGGTTTCGGCGGCCGACCCGGTCGGCAATCACGCCCGAAAGGACGATGCCGATGGCACCGACGACAGCACCGGCGACCTGAACCCAGAGGAACTCTGCGGCCGACTGGCCACCGTTGAGCGTCACCCAACTCAAGGGGAAGATGGTGACGAGGTGGAACATCGCAAAGCTTGCAAGCGGCACGAAGGCACCGAGCACGACGTCGATGCTGTGTTTGCTCAGCATCTCGAAGATTGGGCGTGCCTCGAGCTCCTTGGCTTCCATGGCGGCGCCGAACTCCTTGCTGGCGACGATGCGAAGGCGGGCAAAGAGCGCCACGACGTTGATCGCAAAGGCGACGAAGAAGGGATAGCGCCAGCCCCAGGCGAGGAAATCTTCCTGCGAAAGGTTGCTGACGAAGTAGCCGAAGAGGATGCTCGCAAGCGCAAAACCGATCGGCGCGCCGAGCTGCGGGATCATCGCGTACCAGCCACGGTGATTCTGCGGCGCATTGAGGTTCAGCAGCGATGCAAGGCCATCCCAGGCGCCGCCAAGCGCAAAGCCCTGTCCGAGCCGGAACAATGCCAGGAGCGCCACGGCCCAATATCCGATCGTGTCATAGCCGGGCAGGAAGGCGATCGACGCCGTCGAGCCACCGAGAATGACGAGTGCGATCGTCAGCTTCGTGCCGCGCCCGTAGTTGCGGTCGACCCACATGAAGACGAAGGAACCGACCGGGCGGGCGAGGAAGGCAAGCGGGAACAGCGCGAAGGACATCAGCGTCGCGGTGACCGCATTGGGCGCGAACGGGAAGATCAGCTTCGGGAAAACGAGGATCGAGCCGAGGCCGTAGACGAAGAAGTCGAAGAACTCCGAGGTTCGCCCAATGACCACGCCGATGGCGATGCTGCCGGGGGACAGAGGCTTGTCGTCCTCGTGAATGCGGCGTGCGTCCCGTTCGAGACCAGACGATGTTGGGTTAGCGACCGAAACCATGAATTTCTCCGACGAACGAACGTCTTGTCGTTAGAGTGTTGACCAATTGGCGTCTGATATCAAGAATGCCGTGCACGTACATGCGCACATGCCTCATTCGAGTTCGTGCCTAACGTTCGCTGGAACAGCCGGCATCGAACCGACAATAAGCCTTTGCGCCCGTACAAACGCGCATAGAGCGATACGGTCCTCACTGCACTGCGGCAAAATGTTGCGCTGCGACGATGGACCTCACTTCCATGCGCGATCATGCCCGAGTAATGCCGACTAGACAAAACGCAAGTTGAGGCCGCAATGCCGAAGCCATACAGTTTAGCCGGACGATCGATGATTGCCGTCCTGTTGCTCTCCGTTCTCTCGGGATGCAACATGGTGGTGATGTCGCCTTCCGGTGACATCGCCGCTCAGCAGCGGGATCTGATCGTTATTTCGACGGTCCTGATGCTGTTGATCATCGTTCCCGTCCTCTTCCTGACGCTGTTCTTTGCCTGGCGCTATCGCCAGTCGAACACGGCCGCTAAGTATGATCCGGAATGGCACCATTCCACCGGCCTCGAAGTCATCATCTGGTCGGCGCCGCTCGCCATCATCATCGCGCTCGGCGCGATCACCTGGGTCAGCACCCACAAGCTCGACCCCTATCGACCGCTCGATCGGATCGATGCGGCGCGCCCGGTGACCGAAGAGATGAAGCCGATCACGGTTGAAGTCGTCGCGCTCGACTGGAAATGGCTGTTTTTCTATCCGGAGTACGGCATCGCCACGGTCAACGAGATGGCGGCGCCGGTCGACGTGCCGATCAATTTCAAGATCACCGCCTCCTCGGTGATGAACTCGTTCTATGTTCCCGCGCTCGCCGGCATGATCTACGCCATGCCCGGCATGCAGACCAAGCTGCACGCCGTCATCAACAAGCCAGGCGAATACGAAGGCCTTTCGTCCAACTACAGCGGCGACGGCTTCTCGCACATGCGCTTCAAGTTCCACGGTGTGGACCAGGCCGGCTTTGACGCCTGGGTTGCCCGGGTCAAGCAGAACGGCACGATGCTCAATCGCGACGCCTACCTGAAGCTCGAAAAGCCGAGCGTGAAGGAGCCGGTGCGCTACTACGCTTCCGTCGATGACGGCCTCTATGAAGCCGTTCTCAACATGTGCGTGCGCGAAGGCCAGATGTGCATGAAGGATATGATGCACATCGACATGATGGGCGGAGCTGGCGTCGAAAGCCATGAGAACCGGGCCAAGCTCGAGCACGACAACCGCCATGTGGGCGGTGTGACCGAAGCGGTCGCACCGGCTGCGACCTTCCCCGAAACCGGCAATCCCGCCAAGAGCGAGGAACCGGCCGAGGGCGTCAAGGAAGAGCAGCCTGCACCATCGGCAGAGCCGATGAACCACGACATGCACAAGACGCAGTAGGACTTTCGCGCGCTCGCAGGCTTCGATCCAGCGAGCGCCAAGGCCTTTTGGGCCGCAATTCGAGACATATTGGAAGACCCATGTTTGGTGACACCAGCCTCACGCAATTCATCTTCGGGCGGCTTACCTGGGAAGCGATACCCTATCACGAGCCGATCCTTGTCGTGACCTTCGCGGCCGTGGCCGTCGGTGGCCTGGCGATCGTTGCGCTGATCACGAAGTACAAGCTCTGGGCCTATCTCTGGCACGAGTGGTTCACATCGGTCGATCACAAGAAGATCGGCATCATGTACATCATCCTGGCGATCGTCATGCTTCTGCGCGGCTTTGCCGACGCGATCATGATGCGCCTGCAGCAAGCGATCGCCTTCAACGGCAACGAGGGCTACCTCAACCCGCACCATTACGACCAGATCTTCACGGCGCACGGCGTGATCATGATCTTCTTCGTGGCGATGCCCTTCGTCACCGGTTTCATGAACTATGTCGTGCCGCTGCAGATCGGCGCGCGTGACGTTTCGTTCCCTTTCCTCAACAATTTCTCGTTCTGGATGACGACGGGCGGCGCGGTCATCATCATGATGTCGCTGTTCGTCGGTGAATTCGCGCGCACCGGCTGGCTCGCCTATCCGCCGCTCTCGGGCGCGGACTACAGTCCCGGCGTCGGTGTCGACTATTACATCTGGGGCTTGCAGGTGGCGGGTGTCGGCACGACTCTGTCGGGCATCAACCTGATTGCGACCATCGTGAAGATGCGCGCTCCGGGCATGACGTTCATGAAGATGCCGGTCTTCACCTGGACCTCACTCTGCACCAACATCCTGATCGTCGCGACCTTCCCGATCCTGACGGCAACCCTGGCGCTGTTGTCGCTCGACCGCTACCTCGGCTTCAACTTCTTCACCAATGACCTTGGTGGCAATCCGATGATGTACGTCAACCTCATCTGGATCTGGGGCCACCCGGAAGTCTACATCCTGATCCTGCCGGCCTTCGGCATCTTCTCCGAGGTCGTCGCCACCTTCTGTGGCAAGCGTCTGTTCGGCTACACCTCGATGGTCTACGCCACCTGCGTGATCATGATCCTGTCCTACCTCGTGTGGCTGCATCACTTCTTCACGATGGGTTCGGGCGCCTCGGTCAACGCCTTCTTCGGCATTACCACGATGATCATCTCGATCCCGACGGGCGCAAAGATGTTCAACTGGCTCTTCACCATGTATCGCGGGCGCATCCGCTACGAACTGCCGATGCTGTGGACGATCGGCTTCATGGTCACCTTCGTGATCGGCGGCATGACCGGTGTCATGCTGGCAATTCCCCCGGCGGACTTCGTGCTGCACAACTCGCTGTTCCTGATTGCCCACTTCCACAACGTCATCATCGGCGGCGTGCTGTTCGGGTTGATGGCCGGCGTCGTCTACTGGTGGCCGAAGGCCTTCGGCTACAAGCTCGATTACTTCTGGGGCGCGATGAGCTTCTGGTTCTGGCAGATTGGCTTCTTCTTCGCCTTCATGCCGCTTTATGTGCTCGGCCTGATGGGCGTTACCCGTCGCGTCAGCCAGTTCGAAGACCCGTCGCTTCAGATCTGGTTCATCATCGCCGCCTTCGGTGCGATCCTGATCGCCATTGGCATCGCGTCCTTCATCATCCAGCTCGTCGTCAGCTTCCTGCGTCGCGACCAGCTGCGCGAAACCTCGGGCGATGCCTGGGATGGCCGCACGCTCGAGTGGTCGACCTCGTCGCCGCCACCGGACTACAACTTCGCCTTCACGCCCGTCGTTCACGACCACGACAGCTGGTACGACATGAAGAGCCGCGGTTACGAACGCCCGCTCGAAGGCTTCAAGCCGATCCACATGCCGAAGAACACCGGCACGGGCGTCATTCTCTCCGGCCTCAGCGTCGTGCTCGCCTTCGCGTTGATCTGGTACATCTGGTGGCTGGCGGCGGTATCCTTCGTCGCTTTGATCGCCGTCTCCATCGGTCATACCTTCAACTACAACCGTGATTTCTTCATTCCCGCGGAAACCGTCGCGGCGACGGAAGACGCACGCTCGAAGCTGCTTGCGGAACGGATCTGAAACGATGAGCCAAGCCCAAGTCCAAGAAACAGAAAAGCCGCAGTTCTACCTGAAGGAAGATCATCACCCGGAGCACAGCACCATGCTGGGCTTCTGGCTCTACCTGATGAGCGACTCCCTGATCTTCGCCGTTCTCTTCGCCACGCACGGCGTGGTCGGCCGCAACTATGCGGCAGGTCCGGCGCCGGCCGACCTGTTCGACCTCAACCTCATCGCCATCAACACGGCGATGCTGTTGTTCTCGTCGATTACCTACGGCTTTGCCATGCTCCAGATGGAGCGCAACGCCAAGATGGAGACGCTGTTCTGGCTCGGCGTCACCGGCGTGTTCGGCGCGATCTTCCTCGCGCTCGAGCTCTATGAGTTCTACCACCTGATCCACGAGGGTGCTGGTCCGACGCGTTCGGCCTTCCTGTCCTCGTTCTTCACGCTGGTTGGCACGCACGGTCTGCACGTCACCTTCGGCATCATCTGGCTGATCACGCTGATGGTGCAGGTCAAGAAACATGGATTGAATCCGGAAAACCGCCGTCGTCTGATGTGCCTCTCCATGTTCTGGCACTTCCTCGACGTCATCTGGATCGGCGTCTTCTCCTTCGTCTATCTGTTGGGAGTACTCGGATGAGTTCGCAGCATCCTGGCCACGAAAGCGCGTTCGAGCCTCACCACGCGCACAGCCATCCGGGCGACGCTGCCGGGCATGGTTCGCTCAAGAGCTACATGACTGGCTTCATCCTGTCGGTGATCCTGACGGCCATCCCGTTCTGGCTGGTCATGGGCGGCGTGCTCGACAGCAAGCTGCTGACAGCCGTGCTCGTCATGGGCATCGGCGTGGTGCAGATCGTCGTGCACGTTATCTACTTCCTGCACATGAACGCCCGTTCGGAAGGCGGCTGGACGCTGATGGCGCTGATCTTCACGATCATCATCGTCGGCATCGCGCTCGCCGGTTCGCTCTGGGTCATGCATCACCTCAATACGAACATGATGCCGATGACCCACGAGATGATGAAGAACATGCCCTGATCAGGGGCGGGCGGACGCGAACATGACCGGCGGCCACGACGTGAAAGGAGAGGGTGCGAAGGCGTCCTCCCGCGCCCGTTTCCTTCTGACGGGCGCGCTCCTGTTTCTCGCCGTCGTCTTTGTCGCGCTCGGGACCTGGCAGATCCAGCGGCTCTTCTGGAAACTGGACCTGATCGCTCGCGTCGATGCGCGCGTGCATGCGGCAGCAGTGCCGGCCCCGGCGCGGCCGGATTGGGACAGCATCACCCGGGAAAAGGACGAATATCTTCGCGTCACGGCGACGGGCACTTTCGACCATGACAAATCTGTTCTGGTGCAGGCCGTAACCGAGCGGGGCGCCGGCGTCTGGCTGCTGACGCCGCTGCACCGCGAAGACGGCACGATGGTGCTCGTCAACCGCGGCTTCGTGCCTGCCGACCGGCGTGATCGGGCTGACCGCGCGGAAGGCGAAGCACTAGGGTTGACCGGGGTTACCGGGCTTTTGCGCATCAGCGAACCGAGCGGCGCCTTTCTTCGATCCAACGATCCCGCAGGCGATCGCTGGTTTTCCCGCGATGTCGCGGCAATCGCGACGGCAAAAGGGCTGACGGATGTCGCCCCCTATTTCATCGATGCGGACGCGACGCAAAACCCTGGCGGCTTGCCGATCGGCGGCCTCACGGTCGTTAGCTTCCGCAACAGCCACCTCGTCTACGCGCTGACCTGGTATGCACTTGCGGCGATGAGCGTGGTGGGCGTATACATCGTCCGTCGAAGGTCGATGAGTTCACATTAGTGAGGCGTCAGCTCGCGCCACCGTGCGTTGGTGTCGTTCACGATTCCGGCCACGGCAGACGGTTGCCGAGGGGGCTGTAGCGGGCGGTGGGCTGTAAAGACGCGCATGGGTCGGTGATTCTGGTCCGTCATGTGCTGAAAGTTCGGTAACAGCATCGACCGAGAAACCGTAATCACCATGAGTTGTAATGCGCGTAAGGTGCGCCCGGAAACGGCGAAAATCGACCTTCCAGACGTCAAAAACTGTGGCAAGTTAGCCACATAGATTGTTCGCATCGCGCTTTCTGCAACAATGAAGAGTTGCAAGATTGACTCTCTCCCCGCCGCTTCATTAGCTGCCTCCGCCGGGTGGGGCCCGGCATTTTTTGGGGGTGTTCATGGGGCTGTGGGCTGGCAACGCCACGGACGGACGATCGTTTTCGTCCGCTTTTTTGCGTGGAGCTTTTCCGTCGTTTTTCGGCGCAATGGCCATGCTGTTGGCTTCGGCTTTCGGCGCCTCGGCTCAATCCGTGCAAATTTCCGCGAACCCCACGACATTCAATGCGCTCGGTGACACGATCAATTTCACCTATGTGATAAATCCCGGATCCTACACGATTACAGGTGTTGATGCCGCCACCAGCGCGATCAAGGGGGTTGCCGTTTCATGCGGTCCGGTCGGTAGCGGCACTTCGCCGATAACCTGTACCGGCTCCTATCGGGTCGATGCCAATGACGTGATGTCCGGGCAGTTTTCCGACTTTGTTCAATTCGCCGGAGGGCGCATCGGCGGCAACGAGAGATTCACCGCCACCAGCCCGACGATCGTCGTGCGCGCGGCAAGCGGTGGTCCGGTTGTGCTCGACGTGGTTTCCTCTCCCAATCCGTCGCTTCCCGGAGATCCGGTATCTGTAACCGCCACGGTATCCTCCATGGGCTGCAACGCCGGCCAGTCACCGCCCGGAAGCGTGACGATCACGATCGGATCGCAGTCGACGACGCTTGGCTTGACCCCGACCGGGCCTGTCAGCACGGCCTCGTCTGCGACTTTCCAGACATCGTCTCTGACGCTCGGCCAACACGCCGTCTCCGCCAGCTACGGTGGCGGCAGCGGCTGCAGCACCGGCACAGCGACCGGCGCCACCCATTGGGTCGACACCAAGCCGACAGTCACGATCAACCAGGCGTCCTCGCAATCCGATCCCAGCGCCAGGACGTCGATCGCTTTCGATGTGGTGTTCAACAAATCCGTTACCGGCTTTACCGCCGGCGACGTCCAGATTTCCGGCACTGCCGGCGCAACGACGGCAAGCGTCTCGGGTTCGGGCGCCAATTACACCGTTTCGGTCAGCGGGATGACGCAGGCCGGCACAGTCGTGGTGTCCATCCCCGCCGGCAAGGCTACGAGCGTGGCCGGCTTTACCAACGACGCATCCACCAGCACCGACAATTCGGTCGGTTACGCACCGATCGCGATCTCGACGACGACGCTGCCAAACCCGGTCTACAACCAGGCTTACGGCGCGCAAACGCTGAGTGCCACCGGGGGATCGGGCACATTGAGTTATGCGCGGACCGCGGGGGCGCTGCCCGCTGGCATATCGCTGTCCAGCAGCGGCGTCGTTTCCGGCACGCCAACTCAAAGCGGTCCGTTCAATTTTACGGTGACAGCAACCGATCCCGAAGGCTCAACCACCTCGCGCGCATTCTCCGTCACCATCGCCGCCCCGACAATCGTCGTCTCGCCAACGACGCTTCTCGATCCGACGGCTGGCACCGCCTATTCACAAACACTTATGGCGTCAGGCGGCGCAAGCCCTTACACATTCGCCGTAACGCAGAATGCCTTGCCCGCCGGAATGACGCTGGCGACCAACGGGGTCCTGTCGGGCACGGCAACGACCGGCGGCGCCGTCACCTTTACCGTGACGGCAACGGACGCCTATGGCGCGACCGGCAGCCGGGCCTTCACCCTCGACGTTGCGCCGACCGTGCCCGACGCGCCGACCATCGGCGCGGCCGTGGAGGGTGACGGCTATGCGGATGTGGAGTTCACCGCTCCCTCATCGAACGGCGGCGCGACGATCACGGGCTATACCGTGACGTCGAACCCCGGGGGCATGACGGCCACGGATACGACGAGCCCGATCAGGGTGCCAGGCCTGACCAACGGCACGAGCTATACGTTCACCGTGACCGCCACCAACAGCGTCGGGACAAGCACCGCATCGGCCGCCTCCAATGCGGTTACGCCGCGATCCGCACAGACGATCACCTTCGCCAATCCCGGTGCGCAGGCGTTCGGCACGACGCCAACATTGACGGCGACGGCGAGCTCCAGCCTGGCGGTTGCCTTCACCTCGTCGACCACAGCCGTGTGCACGGTGACGCCCGAGGGTGACCTGACCTTCCAACAGGCCGGTGGTTGCACCATCGCGGCGGACCAGGCGGGCGACGGGACGTACCTCGCTGCACCGACGGTCTCGCAGACGTTTACGGTCGATGCCGTCGTGCCCGGCGCACCGACGATCGGAACGGCAACCGCCGATGTCTCTTCGGCCTCCGTCGCCTTTACGGCGCCGGCGAGCTCTGGAGGCGCGACGATCACCGGCTACACAGTGACGTCGAACCCGGGTGGTTTCACCGGGACCGGGTCTTCGAGCCCGATCGCGGTGACGGGTCTGAGCAACGGCACCAGCTATACGTTTACGGTGACGGCCACCAACAGCGCCGGCGCGGGGCCAGCGTCGGCCGCCTCGAACGCTGTTACGCCGAAGGCAACGCAGACGATCACCTTCGTCAATCCAGGCGCGCAGAACTTCGACACCACGCCGACACTGACGGCATCGTCGAGCGCGAGTTTGCCTGTTGCCTTCACATCCTCGACCGCGGCCGTCTGCACGATCACCCCGGGTGGCAGCTTGAGCTTCCACAGCGCAGGGACCTGCGCGATTGCTGCGGACCAGGGCGGCGATGGCACCTATCTGGCTGCGGCGACGGTCACCCAGAGCTTTACCGTCAATGCGGTTGTTCCGGGCGCCCCGACGGTGGCCACGGCGACGGCTGGCGACGGCGAAGTGTCGGTCACCTTTACCGCGCCGGTCAGCGCCGGCGGCGCATCGATCACCGGTTACACCGTCACCTCAAATCCCGGTGGGTTTGTTGGGACCGGAGCTTCGAGCCCGATCACGGTTGGCAGCCTGGCCAACGGCACGAGCTATACGTTCACGGTAACGGCGACCAACAGTGCCGGCACGGGACCAGCTTCCAGCGCGTCGAACGCGGTGACGCCCAAGGCACCGCAGACGATCACCTTTGCCAATCCCGGCTCGCAGGACTATGCAACGCCGGTCACGCTTTCGGCGAGCGCCAGTTCCTCTCTGCCGGTGACGTTCCAGTCGCTGACGACGCCCGTCTGCGTCGTCACGTCCACCGGTGATGTCACATTCCGCAATGGCGGCACCTGCACCATCGAGGTCTCGCAGGCCGGTGACACCGCTTACCTGGCCGCGTCCAATGTCAGCCAGTCCTTCCTCGTCTCCGCGCCGATCTTCGCCTTCACGCCGGCAGCCGGCGGCTTGCCGATCGCAACCGTGGCAACGGCCTATAGCCAGAGCTTCTCGGCCAATGGCGGCACGGCGCCCTACAGTTACGCCGTGGCAAGCGGCGCGCTTCCGGCCGGACTTTCGCTCGACGCGGCCGGTACGCTGTCGGGCACGCCGACTGCGGACGGCAGCTTCACCTTCACGGTTCAGGCGACCGATACCCATGGCGCGACCGCAACCAGCGGCAGCTATAGTCTGACGGTTCGCATCCAGGCGCCGATCGCCAGCGCCACGACGACAACCGTTGCCGCCAACTCGTCGGCCAACGGAATTTCGCCCAATCTTACGGGCGGGGCGGCCGCTTCGGTCGCCATCGTAGCGGCCCCATCGCATGGCACGGCCACGGTGGCTGGAAACACGTTCAGCTACACGCCGGCGGCTGGCTTCTCAGGCGCTGACAGCTTCACCTATACGGCAACCAATACGACCGGCACATCCGCCACGGCGACGGTCACGGTGACGGTGTCGCCGCCGACATTCGCCTTCACGCCGGCTGCGGGTGCGCTTGCTGGTGCAACGGTTGCCGATGCCTATGATCTGACGATCACCGCTGCCAACGGAACCGCTCCCTACACCTATGCGGTGACCGGCGGCGCACTTCCGGCGGGGTTGACGCTGGCAGCCGACGGCCGCCTGTCCGGAACGCCGACCGCCGATGGATCGGCAACGTTCACGGTGACGGCGACCGACGCCAACAATGCGACGGGCACCGCAAGCTATAGTCTCGCGGTTGCCGTCCAGGCGCCATCGGCCGGTCCAGCAACTGCGACCGTTGCTGCGAACTCCAGCGCAAACGCCGTCAGCCTCAATCTGACGGGCGGGGCGGCGACATCTGTCGCAATCGCGACGGCGCCTGCGCATGGCGCGGCCACGGCGACGGGGACCATGATCCTCTACACGCCTGATGCCGGCTTCTCCGGTGCTGACAGCTTCACCTACACAGCAACCAACGCCACCGGCACGTCGGCGCCTTCCACCGTTTCGGTCACGGTCTCGCCGCCGGTGTTGGTGTTGACGCCGGCAGGCGGGACGCTGGCCAACGGCGTGCCCGGTGTTTCCTACAGCCAGAGCATTGCCGCCAGCGCCGGCATGGCGCCGTACAGCTACGTCGTCACGTCGGGTGCTCTGCCCGGTGGCTTGACGCTGGATGGATCAAGCGGGGCGATTTCGGGACGGCCGGCAGCCGACGGCGATTTTAGCTTCACCGTGACGGCGACCGATGCCAATGGTGCGACAGGGCAGGCGAGCTATCGGATCGCCGTGGCATCCGCCAGCTTCGTCTTTACGCCTGCGCCCGGCAATCTTGCCGACGCGATGGTCGGCGAGGCCTATTCGCAACGCATCTCGGCCACCGGCGGCACCGGCGCGCTGGTCTACAGCCTGAAGAGCGGTTCCCTGCCAAAGGGCATGGTGCTGAACATCTCCACCGGCGAACTCACGGGGCCGGTTGCAGCCGATGCGGTGCCCGACACCTACAGCTTCGTGATCGGCGTGACCGACAGCCGCGGCGCCAGCGGTTCGGCCGCCTATGCGCTGAAGCTCAACGCCCGCGCGGTGACGGTGCCCAATGTCGTCGTCGAGGTTCCGGCCGGTTCGGCGCCGAAGGATGTCTATCTGAACGGTGGCGCCACCGGCGGTCCGTTCACCGACGCAGCGGTTGCTTCGGTCTCGCCACCCTTTGCCGGCACGGCCGAGATCATCGAGGGCGAGCTTGCCGCCGCCGGCAGCTTCACGCCGGTCGGCTTCTATCTGAAGTTCACGCCGAATCCGTCCTATTCCGGTTCGGCGGTGGTCAGCTACACCTTGAGAAGCGCGCTCGGCGCATCCAATCTCGGCCGGGTTACTTACAGAATAGCGCTCGACCGTGTCGCAGCAGGCGAGGAGATCGACGGGCTGGTACACGATTTCGTGCGCAACCGGCAGAGCCTTTTGTCGTCGACGGTCAAGGTTCCGGGGCTGATCGAGCGCCGGCGGGCGGCGGCAAGCACCGATCCGGTGACGACGGCTGTCGCACCGTCCGAACGGGGTGCGCGCCTTGGCTTCTCGACCAGCCTCACGCAGATTCAGGCGGCGCGCGATGCCGCCGACGCGGCAGCAGCCGGCCAGACTTTCGTCGCGACCGACCGGCCCTTCGACGTCTGGATGGACGGCAGCTTCCTGTTCCACAAGGACAAGGATGACGACAGCGACAAGTGGGGCAACTTCGCCCTGTTCTCGATCGGCGCCGATTATCTCGTCAACGAGCGGGCGCTGGTCGGCCTGTCGTTCCACTACGACTACATGAGCGATCCGACCGACGAGGATGCCGAATTGACCGGCAACGGCTGGCTCGCCGGTCCCTATGCCTCGTTCGAGATCGGCCAGGGCGTCTTCCTCGATGCCAACCTGCTCTATGGCGGCTCGTCGAACGACATCGACACCGGCATCTTCACCGGCACCTTCGACACGACCCGCTGGATGGCGGACGTCAAGCTGACCGGCGAATGGCAGCTCGACGAGATCACTGTGCTGACACCGAAGCTGAGAGCCGTCTACTTCAACGAAGAGGTCGACGATTACACCGTCAAGAACGCGCTTGGGGAGACGATCGACCTCAAGGGCTTCATCGAGGAACAGGCGCGCTTCAGCATCGGCTTTGATGTCGAGCGGACGCTGGAGCTGGAAAACGGCCTGATCCTGTCGCCGACGATCGGCGCCGATGTCGGCTTTGCCTCGCTCGATGGCGAAGGCCTGTTTGGCCGGGTCTCGGCCGGGCTGGCGCTTTCCAATAACGACAACTGGGACCTCGACTTCTCGCTGCTGTTCAACATCGAGGGCGACGGTTCGCAAGCCGCCGGTGCCAAAGTCGGTGCACGCGTCCGGTTCTGACGGCGGAGGCCCCGTCGCCTTATCGACGGGGCTTCCGCAAAACATTAAAGATGAGTAATAGAGGAAGGAATTAGCCGGAGGCGTCGCCTCGTCCCTAGAGCATTGGATACGCCTGGATGTCGTTTCAACCGCGGATGCAGAACAAGATTTCCGGGTTCAAGGTGATCGGCGGGCTCAATCGGCGGGAGTGGAACGGCATCATCGCCGATGTCTGGGACGTCGAGTGCGAGGCGGGGGCAGGTGGCCACTATTTCTCGGATGATCCGCGCATGTTCATCGTGCTCGACGCCGAGGGCGGTAGCCGCTGCAATGTCAGACTTTCGCCCGACGGGCGCGGCGCGGTTGCGAACGCGCAACAGCAGGCGCTTTCCTATATTCCGGCGGGCATGGAAATCTGGGCCGACATGGTCGATGTCAGGCGCATCCGCCACCTCGATTTGCATTTCAATCTCGATGTCCTCAGCAGACGCCTGGCGGAAGATCTTGATGCCGGGCGTTGCGACACACCGCGGCTGATGTTTCATGACGATCGCTTTCTCCAACTGGCGCAATTGATCGCCGCCGAATGCGTCAACCCGCAGCCTTTGCACGATCTCTACGGCGATGGCCTCACGGTCGCCTTGTTCATCGACCTGATGAAACTCAACCGCAACGATGGCCGCAAACGCAGCCCGCTTGCCGCCTGGCAGCTTCGCCGTGCGGTCGAGTACATCGATGAGAACTGGGGGCGCAACATCCGCCTGGAGGAGTTGGCGTCCCTTGCCGGATTGTCGCAGTCGCATTTCAGCCATGCGTTCAAGGCGTCGACCGGCATGGCGCCGCACCAGTGGCAGACCAATGCACGGGTCGAGCGAGCCAAGGAATTGTTGTTGAAGAACGAGGCGTCGTTGACGACGGTTGCGGCCGAAACCGGCTTCTCCGATCAGGCGCACTTCACCCGGGTGTTCCGCAAAGTCGTCGGTGCCACGCCGGCAGCGTGGAAGCGCAACCGAACGGCCTGAGCAAGTGCCATCTTCCAAAGCAGTTGTTCGCAGTAAAGAGCCCAGGAACGTTCAATTTCCGCCGATCGCGACAAGAGTTGCTCGAATAGTTGATATAAATACTCATCTTATTAGAGGGTGTAAGCCGCGTCGCCTGGAAGGGCCCTGCGGTCGATCGGGTGAGATGACAGACAGATGATGGTAAGAGGCAAGGCAATACGGCTTACGGAATGGCTGGCAAGCGGGGTCGCCGCGGTTCTGGCGGCGGGCGCAGCTATCGCGCAGGATGCACCGGCGACGAGGTTGGAAACGATCGAGGCGACAAGCGCCAGGACAGAGAGCGATGCGACCGGGCCGGTCGATGGCTATGTCGCCAAGGCAACAACCACCGGCTCGAAATCCGCAACGCCGATCGCCGAAATCCCGCAGAGCGTTTCCGTCATCGGACGCGAGGAGCTTGACGACCGTGGCGTTGTCAACAAGGTCGACGAGGCGTTGCGTTACACGCCGGGCGTGATGGCCGAGCCCTTCGGCGTCGACCCGGATACCGACTGGTTCTACATTCGCGGCTTCGACGCGACGCAGACCGGCGTCTTCCTCGACGGTCTCAACCTCTTCTCCTACGGTTTCGGTGGGTTCCAGATCGATCCCTTCATGCTGGAGCGTGTCGAGGTGCTCAAAGGTCCGGCCTCCGTGCTCTATGGCGGCGCCAATCCGGGCGGCATCATCAGCCTCATCAGCAAGCGGCCGCAGGCGGAGAACTCGACCTATGTCGAGACCGGCATCAACAACAACGGCAATGCCTTTCTCGGCATCGACGTGAACCGACAGCTGGACGACGCGATCAGCTACCGCGTCACCGGCAAGGTTTCCGGCGGCAACAACTATGTCGACCACTCGGAAGATCTGCGCGGCTTCATTCTGCCGCAGATCACCTACCAGCCCGACGATGCGACCAGCCTGACCGTCTACGGCCTGCTGCAGGGCCTCGATCAGGTCCATACCGGCGGCGGCTTCCTGCCCTATCACGGCTCCGTCGTCGACGCATCCTTCGGCAAGATCGATCGCAAGGCCTTCTTCGGTGAACCGGACATCGATACCGGAACCTACGTGCAGCAGATGCTCGGCTACGAATTCAAGCACGAGTTCGACAGCGGCTGGCAGTTCAGCCAGAACCTGCGCTACGGCCATCTCTACAAGCACGAAAACGGGCCTTACACCTACGGCTACTACGATCCGAGCCTTCCTTTCCCGGTTTCGAACACGCCGGCGACCCCGGGCAATCTGCTTTATCGCCTCGGCTTCGAGGCGACCTCGAAGGTGGATACGTTTGCCGTCGACAACCGGCTTGAAGGCGAGTTCGAGACGGGAGCGCTTGAACATACGCTCCTCGTTGGTCTCGACTACAAGTTCTTCCGGCTGGACCACGTCCAGGCGTCGTCGGCGGGAACGCCGATCAGCGCCACCGATCCGGTCTATGGCGCGCCGCAGCCAGCCAACGCCATCTACATCAACCAGGTGATCACGCAGCAGCAGCTCGGCGTTTACGCGCAAGACCAGATCCGCTTCGGCGATGGCTGGCTCGTGACGCTTAACGGCCGCTACGACTATGTCGACACCAAAACCGACAATGGACCGACCTTCTGGGTGCCGACCCAGAATTCGAGCTTCGACTATAGCGAAGGCGCGCTCAGCGGCCGCGCCGGACTTGCCTATGAATTCGACAATGGCCTCACCCCCTACGTCAGCGCCGCGACCTTCTTCAATCCGGTCGTGGCGGTAACGGCGACCGGCAACACCAAGCCGGAAGAGGGCGAGCAGTTCGAAGCCGGGATCAAGTACGAACCGACCTTCTTTGACGGCGTGCTGACGGCGTCCATCTACCAGCTGACCAATCGCAACGCTCTCGTCACCGACCCGCTGACCAGCATCTCCACCCAGACCGGTGAAGTCCGTTCCCGCGGCATCGAGTTCGAAGGCAAGGTCAATCTTGACGAAAGCTGGAAGCTGATTGCGGGTCTCGATTTCATGGATATCGAGGTGACCGAGGACGCAAACCGGGCGCTGATCGGCAAGGCGCCCTATCTAGCGCCCGATACACAGGCCTCGCTGTGGCTCGACTACACGGTGCAGCAGGGCGCGCTGGAAGGCCTCAGCCTCGGCGCCGGCGTGCGCTATCGCGGCGAGAGCTGGGCGGACAAGGAAAACACCAAGAAGGTGCCGGCATCGGCGGTCTTCGATGCAGCCCTGCGCTACGAGAAAGATGGCTGGGGTGCTGCCCTCAACGTCACCAACCTGTTCGACAAGGACTATGTCAGCGGCTGCAGCGGCCTGCTTGTTTGCGGATATGGCGATGCGCGCACGGTCACGCTGAAGCTCAGCAAGACCTGGTGAGACCGGTCGGCTGATCGACGATCTGCCAGAAGCAAACAGGGCGCTCAACCCGTGTTGGGGAGCGCCCTGTTTTCAACCCGGAGTGCCGCTATCGCACGCCAAAGGCGCCGACGACTGAGAGCACTCGAAACGGGTAGTGGCCTTTAGATGGAGAGGCCCTCCGCCTTTTCAAGGGCGGGAGCCTCCTTTGGAGCGAATTACTTCGCGCCGATTGCAGCAAGGCCTGCAGTTGCGCAGTTCGCGTCAACATCGCCCGACGGCGCGCCGCCGACACCGATGCCACCGACGAGCGCCTTGCCGAACTTGATCGGCACGCCGCCGGCCTGGATGACCATGCGTGCGTCCATGTCGCGAAGGCCTTCGTTGGCGGGCTTCGAAGCAATGAACTCGCCGAGGCCAGCCGTGTCGCGACCCATGGCCGCCGAGGTGAAGGCCTTGCCCTGGGCGCTGTTTCCGGTGTGCGGGCCGGCATTGTCGGCCTTCAGCAGAACCTTGGTCGAACCATCACGTGCAACGACCGCGACGCTGACATTGTGGCCTTCTGCGGCGCATGCCTTCAGTGCTGCGTCGGCAGCCTTGACGGCCATGTCGAGCGGCAGGTAGGCAGCGGTCGGAAGCTCCTGGGCGGTGGCGGCAACGGGAGCGAGAAGAGCGGCTGCAAGCACGATATTGCGGATCATCAATGGGTTCCTTTCCTGTTGATATGGAAAGGTTATTGCGGAACGCCGCCCGTCGGTATTCGTAGCTCTTCCGTCACCATCCGTAGTTCTACGGAGTTTGCTTCCCTTCGAGCCAGATGCGGGTCATCTCCGCCTGCGAGGTGCTGCCGAGCTTGGCGCCGATCGCGGCGCGATGGCTTTCCACTGTTCGCGGCGACAGGCCGAGCCCCTCGGCGATCTGGCGCGTGGTGAAACCTGCCGCAATGCGGTCGAGAACCTCGCGCTCGCGCTGCGTGAGTGCCGCCAGGAGGGCAAGCGTCTCCGCCTTTTCCGCCCGCGCCTGCAGGGTGCGCACCAGCATTTCCTGCCCCTTGTGGATCGCGTCGATCAGATCCTGCTCGTCGATGGGCTTGGAGAGAAAGTCGATGGCACCGCTGCGGAAGGCGCGCCGGCAGGCCTCGATATCGCCATGGCCGGAAATGACGATCGTCGGCCAGTCGACGCCACTTTCACGGAGCTTTTCCTGCAGCTTCAGTCCGGAGATCGCTGGCATGCGGATGTCGAGGATCAGGCAACCCGGCTCGAGGCGCGACAATTGCCCGAGGAAGGCCTGCGGATCGCCGAAGGGGATGACCTTGATGCCGACCGTCGAGAGCAGCAGGCTCAGCGCGCGGCGGACCGCATCGTCGTCGTCGACGAGATAGACGGGAACGGTCATTGTGTTTCTTCCTGTCGCGCCCGCGCTTTGGGCAGTGTCACCCGGAAGGTTGCACCCTCGTCGCCGGTCACCAACGAGATCTCGCCGCCGGCGCGTTCCACCAGGCGCTGGCTGAGGGCGAGGCCAAGCCCCGTGCCGCCCGCCCGCGTCGTCATGAAAGGGGTGAACAGGCGCGGGCGCAGCGCTTCGGGAATGCCCGGACCGTTGTCCACGACATCGAAAACCACCCCGGTGCCTTCCTGCGTCAAGGTCACGACGACGCGGGGCGTTTCGCTCGCGTGGCCGTCGAGCGCTTCCATTGCGTTGCGCACCAGATTGAAGGCGACCTGCTCGATTTCAACGGGATCGCCAGTAACGATTACGGGCGCTTCCGGAAAGCGGAATTCAAGTTGGATCTGCCGCGACCGGGCGTCCTGCTCCAGCAGCGCCTCGACATTGCCAAGCGCCCGGCGCAGGTCAAACGTCGTCACCGGCGTCGCGTGCGGCTGCGACCAGTTGCGGAACCGCTCCAGAATGCCGGAGGCCCGGCGCGCCTGGCTGACGGTATCGTCGAGCACAGAGGCAAGGGCTGCGTGGTTTCCCTGGTTGAGCAGGCGGCGCCCGGCCTGCGCCTGGGCGAGGATCGCGGTCAGGGGCTGGGTCAGTTCGTGGGCCATGCCGCTTGCCATCTCTCCAAGCGCGTTGACGCGCGAGGCGTGGCTGAGCCGTGAATCGAGCGCGCTCAGCCGCGCCTGCTGTTCCGCCATGCGGGTCCTTGCCCGTTGGCGCAAGGCGGCCAATCCGGCGAGATAGGCCAGCGTGAGGGCAACGAGGGTCAGACCCGTCTGGACCGGCGGAAACATATCGGAGAGGCCGATCTCCATGCCGGTTTCGAGTACGAGCGGTTGCGACGCGCTGCTGAGCGGCCTGGAAAAGCGGATGGCATCGGGGAGTGCCGCCGGCTGAAGCAGGCTGTGGCCGTCGGGCAGTGAAAGCCGGACGGCGGTGCTCGGCCGGGACCAGAACGGCCCGCCATCGCCGATCAGCTTGCCGGCGTCAATCGCAAGCATCAGCCCGTAGCGCGCCTCGTTCGTGTTGGGGCTGCGCTTGACCATCATGTAATGATCGGGGCGCTGCGGATGGGGAAGAAGAGCAATCCGGCCGTTGGAAGCCTTGGCCGCAGCGCGAATGCGCTCGGCCGTCGCTGCGTCGAGCGGACCGGTCCCGATGGTCTCTGTTGCCGGATCGAGCGAGACGAGCTGGACTTCGTCGATGCGCGGGTAGAAGCGGGTGATGGTGCGGGCGACATCGAGGAAGAGGTCGTGCCTGCGCCCCTCTGACGCAACCGCCACGGCCGAAAGCGCCGTCAGGTGGGCGTCGTGCTGGTCGGCGCGCTGGGAGGCCAGGCCATGGAGCACGGTGCTTTCCCGCTCCAGTTCGGCAACCAGCGCCTGCCGCTCGCGGGTGCCAAGGGCTGCTGCCCCGACCAGCAGGATAAGACAACAGAGAGCAACAAGGTAAAAGGCCCGGTCAAGCAACGGACGACTGTTCGGTAGCATCGATCATTCTTGTCATTTGCAGGCTTGCTTGCGCAGCCTGCTCTTTTGTTGTCCGGCTGAGCACGGCATCGGCCGAGAAAATACGACCGCAACAACAGAAAATCCAGCCAGTCGCTTCAGCCCATCTCTCGCGCGACCACAAGTTTCGCCCTGAGGGTCTGCACGGCCTCGCTGTTCCGGTTGATCGTCCGGCTGACGTCCCTCTTTCTCCGCCTTCGACTTAGTGTGCTCCACCTGCACCGGCGCCGCCGAGTTGGATCTTGCGGGTGAAGAGCAATGCGACGGCTGCGAGCGCCAGCACGATCCCGATCACCGCGAAAGTATCACTGAACCCCAGGATAAGCGCCTGCCGGCGAACCGTGGCGGAGATCGCGGCGATCGCTTTTTGCTGCGCGACTGCGGCGTCGGTGACGCCGTGCGTCATGAAGTGCCGGGTCAGATCGCCGATGCGGTCGCGGACTTCGTCGCGGTAGACGGTCACGGACTGGCCGATGATGTTCGAGTGGAACTGCTCACGCTTGGTCAGCACCGTCGCCAGCGTTGCCGTGCCAATGGCGCCGCCGAGATTGCGCAGCATGTTCGACAGGCCAGAGGCGGCGGCCGCGTCGCTTGGAGCGATACGGGCCGTGGTGATCACCGTGATCGGCGTCAGCACCAGCGCCTGCCCGATGGCGCGCACGATATTCGGAATGAAGAACTGGTCGCCGGCGCTGTCGAGCGACAGCGTCGTGTTCATGAAACAGCTAGCCGCGAAGATGCTGATCCCGACGAAGCCGATGTAGCGTGCGTCGAAGCGCTTCATCAGCGCCGGTACGAACGGGATGATGAGAAGCTGCGGCAGTCCGGTCCAGGCAAGCACGAGGCCGATCTGCTCGGCATTGTAGCGCTGCACCTGGCCGAGATACTGCGGCAGGATGTAGACCGTACCGAACAAGGCGACGCCGACGAGTACGTTGACGAGAACGCCGACCCAGAAATTGCGCTGCTTGAGCAGGCGCAGCTGTACGAGCGGCTTTTCGACCTTGAGTTCGATAACGATGAAGGCGATCAGGAACGCGGCCGCCGTCAAAGCGAGCTTGACGATGAACGGCGACTGAAACCAGTCGTCCTTGTTGCCTTCCTCCAGAACCGTCTGCAGTGCCGAAAGGCCGATGGCCATGGTGG
Source organism: Ensifer sp. KUDG1 (assembly GCF_050434285.1). Lineage (NCBI taxonomy): Bacteria > Pseudomonadati > Pseudomonadota > Alphaproteobacteria > Hyphomicrobiales > Rhizobiaceae > Ensifer > Ensifer sp. KUDG1. The sequence continues at coordinate 119,428 of NZ_JBNDIG010000010.1, forward strand.
CGATCCCCGCCCAATCGCCCTGCTTGAGCAGAGACAATTGCATCGGCTTTTTCTCGAGGGTGAAATAGAGCGCAACCACCATCACCAGGCTCGGTGGGGTGTTGACGAAGAAGATCGACTGCCAGCCGTAATTTTCAGTGAGGTAACCGCCGATCGTCGGGCCAATCGCCGGGGCGAAGGTGACCGAGAGCGCAAAAAGCGCCAGCCCGAGCGGCTGCTGCGCCTTGGGGAGCCGGGTCAGCACCATGGTGAAGGCCATTGGAATGAGCACGCCGCCGGCAAAACCCTGCAGACCGCGCAGCGCGATCATCGAGCCAAGATCATGGGCAAAGGCACAGGCTGCCGAAAACAGCGGAAACAGGATCGCGTTTGCCAAAATGTAGCGCCGGAACGAGAAGACGCGGCTCAAATAGTCCGTGAGCGGGATCACGACGATTTCGCCGATGAGATAGGAGGTGGATATCCAGGCGCCGTTGTCGACGCCGGTCCCGATGCCGCCTTCGATATCGAGCAAGGAGGCGTTGGTGATCTGGATATTGAGGATCGCCATGAAGGCGCCGATCAGGCCGGCAAGCACGGAAATCCAGGCCGTCGTGCTTGCCTTGTCGGGTGACATCGCTGCGGGTTCCCGCACGCTGGGCGAAACCATGGGCATCGTAGTGGTGGACATTGCATCCTCCTGCCAGCGCTTGAGGCTGGGAACGGCGCCTGAGCGTCCTTCAGTTTAGGCTTGCCGGCACGGAGGCCACCGTCGTTCCTACGGTCCGAGTGTCGATCGTCGGGTAGACGGACATGCCGGGCCGCAGCACCACGTCGAGCGGACTGTTGCGGTCGAGCACGATCTTGACGGGGATGCGCTGCACCACCTTGGTGAAGTTGCCGGTCGCGTTGTCCGGCGGCAGCAGCGCAAATTCCTGGCCGCTTGCCGGCGAGATGCTGTCGACGTGGCCCTCGAACACCTGGCCCGGAAACGTGTCCACCTCTATCGCCACGGTCTGGCCAGGAACGACATCGGCAAGCTGCGTTTCCTTGTAGTTGGCAACGATATAGGCCGCGTGCGTCGGCACGATCGCCATCAGCTGCGTCCCGGCCTGCACGTATTGGCCGACACGCAAGGTGCGGTTGCCGATCACGCCGTCGATGGGCGCTGCGAGCGCGGTGTAGGAAAGATTGAGCTCGGCCTGGTGCTCGGCCGCCTTCGCGCTGTCGAGCGCGGCCATTGCCTGCGCGACCTCGGCCTTGATCACGTCGAGCTGCTTGACCGCGCTTGCGAGCGCTGCCGTGTCGCGCGTCACCGCAGCCCGTGCGGCGGCAATGCGTGAGGCCGCCTGTTGCGCGTTCTGCAATGTGCCGAACCCTTGCCTTGCGAGCTCCGAATAGCGCCTGTCGTCCTGCTCGGCGAATGTCTGATCGGCCTTGTCGGCCTCGACCGTCGCCTTGGCCGACTCGATCACGGATTGCTGAGCGACGAGCGCCGACTGCTTGTTTGCGATGTTGGCCTCCGCGGCTTCGACCCCGGCCTTGGCCTGTTCGAGGCTGACCCTGAAGTCGCGGTCGTCGATGCGGGCGAGAACCTGTCCGGCCTTGACCTGCTGGTTGTCGGTGACCAGGACCTCAGCGACATGGCCCGAGACCTTCGGGGCAATCGTCGTGCTGTCGGCCTTCACATAGGCGTCGTCTGTCGCCACTTCGAAGCGACCCGTCGTCCAGTAGGCCCAACCGAAATCGACCCCGCCGGCAACTGCGGCGATGGCGACGGAGGCGAAAAGCAGATTGCGAAGCCAGCGCTTACGGGTTCCCGCGGCGTTTGTGGCTGCCGCGGTCGGGTTGGCTGTGAGCGTCCGCTGTGCCTCCATGCCGGGCACGGCCTCCATCGTTTCCACGGGCTGGGCATTTTCGATGCTGAAAGACTGCTGGCTCATTTTCCGGTTCCTTTCACCGGTGTGGCGCGCGTCGAATTGAACGGCTGGCCAAATAGCGAAACTCTATGCTTTCCAAAATATTCGCGCCGCCATTTACTGTCAAACGAATTTGGAAAGTTTGGATGTTCCATAAGCTGGGCTGTCACCCAGGTAACATGATTATGAGGCGTTCGGGATCGAGGGTGCCTGCTGGGCGCACATGCTGCGCGACCGAGTTTCCGAGGCAACGACAGGCCGGGCCCCTAAAGCCCGGCCTGTCGCATCTCGCTCGCAAGAAACTCGGTGAAGACCTTCACCTTGGGCAGCAACAGCCGATTGGTGGGATAGACCACGTAGATGCCGCGCTCGGCGAGCCTGTGGCCGGGCAGGAGCTGGCAGAGCTTGCCCTCGGCGAGCAAGGGCTTCGCGATGAAGGAGGGCAACACGCCAATGCCGATGCCGGCCTGGATCATTTCGCTGAGCACCAGGCTGTTGTCGGCGACGAAACGCGCGGGCAGGTCGATCATGACGACGCCGTCGGGCCCTTCCAGCCGCCAGCTGCCGGGTTGGTCAGCCAGGCGATAGGTGAGGCAATGGTGGCCATTGAGGTCGCCAACGGTTGCGGGCGTGCCGTTGTCCGCGAGATACGACGGGGCGGCACAGATAACTTGGCCGATGTCGCCGAGCCGCCGGGCGATCAGCGACGAATCCGTCAGCGTCGCGCGCACCCGGATGGAAACGTCGAAGCCTTCCGAAACGACGTCGAGCACGTGGTCGTCGAGCGTCATGTCCACTTTCAGCTGCGGATGCAGCGCCATGAAGCGCGCGAGCATGGGCGCAAGCACCGTCAGGCCGAAGGACAGCGGCGCATTGAGCCGCAGCCGGCCGTTGATTTCGCCGGCTTCGCCGGACGTGGTGCGCTCCAGATGGTCGAGCTCGTCCAGGAGCCGGCAGCATTCGGAAAAGTAGGCGCGCCCGTTTTCCGACAGGCTCATCCGCCGGGTCGTGCGCACGATGAGCACCGTCCCCAGGCGCTCTTCCAGTTGCCGGATCTGCTTGCTGATCGAGGCGTTCGACTGTCCGAGTTCTTCGGCCGCCTTGTTGAAGCTCTGAAGCTCTATGACGCGTCGGAACGAACGCATGGCAGCCAACAGGTCCATTTTTTCTCCAGAGTGAATTATGTTTTCCATCCATCGCTGATTATTCTCTCTAGCGCCAGAAATAAGGTGAACCCAGCTTCCTGATGTCGCGGGAAGACCAGAAGAAGGAGTTCATCATGTTCAACACTACAGCCCTGGAGCGTCTCTTGGTTGCGTCTCTCGTTGCCGGCCTTTTCGGCGGCACGGCCTTCGCGCAGGAGGTCGGCAAGAGCCCATGGGGGCCGAAGGACGAGATCGGTCGACTCAACCTGATTACCCCGGAATCCCGGGCTGCCATTCTGTCGCGGATCGAAGGAAGCAAGTCCTACGACCTCGCGGTCGAGTATTTCATCGGCATGCCCAGCTGGGAGGCAGCTGGCGACCCGCCCTATCAGATGTGGATGACGCACACGCCGAATGGCACCCTGGTCTCCGATCCGATGAAGGTCGGCAAGGAGATGAACACGCATGTCAGCTACAGTGGCTCGGCGGTTTCGATGTATGCGCATATGGGCACGCACATCGACGCGCTCAATCACTTCGGCCTGAACGGCAAGATCTGGAATGGCTATGCCGCCGCCGACCACCTCGGGGACCAGGGCTGGACCGTCACCGGTGCCGAAAAACTGCCGCCGATCGTCGCGCGCGGCGTGATGATCGACGTTGCGGCCGCCAAGGGCATGCAGATGCTTCCCGACAACTACCGGATCACCCGCAAGGATCTCGAAGAGGCACTGAAAAGTCAGGGCGTGACGCTGGCGGAGGGCGATGTCGCCTTGATCCGCACGGGGCGGATGCAGAACTACGAAAACAAATCCGCCTATATGAGCAACCCTCCGGGACTCGGCATCGACGCGGCAAAGTTCCTCGTCGAGGAAGGCGGCGCGATGGTGGTGGGTGCCGATAATTTGAGCTTCGAAGCCTTCCCGGCCGAAACCGAAAACAACTACATTCCCGTTCACACCTACCTGCTTGCACAGCAAGGCGCCCCGATCATCGAACTCATCAATCTCGAACAGCTGTCCAAGGACCGGATCTACGAGTTCGCCTTTGTCGGCGCGTCGCTGAAGTTCCGCGGCGCGGATGCAGCCCCGATCCGGCCGGTCGCATTCCCGTTGCGATAGGCGGATGCCGTTAGGTCATAATCGGCTGACGCGATTGCCGCGGGATTGAGACCGCGGCAATCGTTTCTGAAACAAGCGCCGCCGAAGTACCTGTCGCACGGCGACGTCGATGCATGATAAATCTTGACATTGCACGAAAATGCACGAAATTGCCCGACCGAACGATAGCCTTATCATGGAGGGCAGGATGAGCATTGCACACCGGATTCAAGTGGAAGACGTCACCATTCTCTCGGATGACTGGTACGTCCTGAAGAAGACCACCCTTTCCTTTCTGCGTGGCGACGGGAGCTGGCAGCGGCAGTCACGGGAGACCTACGATCGCGGCAACGGCGCGACGATCCTGCTCTACGATCCGGTCCGCCGCACCGTGATCCTGACCCGGCAGTTTCGCTATCCGGCCTTCGTCAACGGCCAGGACGATCTGCTCGTCGAAGCGCCGGCGGGACTTCTCGACAATGCCGAACCGGAAGCGCGCATCCGCGCGGAAACGGAGGAGGAAACGGGCTTTCGCGTGCGCGACGTACGACAGGTTTTCGACGCCTTCATGAGCCCCGGATCGGTTACGGAGCGCCTGCATTTCTTCGTCGGCGAGTATCAGCCCGGCGACCGCACGTCGCAAGGTGGCGGCAATGAAGACGAAGGAGAGGATATCGCCGTCCTTGAAATCGGCATCGATCAAGCGCTTGCGATGATCAGCTCTGGCGCCATCCGCGACGGCAAGACGATCATGCTGTTGCAATATGCCGCCTTGAACCTGTTCCCCGGCTCAACGTCGATTGGTGCAGTGGCAGGCTGAAGCGACGGAAATCGCCCGTGCCGGCGGTCCGAACATTGTTAGGCGACCGACGAGCGTGCTGCCGCTCCAGCGTCTACGGGGATCCAGGCCGCTCCTGTTTGGCCGTGGTGGAAACCATTTGAAAACGGTCTGTTCGGATAGACGTCGGCGAGATCCGCCTGTGCCTCAGGCGGTGAGCGCCGCCCGGAGATAACATCGGCGAAGATATGTGCCACGGCTGCCATGTCGCAATCCTGCGGCGACAGCCGAATGCGGAAAACGCCGGCGGCGGCAAGCTCCGGCAGTTCCTGCATCAGCGACTGGCAGGTGTGTGACATTGTCTGGACGCCGTTCAGCGCCAGGAAGGGCTGGCTGTCGAGGGTCTCGACGGTCAGGCCATCCGGGTCTTCGCCACAGATGAACTGACAATTGTCCTTGATCAGCCCCTTGGAGCGGGCATGGGCGCAGCGCGCCGAAATCGCCAGCGGCACGCGGCCGAAGGCGAAGACCTCGAAATTCACCGTGGGGTTCTCGGCAATGATGCCGCGCACCGACGTCATTGGAAGTTCCGGCGGCAGACAGATGCTGATTGCGCCCCTCGAAGACAGGAGCCGGGCGGTCGCGCCGTTATAGACGTTGACCAGCGGCCCGATCGAATGCGGCCTGCCGGCAAGCAGGTGCAGCGCGGATAGATCATTGGCCTCGATCGGATGGGCGCTGTCACGCACCAGCCCGCGCACCAACTGGCTTTCGCGTTCCAGCGTCACCAGCGCGAGCGAGGCGAGACTTACCTGCTTGCCGGCTTCCTCCAGCCGTTCGATGACCTCGCCGACATAGGGTTCGATGAAATGCAGCCGCTTCGAGCAGACGGCCTCACCGATCGTCACGTGGGCGATCGGTGCCTCGTCGGCGATGCGGAAATAGAAGTCGCGCCATTTGGGGCCATCCCAGAGATAGTAGACCGGGCCGAGGCTCAAGACGGGTTTGGATGGGTTCGTCGATATGGTCATGGGCCGATTACCTCCAGCGCTTTTCGTAGGCGCCCGTTGTCGTCTTCTGGCCTTCGCTGAGCGCCTTCAGCCGCGACACCAGGGCAGGGCGTTCTGCGGCGCCGGCGGTCAGGGCCCGCCGCATGACCGACACGACCTCGGCGACATAGGCCTTGCCGCGCTGCCGGCCCTCGATCTTCAGCGCGCTGACCCCGGCTGCGCGCAGCGCATCGATATGGTCCATGACGTCGAGCGAAACCGGATCCTCGAAGGCGTAGCCGCGCTCCTCGGCAATGTCGAAACGGCCCTTGCAGAGCGTCGGATAGCCGGCCGCTTCGCCCGCCGGGAAGCGGTTGATGGTGTAGTCGCCGAGCTCGGACACCAACTCGCGTCCGTCCTGGCGATAGCGCACATGGCTCGCGGGCGAACAGACACCGTTCATGTTGGGCGACTTGCCGGTAGCGTAGGAAGAGAGCGAACAGCGCCCCTCGGCCATGACGCAGAGGCCGCCGAAGGCAAAGACCTCGATCTCGCAATCGATCTGCTTGGCAAGGCGGGCAATGTCGGCGATCGTCAGCGTGCGTGGCAGAACAACGCGTTTCGCGGCGAAGGTCTCGACGAGGAAGCGCACGGCGTCGGCGTTCGAGGCCGAGGCCTGGACGGAAACATGCAGCCGCTGCTGCGGATGGCGTTCGACCGTGTAGGCCATCAGGCCAAAATCGGCGAGGATGACGGCATCGGCGCCAAGTGCTGCGGCATCATCCACCGCCTGATGCCAGAGCGTCTCTTGGCCTGCGCGCATGAAGGTGTTGATCGCAACGAAGGTCATCACCCTGCGCCGTTTGGCATAGGCGATGGCCATCCGAAGTTCGTCGCGGGAGAAGTTCAGGCCCGGAAAATTGCGGGCGTTCGTCTCGTCGCGAAAGCCGCAATAGACCGCGTCGGCGCCGGCATCGACGGCTTCGCGGAAGGCGGCCGGCGTGCCGGCGGGGCAGATCAGTTCCATTGGGGGGCCTCCTCCTTGAGAACACGGCCAAGCGCGCGCTCGCGGATCTGTTCTCCCGCGCGGCGCACGAGCGGCGCCAGCGGCCCGGCCATGTCGGCGAGATCGCTTGGAAGGTCGATCTCGCAGTCGTCGAGCGCGTTGCGCAGCGCCAGCATTGCCTCCATGTCGCCGCTGACGGCAAGATCGCGCGAGAAGAACACGGCGTCGCCGTCGATGCGGCCCTCGAGCAGCGCCAGAAGCAGCACGAGTTCGCCCTCCATGCAGGCATCAGAAACCGGCGCTCGCTCCTTGCGATGCACGGAGATGCGCGGCACGGCCGGTTCGACAAGGAAGCCGATCGGCAGGTCCGACGGCTGGAAGGCATAGCGCTTGGCCGCATGATCCGCGAGACGGTCGAAGAGGCCCGGATGGCTCTCGATCACGCGGGCAAAGGCGCGCTGCACCATGCTTTCGATGGCGATGATGGGAACGAAGCTTAGGGGGGCGGTGATCGCGAGCGGAAGTGTCATTTGCTACCTGTGGAGCGTCGGAATCGGACGATGCGCCGCATGCTAGTCGCCCGCTGCCGTCGGCTGTTTGCGCCACGTCAAAGACAAGCGCCATTCGCCGCCACAAACAGGCGCCATGAACAGGACCTTTCGCCCGTCCAAGGGCTTCGCAACGCTTCAGGATTTTGTCGATACGCTCGAGCGCGAAGGCGATCTGAAACGGATTTCGCGGCCGGTTTCACTGGTGCATGAGGTGACCGAAATCCACCGCCGCGTGCTTGCCGCCGACGGGCCGGCGCTTTTCTTCGAGCGGCCGGTCGATGCGACGGGCGCCGCACAGCCGATCCCGCTTCTGACCAATCTCTTCGGGTCGGAACGCCGGATCGAGCGTGGTTTCGGTTTGGCGCCGGGCGGGCTCGATGCGCTTGCGGGTGAACTTGCGGACTTACGCGATCCGAGAGCGCCGCAGTCGCTGCGCGACGCCTGGGATCGGCTGCCTCTGCTCCGATCGGCGATGTATATGCGGCCACGAAAGGTAACGCGCGCACTCTGTCAGGACATCGTCTGGCGCGATCGGGAAATCGACCTTGGGCGCCTGCCGGTTCAATGGTGCTGGCCGGGCGAGCCGGCGCCGCTGATTACCTGGCCGCTGGTGATCACCCGCGCGCCGGATGATCCGCTTGATGTCAATGTCGGGATCTATCGCATGCAGGTGCTGGGGCCTGATCGCGCCATCGTGCGCTGGCTCGTACACCGCGGCGGCGCCCGCCACCATCGTCTTTGGCAGCGCCTGGGTCAGGACATGCCGATCGCGGTCGTCATCGGTGCCGATCCGGCGACGATCCTTTCTGCGGTCATGCCGCTGCCCGATGGCTTGAGCGAACTGAATTTCTCAGGGCTGCTTCGGCGCGGCAGGACGCAACTCGTGAAGGCGAAGACTGTGCCGCTTTCGGTGCCGGCCAATGCGGAGATCGTGCTGGAGGGCACGGTCTCGGCGAGCGAAACCGCGGAGGAGGGGCCCTATGGCGACCATACCGGCTATTATAATTCGGTGGAGCCATTCCCGGTCATGCGTCTGTCGGCGATCACCATGCGTCGGAATCCGCTCTATCTTTCCACCTATACCGGCCGGCCGCCGGACGAGCCTTCGCGGCTCGGAGAGGCGATGAACAGGCTGTTCGTGCCGCTCGTTCGCAAGCAGTTTCCGGAGATAACCGATCTCTGGCTGCCTCCTGAAGCCTGCTCCTACAGGGCTATGGTCGTTTCGATCGACAAGCGTTATCCCGGGCAGGCCAAGCGCGTGATGATGGGGCTTTGGTCTGTCCTGCCGCAGTTCAGCTACACCAAGCTGATCATCGCCGTCGATCCGGATATCGACGTGCGCAACTGGTCCGACGTTATGTGGGCGCTTGCCACCCGCTTCGATGCCAGCCGCGACGTGACCGTGATCGAGGGGACACCGATCGATTATCTCGACTTCGCGTCGCCGCGCTCCGGCCTCGGCGGCAAGCTCGGGCTCGACGCCACCAACAAGATCGGCGCCGAGACCGACCGCGAATGGGGGCGTGTTCTGGAGATGTCGCCCGAGGTCATTGGTCAGGTCGATGCGATCTGGGCCGGTCTCGGGCTTGGAGGGCTGACGCGATGAACCGGTTGAAGATCGTCCTTGGTGTCACCGGAGCTTCGGGTGCGGCGATTGCCGTTCGCATCGCCGAGCGGCTCAGCGAAATCGAAAGCGTCGAGCTGCATCTCGTCCTATCGCCGGCGGCGCACCGCACGCTCGCACACGAGGTCGGCACAGAGGCTCTTCCATACCTGCTGCGTCTGGCCGCGCGGACCCATGACCACGCCGATATCGGCGCAACGATTGCGAGCGGTTCGTTTTCGACGGCCGGCATGATCGTGGCGCCGTGCTCCATGCGCACACTTGCGGCGATCTCTGCCGGCATGGCCGATAATCTCGTGGTCCGCGCAGCCGACGTGCATCTGAAGGAGCGGCGCAGGCTGGTGCTGATGGCACGCGAGACGCCGCTGCATCTCGGTCACTTGCGCAACATGTGCGCCGTCACCGAAATGGGGGCGATTGTCATGCCGCCCGTGCCGGCCTTCTATCATCGGCCTGAAACCGTCGAGGCCATCGTCGACCATCTGGCGGCCCGGGCAATCGACCTGCTGGCACTGCCGATCACCCCGCAGGCTGTGGCCTGGCAGGGTGAAGACCAAAAATCATCGTGATCTAGAGGGCGGTGGCCTGAAGCAGCGGATCGGCGCCGAACAGGACCTCGTGACCACCGAGCAGCAGCCACACGGCAATCGCAATGGTGGCAAAGGCGGCGATGATCATCACGGGATCGGCGCGCAAACCGGTTTCGCCCCGGATGATCGCTGCAAAGGGCCAGACTGACGTGCCCTTCGAGGCGGCTTGCCAGCTCTCGCCCAAACGTCGGCGGGCGCGCTTTTCAAGCATGAAGAAACCACCGACGGAAAACAGCGCGAAACCGCCGAAAAGCACCAGCCCGCGCAGGTCGCCATTGGGCACGATGTGGCCGGCGGCCCAGAGCAGGAAGCCCCAGAGCACCGGGTGGCGGGTGATCGTCACGATGGCGCCGGGCCGTTCGTTTCCCTGATAGATGGAGATCGACAGCGCGTTTTCGCTGAAGAGGCCGGCCAGCACGAGAAAGATGCCGAGTGGTGCCAGAACGAAGGTCACCCAGGCCTGCCAGGCCGCCGGCTCCCAGAGCGGGATGAAATCGAGCTGAAGCGCCGCGTGAAAGACGAAACCAAGCGCCAACACGGACAGAAGCGAATAGACCGCGAAATAGGTTGAGCGGCCGAGCCGGTCAATCAGCCCTTGGCGCAGGGCCGGCCGGGCCGGCACCAGATGGAGCAGCAGGAAGACGGCGAAGGCGAGGAGAAAATAGGTCATATCGGTTGTCTCACGCATGGCGCCAGAGAAGCAGGCGCTCTGTTGCCACATGGCGGCGAACCGTTTCGAAGAAGCCCCGCAACATGTAGCCGATCGCATCCCAGCTGAGCGATGCCCTGTTGTCGAGAACCGCCTTCAGCACACGCACCAGTTCGACGGCTGCCCGATCGTCCTGGTCATGCTCGGCGCGCAGCCGTGCGATCAAGGCGTCGCGGCCGCCGTCCGTCCGCTGAATTTCGACCGCTGGAAACAGGATCATCTCCTCCAGCGCGTGGACGCGCCTGAGCTTTTCCGGCAGCTCCGTCAGGATCGCGCGGCAGCTCGACAGGTTGATGCGGCGCGGGATGGAATCGGCGAGCGTCTCGAGGCGATCACACAGGGATAAAAGCTCGCGGTAAGCCTGCCCCAGCTCGTGATGTTCTGAAAATTGCTGCTGCATCGATCTGCTCCGTTGCGTGTTGGTTCGCACTACACCCGACGGCCATGATCCTCTTTGACATTTCTCAAAGTCTGCAGATCAGCGATCGAGAAAGAGAACGATGGCGATCGCAACGGAGGAGAGGATCGCCGACAGCGTCGCGCCGCGCTGAAGCACGCCCATGCGATAGAGCACGAGGGCGAAGACGATGATGATGGGGGTGGCGACGGAAAGGCCGATCTGTGCGTCTGTCATCGGAAGGCTCCTTTGTCGTCAGCCAATAGCCCCGCCCCTTGGCCGCTTCTTTGCTCAATCGCAAAGACAGGGTCAGCGCCCGCGCCTAGCTCGAACGATGTTTTTTCAACGGAGGCGCTGACATGGATGCCCGCAGTCATCCGATTGCCGCAACGGCGGAAGAGGACACGACGGACGCCTTGCTGCTCTGGGTGCTCGTCTGGAGCGAACTTGCCGCCTTCGGCATTCTGCTTGTCGGTTTCCTGATCGTGGGCCTTCTTCAGCCGGACGCGTTTGCCGCCGCCCGCTCGCATCTCGATCCGCTGCTTGCCGGTATCAACACGCTCGTTCTCCTGACAAGCGGCTGGCAGGCGGCCTTGGCGACGAGACCGAGGGCATCGCTTGAGCAGTGCCGGAGGGCGCTGATGACTGCAGCATTCTTCGGCTTCGCCTTCGCGGCGATCAAGCTCTTCGAATATAGCGCCGAGGCTGGCGTTGCCGGCGATCCTCGGTTCGGCTCCTTCTTCGAGCTCTATTTTCTCGTCACCGGCTTCCATCTGCTGCACGTCGTCTTCGGTGCCTTTGTGCTCGTCATCGTTGCCTGGCGACCGAAACCCGGCAATGTCGCGCTGATCACCACGCTCTGGCACGTGATCGATCTGGTCTGGATCGTGATGTTCCCGCTCGTCTATCTCGTGTGAGTGCCATGACCGATCGCAATCCCAGACAATTGTTCAACACCTGGCTTCTGCTTGCCGGAGCCGTGATTTCGGGCATGACGCTGATGGCGATCGCCGGGCCGGCCACCCTCGTCATCGTCGTGTTGCTCGGGCTCGCGATCGTCAAAAGCCGATTCGTCGCGCTCGATTTCATGGGGCTCCGGCAGGCGCCGTCGGCCCTTCGTCTTGGCCTTTTGATTTGGCCCGCAGCGCTGGTCTTCGTCGCTGCAGCGAAGCTGGTCCTGAGCACTCTTCTCTTCAGCTGAGGCGACCCGCGGACTTGTTTGCCGAAACGCAAAGAAGCCGCCGCCGATTTCCCTAGACATGGGTTCGCCCCGATTGTTGCCGGCTGCGCCGCACGGGGAGGGGATCAGATCAGCCGGCCGCACTCTCAGCGGCCAACTGAAATCGAAAGGACCACGTGATGGCAGAACGCCTCACCAAAACCGGGGCCCGTAACGTCTTTTACGGCGGGTCCTTCTTTTTCTTCGCAATCTTTGTCGGGCTGACCGCCCACAGCCACTACTACATGCGCACGACCTCGACGGATGAAACGACGCTGACCGATGCGGTCGCACGCGGCAAACACGTCTGGGAAAAGAACTCCTGTATCAACTGCCACACGTTGCTCGGTGAGGGCGCCTATTTCGCGCCCGAGCTCGGCAATGTCTGGAAGCGCTTCGGCGGCGAGGCCGATCCGGATGGCGCCCGAGATACGCTTAAGGCCTGGATGGCTGCCCAGCCGACCGGCATCGAGGGACGGCGGCAGATGCCGCAGTTCAATCTCACCGAACAGGAACTCAACGACCTCGCCGACTTCCTCGAATGGACGAGCCGCATCAAGACCCAGAACTGGCCGCCGAACGAGGCAGGCTAAGCGAACCGATTGGAGTGTGACACCATGAAATACCAAACCCAAAAGGTCGCGATGCTCTACTTCTACGGAGCGCTCGGCCTGTTCCTCGCCCAGGTGCTGTTCGGCGTGCTTGCCGGCACCATCTACGTCCTGCCCAACACGCTCTCCGAGCTGCTGCCCTTCAACATCGTGCGCATGGTCCACACCAACGCGCTGATCGTCTGGCTGCTCATGGGCTTCATGGGCGCGACCTACTATCTGCTGCCGGAAGAGGCGGAAACCGAGCTCTACAGCACGAAGATCGCCATCGCGCAGTTCTGGATCTTCCTGATCGCCGCGGCCATCGCCGTCGTCGGCTACCTCATGCACATCCACGAGGGGCGTGAGTTCCTCGAGCAGCCCTTCGCGATCAAGGTCGGCATCGTCATCGTCGCGCTGATGTTCCTCTACAATATCACGCTGACGGTGCTGAAAGGCCGCAAGACGACCGTCACCAACATCCTGATCTTTGGGCTCTGGGGTGTGGCGATCTTCTTCCTCTTCGCCTTCTACAATCCGATCAACCTGGCGCTCGACAAGATGTACTGGTGGTACGTCGTCCATCTCTGGGTCGAAGGCGTCTGGGAACTGATCATGGCATCGGTGCTCGCCTTCCTGATGATCAAGCTCAACGGCATCGACCGTGAGGTCGTCGAAAAGTGGCTCTATGTCATCGTCGGCCTGGCGCTCTTCTCCGGTATCCTCGGCACAGGCCACCACTACTACTGGATCGGCGCGCCGGGTTACTGGCAGTGGATCGGTTCGCTGTTCTCGACGCTGGAAGTGGCACCCTTCTTCACCATGGTGGTCTTCACCTTCGTGATGACCTGGAAGGCCGGCCGCAAGCATCCGAACCGCGCAGCCCTCCTCTGGTCGATCGGCTGCTCGGTCATGGCCTTCTTCGGTGCCGGCGTCTGGGGCTTCCTGCACACGCTGTCTTCGGTGAACTACTACACCCACGGCACCCAGGTGACCGCGGCCCACGGACACCTCGCCTTCTTCGGCGCCTATGTGATGCTGAACCTTGCGGTCATGGCCTACGCCATTCCGGAAATCCGCGGCCGTGCGCCCTATAACCAGTGGCTGTCGATGGTGAGCTTCTGGATCATGTGCACCGCCATGTCGGTCATGACCTTCGCGCTCACATTCGCCGGTGTCCTCCAGGCGCATCTGCAGCGCGTGCTCGGCGAAAGCTACATGGACGTCCAGGACCAGCTGGCGCTGTTCTACTGGATCCGCCTCGGCTCGGGTGCCGTCGTCCTGATCTCGGCGCTGATGTTCATCTGGGCGGTTCTGATGCCCGGCCGCGAGCGCAGCGAGAAGCTCGCCGGCGTCGTCCAGCCCGCCGAATGACCGATCAGCCGGCGCGGTTCGCCGCGCCGGCATCTCCCCAAGAATTCCCAGCATGGAGAACTTGCCATGAGCCCTGTCCAATCTGCCGTCAGTCGCGCGGCGCTCGATATCCCCGCCTATAGTCCCTCCGGCAATGAATGCGCGCTGTTTGAAAGCGCCTGGGTGCGGCAGCTGCCGCTCCTCTTGAAGGGACCGACCGGATGCGGCAAGACCCGCTTCGTCAGCCACATGGCGGCGACGCTCGGCCTGCCGCTTTCGACCGTATCCTGCCATGACGATCTCGCCGCCGCCGACCTTACCGGTCGCTATCTGCTCAAGGGTGGCGACACCGTCTGGGTCGACGGCCCGCTCACCCGCGCCGTGCGCAACGGCGGCGTCTGCTATCTCGACGAGATCGTGGAGGCTCGCAAGGACGTGGCCGTCGTCCTGCATCCGCTGACCGACGACCGCCGCATGCTGCCGCTCGAGCGTACCGGCGAACTGCTCGAAGCACCGTCGAGCTTCATGCTGATCGTTTCCTATAACCCCGGTTACCAGAACCTGCTGAAGAGCCTGAAGCCCAGCACAAGGCAACGTTTCGTGGCGATCGAGTTCGATTTCCTGCCGCGCAACGCGGAGATTTCAGTCGTTTCGCAGGAGAGCGGCCTGCTGGAGAGCCAGGTCGCGCCGCTCGTCAACCTTGCGCAGCGGCTGCGCGCCCTGAAGGGGCATGACCTCGAAGAGGGGGTGTCGACCCGGCTGCTCGTTTATTGCGCCTCGCTCATCGATGCCGGAATGCCGGTCAAGGATGCGGTGCGCGCCGCGATGATCGAACCGCTCACCGACGAACCGGATGTGCGTGCAGCCCTTCTCGAAGTGGCCGGTTCGCTGATCGCGTGAGGTGAACCATGCTTGATTTCCTCGAGCTCGAAGAAACCGTCGGACGGGCCTGGCACCGTTTCGTCGGCAACACCAGAACCTGGCGGCGTTATCCGGAAGAGGCGGTGAATCTCGCCGACATGCTGCCGGTACTCGGCGTCTCCTTTCGCGGACATGGCGGCGAGGCGGCGGTGCAGATCGTGCCCGCTCGCGGACGCACGTCGACCCATCGCCTACGATGGCGGCAGCGCATGGGGCTCGGCGAAGAAAAACTCGTCCAGCCGGCGCGTGACCACGCGTCGCTGATGCTGCCGGGCGAGATCGACCTTTTTCCGACGAAAGACCTGAACCGGGACCTCTATCACTGGCTCGTCGCCTATATGGCGACGATGCCGATCGACCCTGTCAACGAGACCGATCCGCTCCGTCGTGACCTTGCGCTGGTATCGCGCGCGCTGGAAACGGTCGAAGAAGTCTTCCAGCGGTTCCCAGGCCTTAGGCGGCGCTATCGGCGTCTCGCCGAGGCAACACTTGCCGAGCGGCAAAGGGGGGCGTTGCCGTCGGTCGAGCAACATCTCGAAAACCGTATCCTGCGCCTGTTGCGCAAGACGACGGGGGAAGTAGACACCACGCTGCCCTTCATTTTCCCGCACCGCGCGCCGCCCGGCTACCTGCCGATGCTGCCGATGCCGCTCTGGCCGGATACGATGCTGCGCACCGAAACCACGACCGTGCGCGACGAGGATGTCGCCGCGGCGCCAGGCACGCAGAGTGCGGGTGTCGAGGTCGAACGCCACGTCGCGGTGCGCGAAAACCCCGAGAACCGCAAGGGCGAACGCAGCCCCTTCATCCTCAATCGCTTCGAGAAGATCCTGGCCATGGCGGAGATGGTCAACGTCGACCGCCCCGGCGACGACAGCGACGACCATGACAGCAAGGCCGCCGAGGAACTCGACGACATGACGCTCGGCGAGCGGAAGGGACGGCCCTCGGCGCGCTTCCGCTTCGATCTCGATCTGCCGCCGGAAGCCGTCAATCCGACACCGCTGACGGCCGAGCTGACCTATCCCGAATGGAACTACCGGACCGGGCAGTACCTCAAGGACCATTGCCGCGTGCTGGCCATGCCGGCTTCCGCTGAGGCGGAGCGGAGCGAACTGACGGAGGAAAGCAGGAGCCTTATCCGCCGGGTGCGGCGCCAGTTCGAAGTGCTGCGCCCGCGGCA
The DNA here is from genome assembly GCF_050434285.1 of Ensifer sp. KUDG1. Classification (NCBI taxonomy): domain Bacteria; kingdom Pseudomonadati; phylum Pseudomonadota; class Alphaproteobacteria; order Hyphomicrobiales; family Rhizobiaceae; genus Ensifer; species Ensifer sp. KUDG1. The sequence goes on from NZ_JBNDIG010000010.1 coordinate 135,481, forward strand.
CGAGATGCTGCGCGCCCAACTTGACGGCGCCGATCTCGATCTCGACGCGGTCGTGCGCGCCCGCACCGATCTCGCCGCCGGTGGCCAGGGCAGCGACCGCATCCATCTGATGAGCCGGCCGCAGGTGCATGACCTGGCGGTGACGATCCTCGTCGACGTGTCGCTGTCGACCGATTCCTGGTCCGATAATCGGCGGGTTCTCGACGTGGAAAAAGAAGCCCTGCTCATCCTTGCGCACGGGCTCTCGGCCTGCGGCGACAACCACTCGATCCTGACCTTCACCTCAAGGCGGCGTGACTGGGTGCGGGTGGAAACCGTGAAGGCCTTCAACGAGGCGATGGGGCCGCTGGTCGAAGCTCGCATTGCCGCACTGAAGCCCGGCTACTATACCCGCATCGGTGCCGCGATCCGGCATGCCTCGGCCGAGCTTCGTCGGCAGCCGAACCGCAAAAAGCTCTTGCTTGTTTTGACCGACGGCAAGCCCAACGATATCGACCACTATGAGGGGCGTTTTGCGCTTGAAGACAGCCGTCGCGCCGTCACGGAGGCACGACGCAGCGGCATAAACACCTTTGCCGTCACCGTCGACCGGGAGGCGAAGTCCTACGTGCCCGCCATGTTCGGCCAGAACGGCTACGCGGTGGTCGGCAACATCTCGCGGCTGCCGGCGGCACTGCCGGCGATCTACCGCAATCTGGTCGGTTGAGATCCAACACAAAACACGGAGGCTGGCCTTCGCCCAGGCCTCCGGGTGAGGCCTCCTTGTCCCGAATGCTGATCGCGTCTAGAATCAATCGCTCCCTCATCTCTGCGTTGTTTTGGCCCTCGCGGCATCTGGCCGTGAGACCTTCAACTGCAGCATTCTCACAGAAGTTGACGCATGTTTGAGATTCGTAGCGCAAGAGACGAGGACCATCCGGCGATCGTCGAGCTTTGGCACCAGGGGTGGCATCAAGCTCATGCCCATCTCGTTCCCGCAGGGATATTGCCGTTTCGCACACTCGAGCATTTTGCCCTTTGGCTGGCACAGGCTGGCGACGAATTCTACGTTGCTGCAGATCAGGGTGTGCTCGGGTTCGTTTCGGTAAAAGATGCTGAGATCGTGAAGCTCTACGTGGGCGAGAGCGCTCGCGGAACCGGCCTTGCCAGCGCACTGCTCTCCTTCGCCGCGACACTCCAGCGAAAAAGGGGTGTAGAAGAAGCGGAACTGTTTTGCACCGCGGGCAACGCGCGTGCCCAGGCGTTTTATGAGCGGGAAGGATGGCTGCTATCCCGCTCGTTTGTAGACGCCCTCTGGCTTCCAGAGGACGTCATGGGCCGGTTTGCTGTTGAAACCCACCACTATCGCAAAACGTTGAAGCCGTCGGACTGAGTGATTTCGCTGGGACTGGTCAGTCACGCCGCCTTGCTATGCACCCTCTGGGACTCGTCGATATAGGCATCGAAGGCCGCCGCCACCGCGCGGATGACGAAGCGGTGCTCGGGCCTGACCGTGATGACACCATCAGCAATATCGATCACACCGTCCTGTTGCAGTTCGGCCAACTTGCCGTTACCGCCTGCGAACGATTGCCAGTCCCGGCCATGCGCTGCGGCGATTGCGGAAATATCCGCGCTGAAATCGCACATCAGCCGTTCGATGATCGCGGCGCGCAAACGGTCCTCGTTGGTCAGGCGGTAGCCCTTGGTGGTTGCGAGGCGACCGGATGCGATGCGGCTTGCAAAGACGCCGGGGGGCACCTCGTTCTGGACATAACCGTCGTGCGAGCGGCCGATTGCCGAGGCGCCGAAACCGATCAGCGTTTCGCAAGTGTCGGTGGTATAGCCCTGGAAGTTGCGGCGGAGTTGCCCAGCCTCCTGGGCGGTGACGAGATCGTCGTCAGGCAAGGCAAAATGATCGAGGCCGATCTGGCGGTAGCCCGCTTTGACCAGCGCTTCGCTGATCGCCATTGCCTGTTCGGCGCGGGCAGCACTGTCGGGCAGCGCGTTCTCGTCGATCATGCGCTGGTGCTTCTTGAAGCTCGGCACATGGGCGTAACCGAAAACCGCGAACCGTTCCGGCCGCATCGAAACGGCCGCTTCGACAGTCTCGACGCAGGAGCGCACTGTCTGATGCGGCAGGCCGTAGATCAGGTCGAAATTGATCCCACCGATACCGGCGCCGCGCAAATGGTCGACGGCTTCCGCAGTCTGCTTTTCGCTTTGAATGCGGTTGATCGCTTTCTGCACGATCGGATCGAAGCTCTGCACGCCGAGGCTCGCACGCCGGACGCCGCCTTCGCCGAGTGCCTCGGCCATGGCAAGCGTCAGCCGGCGCGGATCGATCTCGACGGCGACATTGGCCGATGGTGACAGCGCGAAGCGCTCGCGCATCAACGCCATCAGCGCCAGGAATTCGCGCGGCTCGATGATCGTCGGCGTGCCGCCGCCAAAGTGTATCTCCGATACTGGAAGCGGCCGGCCAATGGTATCGGCGACCATGCAGATCTCGTCTCGGAGCACCTCGAGATAATCGAGGATCGGATCGTCCTTCTTGGTGATCGTCGTGTGGCAGCCGCAGTACCAGCACATGGAACGACAGAAGGGAATGTGCAGGTAGAGCGACACGTTCTGTCCCCGGGGGATCGCCTTCAGCCAGTCGCCGTAGGTGTGATCGTCGACGTCAGCGGCAAAGCGCGGTGCGGTCGGGTAACTCGTGTAGCGCGGCAGGCGCATTTCACCGTATTTCAGGAGCGCGGAAGCTAACATTTCGTCCTCATCTGGGTGGCGATGGATAAAGCTTTTCTAGGCCGCGCGGGCGGGCACCTCTTTGCGAAAAGTCAAGGACGGGGTTGGTCGAGGCCAAAGCGAGATTTGTTTGCGCTTCGACAAAATGTCGCGGCCGCGCTGTCGCTAGGTTGCGGAAATCCGGGGCGTGTGCGCCGGCGTTTCCCGGATCATCATCAAACGACGGCGCTCAGAAGCGGATGACCATGACCATTGCAGAGACCGACAAGCCCTTTATCGACGTGCGGACGATCCCGCCGGTAGAACGCCATCCGAAAATCTTCGGCATGTTGAACGCGCTTGCCGAGGGTGGCGCCTTCATCATCGTCAACGACCACGATCCGCGCCCGCTGCACTATCAGCTCGAAACCCGCTATCCGGGCGAATTCACCTGGGAATATCTCGAGCAGGGACCTGACGTCTGGCGTGTGGAAATCGGCCGGCAGCAGTCCTCCGGCTGTGACTGCTGCTGCGGCGGGCACTGAGCCCCTGGTGTCCTTCAAGAGCGGGGTGAGAAAAAGCGTGAGTCATTTTCCGCTCCCATCCCGCTCTCACTTACCAGAATCGATCGCGCTTGCTTGGCCTAACCAGCGCCATCGTGATCCGAGGGTTGAACCACCATGTTCGCAGCCACGCTATCCCGCTGGACCATGTCCTATTTCGCGGCCGCGCTGATTTTCCTCGTCCTTGGCGAGACCATGATGGTCCTCGGCTTCGGCTATCCGGTCTTGGCCCTTGAGGCGCCCGAAACGCTGGCGCTCGTCCATGTTGTCGTTCTGGGTTGGCTGAGCTTGCTGATGACCGGCGCATTGCTGCAATTCGTGCCTGTTCTCGTCGGCCAGCCGCTATCCTTGCCGAGCGTCGCTTTGCCGGCGCTGCTCTTTCTTATCGTCGGCATCGCCAGCCTGGCGCTCGGTTTTATCAGCCTTTCCGGCGCGATCGATCTTCCGGTGATGCTGCTTCCTCTTGGAGCCGCTTTCTCGATCGTCGGCTTTTCGGTGCTCGGCTTTTCCTTCGCGGTCACGCTTTGGCATTCACGCCCCCTGTCACTCCCGGCCCGCTTCGTCGCGGTCGGCCTTGCCGCTCTCTTCGGCACAATGCTGCTCGGCGGCGTCTATGCCGGTGTGCTCTCGGGCCTGATCGACGCGGAGGGTGCGATCGACCTCACGGTCGACGGTCTTTCCCTACATGCTTCGCTCGGCCTTTGCGGCTGGTTGAGCTTCAGCACGATGGGTGTCAGCTATCGGCTTTTGACCATGTTCATGTTGTCGCCGGACAAGGAACGGACGAGCAGCCGGCTGGTCTTCGCGCTCGGCACCCTTTCCCTCGGCCTTCTGGCGGCAGCAGTGCCTGTCATTCTCGTGGGCAGTATTGGCCGCTCGCCGCTTCTCCTCCTTGCCGTCGGTTCCGGCGTGGCCGTGGTCGCGATCTATGTCGGCGATATCTGGCGCATCTATCGCGAACGCCGGCGCAAGGCGATCGAGCTCAACAGCCGCGCCAGCATCGGCGCCTTCGCGTCGCTCGTCGCCGCGAGCCTGCTCTTTGTCGCCCTGCTGGCCGCCGGCCGCCTCGGTGAGGCTATCGGCGCTGTCGTTTATCTCGTCGCTTTTGGCTGGCTGACGGGCATGGGCCTCGCCCAGCTTTACAAGATCGTACCGTTCATGACCTGGCTCGAATGCTACGGCCCGGCGCTTGGGCGCCTGCCGACCCCGAGGGTCCAGGACCTCGTCAGCGAAACGTCTGCCCTTCGCTGGTTCCGGCTCTTTTATCTGACGGTCGCGGTGGGCACGCTCGCGCTCCTGATCGGCAGCGCGCCTCTCTTTCGTTTTGCAAGTCTCGGCCAGTTGATTGCCGTCAATGCGCTCATCCTCGAGTTCGTGCGAACACGGCGACTGATCAACGTTCCGGCCGAGCTTCGATTGCCTGACGGACTAGTTCGGCCAGGCCTGTTTCTGCCATCCATTCCTCACGGAGGTTCCCATGAGCCAAGATCCCTATGAACTCGACGTACGGCCGCACTTGCGCGGCGGCAGCGATCCGTTCCAGGCCATTATGAACGCAGTCGATAGCCTCGCGCCGGGCCAGGCGTTGAAGCTGATCGCAACCTTCCGGCCCGTTCCGCTTTTCAGCGTCATGGCAGGTCGCGGCTTTACCCATCAGGACCGCCCGCTCGACAATGGCGACTGGGAGGTTCTGTTTACGCCGGAAGGGGAGGTCGAGGGGATCAGGCTTTCGGCCGGTGAAACGGAACTCGACACCTGGCCCGATCCGAGCCGGCAGCTCGATCTGACGGAGCTCGATCCGCCTGAACCGATGGTGCGCATCCTGGCGACGGCCGAGAAGATGGCCGAAGGCGAGGTTCTGTTCGCCTTGCTCGCGCGCGAGCCGCTGTTCCTCTATCCGGAACTCGCCAAGCGCGGCCACAAATGGGCGGGCAATTTCGATACGACCGGCGAGACCTATCGGATCCTCATTCGCATCGGCGGGAGACGTTCCCATGTCGGCGCCTGAAAACCTGGACCTCGAAGCCAAGATCCGCGATGCCTTGCGCATCATCATCGACCCCGAAATGGGCAAGAACGTCGTCGATCTCGGCCTAATCTATGACATCGACGTGCAGGAGGGCGGCATTGCCCGCGTCACCATGACGACGACGATCAAAGGCTGCCCGGCAACCGCGTTCCTCAAGGAAGCGGTGCAGAACTGCGTTTGGTATGTGCCGGGCGTCGAATATGCCGAGGTCCGCCTGACTTACGAACCGCCGTGGACGCCTGAGATGATGGCAGACGGCGCGACGGAATTTGCCCACGGCAGCATCTTCTAAGGACCAGCCTTGTAGACCTTGTAGAAAAGAAAAGGCGCCGCATCTGCGGCGCCTTTTGCATTTGGTTACTGACGTGCGGTCAGGGCGAGGCGCGGGGCATGCGGCGTTCGCGCACCAGCATAGGTCCGTATTCCAGCGTGAACAATGCGAAGGCGGCGATCCACAACACACCCGAAAGCGCAATTAGATGGTGGTAGTGAGCCGGCAGCACCTCGGCCAGCGGCCGGATCAGCGCCGCGCCCGCGATTGCGACATAGGAGGCACTGGTGAGTGCCGATCCCACCAGTGGCCGTCCGGTATGGCCGCGCGTGGCGCGCGTCATCACCGCGAGCATCATGAAGGCGATCACACCGACGGTGAGTACATGCATGACCGGGTAGTCGCCGAGGAGCTCGACCGCCCCCGCCGCTATCGCCAGGAAGCCGAGCGGCACGAAGGCGTAAGCCACGTGCAGGACGAAGAGCAGCTTGTCCGGCCAGGTCGGCGATCCATGCCAGCGCAGCAACCGTACCGTATGAAAGGAGGAGGCGATGAGCGCGATTGCCGCCGTGATGATATGAACGGGCGCGAAGGTCCAGGCGCCGAGCGCCGCAACGCCGATTAGGATCGCTGCGGTGTCGAACCGATTGTAGGGAACCGGGAAATCGGTGCGGCCGACCTTGTTCAGCCAGTTGCGGGTAAAGCTCGGCACGATGCGCCCGCCGACGATCATGATCAGCATGGTGTAGGCCCCGATCGCCAGCCGCGCTGCGGCGTCGACATCGAGATTGCCGAGGACCGAGAGGTGGAACCAGATATTGGCGGCGGACAAAATTATGAGCCCGCCGATCACCTTGAGGTCCTTCCACTTGCGACCGACGATCACCTCGCGCGCGCAGATCAGCAACAGCACCGGCAGAAACAGAGCTTCGACAGCGGCTGCGACGGGTAGGCCGATGATGCCGCTCGACAGGAGAGCAACCCGGCCAATGGCCCAGAGCCCGAAGAGGGCCGCGAGCGGTCGGCCGGAAACCGGCAGCCTTCCGGTCCAGTTCGGGATCGCCGTCAACAGAAAGCCGCCGAGAACGGCGGAGGAAAAGCCGAAGAGCATCTCGTGCGCGTGCCAATGGGCGGCACCGTAGTCGCCGGCTAGGTCCAGCCCGAGAATCAGCGCGGCGATCCACAGCGCCATGGCGCCGATCGCCCACAGAGCGGCTGCGAGAAAGAACGGCCGGAAGCCATAGGAGAAAAGCACTGGGCCGGTGGTCGAGAGCCCGCGCGGAATGCCGCCGCTTGGTTTCGGTCTTATCAATCTGTCCAACATGGTCGTGGTCCTCGTCGTGCGTCCTTGCGGATTTGCGGATGAGGCTTGATCTATCAATGGGTTCGAAGGCCCTCTTTGCGAAAACGCAAGTATCGCTGCCCGGTCGGAACCGCCGACGTCGCAAGGCGTAAGGAAAAGCGATCTCCTCGCAACGATTTGTTCCAAGACAAAGACGCGATTCGTCTGTGGTTCTACTTCTCTAGTGACTGCTGGGGGACCGGTGGTCGAGACCGGAGGTGAGGCCGCCCAAGTCGGCGCCGCCCACCCTAACGCGCTGAATACAGGCGCGTTTCGCAGAGGGCCAATCCCGGCCGCTGGAACGCGCCGAAGGAGAGCAAGATGACTGAACAACTTCAGATGACCCGCCGGACGATGCTTGCCGGCGCTGCCCTGGCGGGCGCGGTTGCGCCGCTTCTCCATACCGCCCAGGCACATGCTGCCGGCGCCGCCGCGGCAGCCGGTGCTGCCCCCGTCGACATCTCGACGCTGCCGCGCGTGAAGGTCGATCTCGTCAAGCCGCCTTTCGTGCACGCCCATGAACAGGTCGCCAAGACCGGACCGCGCGTCGTCGAGTTCACCATGACGATTGAGGAAAAGAAGCTGGTGATCGACCGCGAGGGCACCGAGATCCACGCGATGACCTTCAACGGTTCGGTGCCCGGTCCGCTGATGGTGGTGCATGAGAACGACTATGTCGAACTGCGGCTGATCAACCCCGAGACCAACACCCTGCTGCACAATATCGACTTCCATGCCGCAACCGGTGCGCTCGGCGGCGGGGCGCTGACGCAGGTGAACCCGGGCGAGGAAACCACGCTGCGCTTCAAGGCGACCAAGCCCGGCGTCTTCGTCTACCATTGCGCGCCGGAGGGCATGGTGCCGTGGCACGTCACCTCGGGCATGAACGGCGCCATCATGGTGCTTCCGCGCGACGGCCTTAAGGACGAGAAGGGCCAGCCGCTGACCTACGACAAGATTTACTATGTCGGCGAGCAGGACTTCTACGTGCCGAAGGACGAGGCCGGGAACTACAAGAAGTATGAAACCCCCGGCGAAGCCTACGAGGATGCGGTCAAGGCGATGCGCACGCTCACCCCGACCCACATCGTCTTCAACGGCGCGGTCGGCGCGCTGACCGGCGATCATGCTTTGACCGCGGCCGTGGGCGAGCGCGTGCTCGTCGTCCATTCGCAGGCCAACCGCGATACGCGGCCGCACCTGATCGGCGGACATGGTGACTATGTCTGGGCGACCGGCAAGTTCCGCAACCCGCCGGACCTCGACCAGGAAACCTGGCTCATACCGGGCGGTACCGCGGGCGCTGCCTTCTACACCTTCCGCCAGCCGGGTGTGTACGCCTACGTCAACCACAACCTGATCGAGGCGTTCGAGCTGGGTGCCGCTGGCCACTTCAAGGTCACCGGCGAATGGAACGACGACCTGATGACATCGGTCGTCAAGCCCGCGTCGATGTAGCCGGGTGACAGCGGATGATCGTGGGGCCGCGCCGACAGCGACCCCACGCGCGAACAAAAGTACGCGCCAACAGGCGCGTGCCACTTCCCCCGGAGACCTCCCATGCCCAGCACCAAGAAAACTGCGGTTTCGCTCCTCTCGCTCGCAGCCCCGGCCGTCCTTTTGGCGGCAATCGGCGGCGTGCTTTCGGCGAAGGTGGGGCTGTTCGACGATCTCAAGGACGGCATCGATCCGTCGATCCGGCCGCCGGTGACCGTCACGATTGCGCCGCGTCAGATGAGCTATCGCGCCGAGGGCCACTTCCTGAAGAACGGCTTTGCCGTCGACGCGCCGATCGTGGTTGCCGCCCTCAAGCAGCCGCTCGAGATCATGAAGTATCAGGTGACGCGCGACGACTACGAGCGCTGCGTCGCCGATGGCGGCTGCCAGCAACCGGAAGGCGGCCATGGCGCCGGGCTGTCGGGTGTGCCGATGACCGGGGTCAATTATACCGACGCGACCGATTATGCGGCGTGGCTGACCAAGAAGACGGGCGAGGTCTGGCGCCTTCCGACCGACCAGCAATGGGCCTTCGCCGCCGGGTCCAAATTCCCCGACGATGCGCTGGGGATCGATGGTACCAAGGACAATCCGGCGCTGCGCTGGCTTGCGGACTACGAGCGCGAATCCAGTCGGCAGCGGGCGAAGAACCCGATGCCGCAGCCCTCGGGCGCCTTCGGCGAGAACGAGTACGGCATTGCCGATCTCGACGGCAACGTTTGGGAATGGACCGAGACCTGCCACCGCCGCGTCACGATCGGCGACGATGGCGAGGTGCTGAAGGAGGCTCCCGCTTGCGGCATCTTCGTCGTCAACGGCAAGCATAGGGCGTCGATGAGCTTTTTCATCCGGGATCCGAAGAGCGGCGGCTGTGCGGTCGGCGTCCCGCCTGACAATCTCGGCTTCCGGCTCGTGCGCGACGGCCGCTGGTATTCGGGCTATCTCTATGCCTTCGAACGCCGGTTTCAGGGTGCGGGCTGAGATGGGACGGCCGATGAAATTGCTGGGAAAACCCTCTCTAGTGCATAAATGCCGGGTCCTTTTGCAGGACCCGGCGCTATGCTAGAGCAGAGGCAATTCTAATCGGCAGGATGTAGGGCCAACGTGGCTGCACTCGATCGCACACTCGTCAAATCGCTCCCTCTGTTTCAGAAGATGAGCGACCCGGAACTGGACACGCTGCTGACGCGCGCCACGGTGCGGCGCGTGCCGCAGAACGAGGCCGTGTTCGAACAAGGTGCGACGGCCGATTTCTTCTTCCTGTTGCTGAATGGTCGGCTGAAGGTGACCCAGGTCACCAAGGACGGGCAACAGATCATCGTGCGGGTCGTCAATCCCGGCGATCTCTTCGGTTTTGCCCGGGCGCTGCAACGCAGCGACTATCCGGGCACGGCGACGGCGGCGACCGAAAGCCTGGTCCTCGCCTGGCCGACGGAACTCTGGAACATCTTCGTCGAGAAAAATCCGCATCTTGCGGTCAATGCCCTCCATACGATCGGCCAGCGCCTCGACGAGGCCCATACCCGTATCCGCGAAATGTCGACCGAAGAAGTCGAGCGCCGCGTCGCACACACGGTGCTTCGGCTGGCCGAACAGGCCGGAAAACCGGAAAGCGGCGGCATCCGCATCGATTTTCCGATCTCGCGTCAGGACATCGCCGAGATGACCGGAACGACGCTGCACACGGTCTCGCGCATCCTCAGCGCTTGGGAGGGGCGGGGCCTCGTCGTCGGCGGACGGCAGAAGCTGACGCTGAAGGACATCCCCGGGCTGCGGCGCCTGGCCGAGCGGGCCGACAGCTAAAAAACGCCTGTGCCCTTGATTGCCTCTACAAGGAATTGGGGCCGTCCGTCGCAGGAACCACTGATCATCAGCCCTTCAACGACCGCTCGTCTCCCGAACACTGGTGATGCAGGTCCATGGATGGTTGAATCGGCTCGCGTAATTCACCAGTATCGGCAATTGCATGACAATGGCCATGACATGGGGGATGGTGTGGTTCGATTTAGCATGCGTGCTGGCCGCCGGCGGCGGACGTTCGGGCGCGCACTTTTGTCGGTGGGGATGCTGACGGTCGCTGGCTGTGCCCGGGATCCGCTTGCGCCTTCGATCGTGGTGTTCGGCTCGTATTTTCCAGCCTGGCTGCTCTGTGCCGGGCTCGGTATCGTCACGACGGTCGTCGCAAGGCTGATCCTCGTACACGCCGGCATCGACGAACACCTGCCGGCGCCGCTTCTCGTCTACCTCTCGCTCGCGCTCACCACCAGCATCGTCTATTGGTTCCTGGCCTTTGGCGGAGCGCCGCATTGAGTGCCGGTGATCTCTTCCGGCGCGCGGTCGCGCGTGTGCTCGGCCCGCTCATCATCGCCAGCGCGGCCTTCGCGGTCTATTTCGCTTTCTGGCAGGTCGATCGCAGCCCGCGCACGGACGTCGCTGAAATCGACGCGCCGACGGTCGCGATCGCCGCGAGCGTGCCGGGCCGGGTAATCGCCGTCGAGGTGCGCAACAATGCGAGCGTGAAGAAGGGCGACGTGCTCTTCCGCCTCGATCCGGAACCCTATCGCCTTCGCCTCGAGCAGGCGCAGGCCGAACTGACGGCGACGCAGTCGGAAGTGGCGCAGGGAGAGCGCAATCTCGATCTCGAGCGTGCCAATGCCGACGTCGCCGACCGACAGATCGCCCGTGCAAAGAACAATGTCATGCTCGCGCGCCAGACACAGGAGCGGCTGGAGCCGCTCTTGCCGAAGCGGTTCGTGACGGCGCAGCAGGTCGACGAGGCGCGTACCGCCGTCAAGGATGCCGAGGTCAGCCTTGCTCAGGCGTTGCAGTCGGCCCATGGCGCAAACCGGGTGATCGGCACCCTCGATACCCGCAAGGCCCAGGCCGATGTCGCGCGGGCGACGGTCGCGCTTGCCGAGCGGGACCTGGAGAACACAATTGTTCGGGCGCCGTTCGACGGCAAGATCGTCGGCTTGCGCACGACCGTCGGCAAGGTCGTGGTTCCTGCCGAAACGCTGTTTACCCTGATCGACACGGCCGAATGGGAGACCGTCGCCTTCTTCCGCGAAACGGAACTCAAGGCGATCGCCATCGGCAGCCGCGCCGATGTCTTCGTCATGGCGGATCCGGAGCGTCGTATTTCCGGCACGGTCGAGGGTGTCGGCTGGGGCGTGCGATCGGAAGATTCGGCCACGATCCTCGGCATACCGATCGTTTCCAACTCGCTGAACTGGGTGCGGGTCGCCAAGCGCTTTCCCGTACATGTGCGACTTGAAAACCCGCCGGAGGACCTGATGCGCGTCGGCGCCTCCGCCGTCGTCGTCATCGGGCCCGCGCGCAACGACGCCGATGCTGTTCCAGCCGCGAAGTAGCGTCCGCTACACGTCGATCCTCTGGGACGAGTTGAAGCCCTATCCGGGCCGGCTGGACCTTTCCCTGCACATGGCGCTGGTCACCACGCTGGTTGCGGTGACGGCGATGGCGCTGCAGGTCCCCGAAGCGGCGATCTCCTGTTATCTCGTCTTTTTCGCTTTCAGAGCCGATGCCGGCTCCGGCATCCTCATCGCCATCGGCTTGCTCGTCGGCGCGACGATCGGGATCTTGCTGGCTATCGTCTGCCTCATGGTCGTGGCGGACGAGCCGGCCTTGCGCCTGGCGCTGGTCGCCTTCTTTACCTTCGGTGGCATGTACCTGACGCAGGCAAGCCGCGCCGGGCCGCCGATCGGCACGGTCGCCATGGTCTTTGCCTTCGTCATGACGCTCTACGACATCGTGCCGATCCCGGAACTGCTGATCCGAGGGCTCGCCTGGATGTGGGTGGTGGTGTTCTTCCCGGTCGTCTACCTGGTCGCGATCCATGTCATCGCCGGCCATAGCCCGGCGCGAAAGCTTCGCTCGGCCATCGCCGAACGGTTGGAAGTGGCAGGTCTGCTTCTGGCCGGCGGAGACGACGCGGCGAAACCTGTGGCTGCGGCATTGCTGGCCAAAGGCAATGGCGAGCTCAACAAATATGCCGGGTTCGCAAAGCTGCTGGCCTTGATGGGCAAGCGCGACGTGGCGTGCATGCAGGCGGCGACGGACGCGTCCTATGATCTGCTGACACTGGCACTCGCCCTATCGCTCGATGAGCGAAGGCCGCGGGAAAATGCTGCGGCGGAGGAGGTTCTTCGCCGCATTGCCGAAGCGATCCGTAGACGCAAGCCGCCCGAACAGGGCTTGGCCGGATCGCCTGATTTTCGGGCCTTCAAAGCCGCTGATCCTCTCCCGGCGCGCCAGGTTGAAAGGATCGTCGACATTTTGGCGGGGGTTGACCAGCCCGCGCTCGCGTCAGGCGCTGTTGAGGAAGGTTTCTTCCTGCCGGATGCTTTCAGCAATCCGCTCTACACGCAGTTCGCGCTGAAGGCGCTGCTTGCGGTGATGATCACCTACATCACCTATACGGCCCTCGATTGGTTTGCGATTCACACCGCGCTGATCACCTGCTTCATGGTGGCGCTTGGGACGACGGGCGAGACCCTGCACAAGCTGACGCTGCGGCTAACGGGCTGCCTGCTTGGCGGCGCCGTTGCGATTGGCTCGACGATCTGGCTCGTGCCGCACATGACGGATATCGGCCAGCTCGCTTTCCTCGTCGGTACGGTCAGCCTCATTGCGGCATGGATTTCCGTCGGTTCGGAGCGCATTTCCTACATCGGCTGGCAGATGGCGCTCTGCTTCTTCCTCGTCGTGTTGCACGGTTTCGGCCCAAACCTGGATCTCAACGAGGCGCGCGATCGCATCATCGGTATCGTCTTCGGCAACTTCGTCGTTTCGGTCGTCTTCTCGACGATCTGGCCGGTCAGCATCGGGCAGGGAATACGCAAGAGCCTTGCCACGAGCGGTGCCACGCTCGCCGATCTGTTAGCGCGTCGCAGCGGCCCCACCCGCGACTATGCCAACCTCATCAGCGGTGTCGCCGGCGCCCTGCGCCAGAGCGAACTGCTGCGTTTCGAGCCGGCAAACGTGCGACGGGGAGACATCGACGCCCGGACGACGGAACGCATTGCCCTCGGCCTGCAGGAGCTGGCCGCCCCCATCGTCGAATTGCGCGAACACGACCGGGCCTTCGGTCCGTTGCGGGGCGCGCCGACGCCGCTGAGACGCGCAGTCCTTGGCTATGAACACGCGGTGGCGCAATGGCTGGACGATCAGGCAGAGGGATTGCAGCAATGGCGCCGGCCGAAGCGCAGTGCTGATCTGGCCCTGGCGCTTCGGCGGCTGAAAGCCCGTCTCGCCCGCGCCCGGAAGGCAAGCGCACATGCCGGAGGTTTTCCCCGGCGAATTCGCGACGAGCTCGCCTGGAGGCTTGAACTCTACGAGAAGATCGAGACTGTGGTTCGGCGGCTGGCGGCGGGGGATGCCTTGGAATGATGGTTTCTGCGGGGGCGAGGTGGGGTTCGGGAGGGGTGATCGCCCTTTGCCGAAGCTTGTGCCGTGCAGCCCGAGGCTCTCTTCTCCTTGGCGCATTGTCGATCCTGGCAGCCTGCACGTCCGCGGCACTCGATGATCTGGCGCCACCGAGCGCCGACCGGCCGGCCGTTTCGGGAACGGGCAACAAGAATGCCTCGAAGGCGAGTGCTGGCGCGCCGGATTTTTCTCTCGCGCCGAACCCTGAGATCCCGATTACGATCGCAACGCCGACGATCGATCCGAAACACGACTACAGCTTGCCGGAACTGGTCGATATCGCCCAGCGAACCAATCCGATCACCCGTGCCGCCTGGCAGCGCGCCCGGCAGGCGGCGATCGCCGTCGGCATGACCGAAGCGGTGTACCTGCCTCTCCTGACGGCCGATGTTCTGGCCGGCCTTGAGCAGACGTCGGCAACCGCCCCCGGCATCGGCGGTCCCATACCGATCGCCCCCGGCACGCTGACGACAACCGGTGCGCAGTTCATTCCGTCCCTGACCGTCAAGTGGCTGCTCCTCGATTTCGGCGGGCGGGATGCGGGGAAAGCGGCGGCGACGCAGTTGGCGTTTGCCGCAAACGTCACCTTCAACGGCACCCACCAGAAGTTGATCTTCGATGTCTCCAACGCCTATTTCGTCCTGACGGCGGCGCGCGTTCAACTGAAGATCGCCCGCCAGACGGTGCAGAATGCCGAGCTTGTTCAGGCGGCCGCCAAGGCGCGCATGGGCCGCGGCATCGCCACATCGATCGAAGTCGCTCAGGCAAACCAGCAGGTGGCACAGGCGCGCTTCAACCTGACCCAATCGCAAGGGCACGAGCGCAATGCCTACATGACGCTTCTCGAAGCGGTCGGGGTCTCGCCAACGCTTGAGATCCGCATCGCCGACGGCAGCAATCGCGCTCTGCCAAAGGCCGTACCCGAAGACCTCAACCGGCTGATTGCGACATCGCTCCAGCGTCGCCCGGATGTGCAGGCGGCTTTTGCTCGCCTGCAGGCCGACAAGAACGGTATTGCGGCCGCCCGCGCGGAGTTCATGCCGAAGGTTGCGCTGGTGGGCAACGTGAACCGCAACATCGGCTCACTCAGCGTCGAAGACACCCGCTTCGACCAGCGCTCGACGATCCGGGTCAACCAGCCGAACGCCAACCTGATGATCGGCCTGAGTTTCCCGATTTACGATGGAGGGTTGCGCGATGCGCGGCTGCAGTCGGCGATGGCACAGGTCGGCGCTGCCGAGCAGGAGATGGCGCAGCTGCAAAACACCGCGGCGCGCGAAGTCGTCGTCGCCTATGATCTGTTACGCACCAGCTTGGCCGGCTATGCGGCAGCAAGCGAGCTGACGACCGCCGCTCAGACGACCTACGATGCTGCGGTCGACTACTACAAGCAGGGCCTGGGCACGATCACCGATGTCAGCATCGCGCAGACGGCGCTGCTGCAGGCGAAAGTCGCAAAGGCGACCGCCTACAGCGACACGCTCGTCGCCGCGGCCAGCCTTGCTTTTGCGACGGGAACGCTGACCAACCGCAATGTGGTCAATCGCTTCTGACGACCCGACGTGACGCGTGATCCACTTCGCTCACCACAGGATCGACGACGCCTCGATCAACAGTCCATCGAACGCGCCAGCAAGGATGCCCGTCACGGCCGTCGTTCCGATATGAGCGGCAAGAATGAGCAGTCCCAGCATAGAGACGGTCGATCCGATCCGGATTGCCGAGACGCGTTCGCTTTCGAAGGTCAACGGAATGGCGACCGGCGTGGATAGTATCGGCCGTGGCGCACCCCGGAGGTTCTCATTTGCCGCACGCAGGAGACGGCGCGGCCTCGGATATTTCAGGCGGCTTTTTTCGCATATTCCGGGATAGGTTTCGCAAACTGAGCTAGGCATCTGACGTGTCCCTGACCAACTGGATTTTGCAGCGATCTTAAGCGCTCCGTCCACGTTGGCCGTTCCCGAGGGAACTCCTAAGTGGAGGGCTTGTTGCCTTCGAGAAGCCGGCGGTGTTTTGCGAGCGCCTGGCCGACAAATTCGGTGAAAGCGCTGACACGGGCCGTGCGCCGCAGATCCTCGTGTGTGAGAAGCCAAAGCTCTCTCGTCATATCGGCGACCGGTGCGCCGATGCGGATGAGACCGGGCGTCGTATCGCCGAGATAGCAGGGCAGGGCCGCAAGACCGATGCCGGCCATTGCCGCTTCGCGCGCCGTGACCAGCGAATCGCAACGCAAGACCGCGGGTCCCGCGAGCGTCGCGCGCATCCATCGTGCCACGCTCGTGGACGCAAGCGCGTCGCCGAGCCCGATCCACTGTTCCCGTGCAATGTCCAGCGTGTCGGCTGTCAGCTCCCGCACGTCGAGATAGGACGGCGCCGCATAGACGGCGAAAGCGACCTTGGCGATCCGGCGACCGACCAAAGCATCCGGTGAATCGACCGCGGGGCGGATGGCAACGTCCGCGTCGCGATGCGAGAGGTTTGCAAGCGCATTCGAGGTGCTGACCTCGAGCAGGACGCCGGGGTGGCGCTGGCGGAAATCCGCCAGGATCGAGGGCAGGATCGACGCCATCAGCGTATCGGTGGTGGTGATCCGCAGGCTACCCTCGAGCCGCAGATCCTGACCCGTCAAGCGGCGCTCGAGCTCCGTGACCGTTTCAGCCATCTGTCGGGCCACCGCCAACAACTCCTCGCCCCCGGCGGTGAGCGTGTAGCCGGACGGGAGGCGGTCAAACAGCCGGACCCCGAGCTTCTGTTCGAACGACCCGACACGCCTCAACACTGTTGTGTGATTGACGCCAAGCGCACGGGCGGCAGCAGCAAGGGAGTTCGCCTCGGCAACCGCCAGGACAAAGCGGAGATCTTCCCAGTCGATACGGTGATGGCTGTGCATGATTGCGCAAACCTAAAACAGGTTGTTCGTCGGATGGGCGAATTTGCACTGCCACCACCGCGTATTGTCAATCGCTTTTCGCAATCGAGTTCCACGGTCACACGACCCATGCGCTCTGGAGCCGTCATTGAATGCGGCTGTGCAAATACGCAGAGGCACTAGGCAAAACGACAGATCGTTCTGCAACGGAGCACCGGCTAATGTTGGTCTCACGATCGGATGGGCCGGTCGGTGGAGCGACACGAGATGATCCCATTCTTCGGCGATCGGGCGCTTAGGACGGGTGCTCACTCGGCCGCCCCGCACCGTCCTCAGGCATCGCCGCACTAGAGCGCGTCCACCTGATCAACCCTTCCTCCATTTTCAACGTCATTTTTATCCAGGAGGTCCCGTGATGGAGACCCTGTTCGTTCCCTTGGCTTTGTTTGCGGGTGGCCTGCTCGCCGTTCAAGCGGGCGCTAACGCCCAACTTTCCAAAGCCGTCGGATCGCCCTTTGCGGCGACCACGCTTCAGCTCGCGATTGGCACCGGCCTATTGTTTCTCGTTACCCTCCTGACGGGGACAATCGCTGCCCTTGGCGCAATTCCCGCGGTCAAGTGGTGGCACCTCATCGGCGGCACCGCCTCGGCCGTCTACGTCGTCTCGACCATCGTTCTCTTCCCCCGCCTTGGCGCCGTCGTTTCCGTCGGATTGTTCATCGCCGGACAGATGCTTGCTTCTCTCACGCTCGATAGTTTCGGCTTGCTGGGCGTCCCGCAGGCGGGACTGCGGCTCGGGGCCGCCGTTGGCACGCTCGTCGTGCTCCTCGGGGTTGCCATGGTCGTGTTCGGGCAAGGCGGAAGGGACAATCTTAAAGCCGACCGGCTTGGCTGGATCGCCCTTGCGTTGATGGCCGGCGCCGTGCTCCCGGTCCAGGGTGCCATCAATGCGCTCCTGCGCCATGATCTTGGCGGTGCGCCGTTCGCAGTGGGGGCGATCTCGTTTCTCGTCGCCACGCTCGCCATGGCGGCGGTGATGCTTCTGGTGCTCGCCGGGCAAAAGACATCCCGCCCAGACATCGCCGGCGTGCAGACAATGCCCTGGTGGGGATGGCTCGGCGGCCTTGCCGGAGCGACCTATGTCACCACTGTCTTTACCGCGATCCCGGCGATTGGTGCGGCCGCCGCTGTCGGCCTCACCGTGGCCGGCCAGCAGGTCGCAAGCGTCTTCGTCGATCGCTACGGCTGGTTCCGCCTGCCGCAGCGGTCCGTGTCGGGGCTGCGCCTGGGCGGCGTGGTGCTGCTGTTGGCCGGTGTCGCCATCATCAAACTCGTCTGAAGTCGCAACCGATCGCCATCTGCCGAACGCCGGAGAATTGCCATGTCATCCACATCGCTTGCCTGGATCTATCTCGTTCTCTCCGGGGTTGCAGACGTCGCCTGGGCTGTCAGCACCAAGTTCTCGAACGGCTACAGCCGCCTGTCCTGGACGCTGGTCTCGATCGTCGCGTTGGTGGTCTTTCTCTCCCTGCTTACCCAGGCGCTCAAGACCTTGCCGCTAGGCACAGCTTACGCGGTCTGGACCGGCATCGGCGCCGTCGGATCCGTTCTCTGCGGCGTGCTGCTCTTCGGAGAAACCATCACTCTCTCGCGCGCAACCGCAATGCTGATGATCGCAGGCGGCGTGATCGCCCTGAAGATCGTGCCGGCCTGAATTCCAGGGCAGGGCGACCTTAAAACACAGTCTCTTCAACAGATTGAGCCGTTTTTCTCGACCATGCTGCTGTCACAATCAGCCGGCCGCCGTCGTGTGTGGCGAGGGCAGCATCCCGTAGCGGGAGTTCGCGGTCCCGACGTGACCAAACAGCGTACTGGATGACCCGTTTACAGAAGCGGTCGCGCAAGCATTTCGGCGCCGAGCACGAGCAGGCAGACGAGGAAACCGCGCCGGAATGCGGACGGGCTGACACGGCTGCGAACGAGTTGCCCTGCCCACATGCCGACGAGCGCCGGCGCAATGGCGAGACTGGAGACGAGCAGATTGTCGGCCTCAAAGGCGCCTTGCCAGACGAGCCCGGCGGTGAGGGCGATCGTGGAGACAGTGAATGAGAGGCCAAGCGCCTGCACCAGTTCGTCCCGCTCAAGGCCGAGCGCCTGCAGATAGGGCACCGCCGGGATGACGAAGACGCCGGTTGCGCCCGTTACGATCCCGGTTGCCGCGCCAACGACTGGAGACAGCCACGGCTCCCACTTTGCCGGTACGTGTAGCTGACGCGCAAAGAGTGTGAAGGCCGCGTAGAGAACGAGTGCTGCACCAAGCGCGCCCGTCGTCAGCGCGGTGCTGCCACCGGCAAGCACCGATGAACCACTGAGCGTGCCGACGACGACTGCCAGCATCATCGGCCAAAGCCGGAGCACAAGCGCGCCGAAGCTCGGGCCGGCGAGAAGCTGCCAGACGTTCGTCACGAAGGACGGGGCAATCAACAGGCTGGCGGCGGCAAGGGGTGAGATGAGCGTGCCGAGCACGCCCATCGCCAGGGTCGGCAACCCCATGCCGGTGACACCCTTGAGGATGCCGGCGGCGAAGAAAGTTGCGGCAATCGCAACGGCGAGGGACGGAGCAAGATCGAGCATGCCACCGGCATAGCGCATACCCGCACCGGCACAATGCGGATCATCCGCAATGAGACTTCGGTTGGTCCGAAGGCTGTTTTTCCGATAGTCTCGTTTGCATGCGTTTCGACCTCACCGACCTTCGACTGTTTCTTGCCGTAGTGGATGCCGGCAGCATAACCCATGGCGCAGCGGATGCCGGGCTTTCGTTACCGGCGGCCAGCGAACGCCTGCGTGACATGGAGGCGATCGGCAAGGTCAAGCTGCTCGAACGTGGCCGCCGTGGGGTGCGGCCGACGCCGGCCGGAGAAGCGCTGGCGCATCACGCCCGGCTGATCCTGCGGCAGATGGCGCGGATGCGCGGAGAGCTTGGTGAACACGCCGACGGTCTTCGAGCTACGATCCGGCTTGCGGCGAATACGGCCGCACTCACGGAGTTTCTGCCGCAGCGGCTCGGCGCCTGGATGGCGGCACATCCGCGGATCGACGTCGATCTGAAGGAACGCCAAAGCATCGAGATTGCGAGAGCCGTCGCCTCCGACCTCGTGGAGATCGGCATTCTTTCGGACCATGTCGATACGGGCGGCCTGCAACTGCGCCCCTTCGCCATCGACCGCCTCGTCGTCGTGATCCCGCGCGATCATGCACTGGCCGCAAGCAGGCATGTCGACTTTGCCGACGTTGTCGACCAGCCGTTCGTCGGCCTGACGGATGGCGCATTGCAGGGCCACATCGACGCGCACGCGCGCCGATTGGGTCGGACGCTGAAGATGCGCACGCGCCTGCGCAGCTTCGACGGCCTGTGTCACATGGTTTCGGCGGGTGTCGGCCTTGCCATCATGCCGGAGACGGCGGCGCGCCGCGGCGGCAGATCCGCCAAGACTGCGTTCGTGCGCCTTGCCGATGACTGGGCGACGCGGCGGCTGTCAGTGTGCGTGCGGGCGGAAGAAGAACTGAGCCCGCCGGCACGAGACCTGCTCGCACATCTGGGTTCGCGCGGTTCGCGTTGATCTTGGAACGTGCGCCGGCTTTTAATCGCAAAAATTGCTTTTCCTTTGGAACTCTTCGCGCCTTTGGCGGTTGGGCTCCCATAGGGATGTCGTTCGGCCCGATCCTTGCAGGGCCTATTGCGTGAGAAGGAGAGGGAGCATGATGCTTTTCCGAAGAGGACAGGAAACGCCCCGGAAGGCTCGGAAGTCCACCTTCTCTCAGACGGACCGCCCGCTCGTTTCCAAGAGCGAGACACCATGCCGGACCTTTTCTGAAGGCCGCGAGGTATCGTCATGATCGGCAAATCGATGCCGGCCTATGTGATCGATCTCGCCTTTGTGGAGCGGATGCTGGAGATGGCGGAGCGGCGTATCGCCGAGCCCGCGTCGAGCCAATCGCTCCACCAAGAGATCGCCGACGAACTTGAGCGGACCGGAGGAGATCCGAAGATGGCGCGCATCCTGCTCGTCACCTTCACCAATTCGTACGCCGCGCACGTCACCAGCGGCGACCGACTGCGAAAGCTGAGAATTGAAGCGGAATGGGGTTCTTTCTTGCGTCGAAGGTGGCTTTGAGGCTCGCTTCCAGGGCGCTCAAGGGACAGGCACCGGCCCGAAGCTCGGTAGCCGAAGCTAGCAGAGCAACAGGAATACCGGCATCAGGGCGACCAGGTAAGCGAGACCGTCGGCGGTCAGGCGATCGCGAAGGTTCGGCGCAGCGAAGCAGTTGCCCGATAGGCGTCCATTATTGTTCATTTTTTTGTTCTTCCTTGGTTGTTGTTGTCGAGCCCGCCGGGAGGAGGGGCCGGGCCCGTCGCATATGGGAGACAGGTCGGTCGGGATCAATGAAGGGCGCCAGGCAAAGCAGTCCTCCACGCGAAATTCCGACGTCGACCGGTTGTCGATCTTCCCACGCGGTGCTTGAGGAGCCGGGTGTTAGCAGGGTTTGAACCCGATGCAATGCGTTGCCGGTCACGTCCTTGCACGTTTGCGTGAGCCGCCGCCGCCGAGCCGTCCGAACCGCGCATCCGAACGCCAACTCGCAAGCGGGCGCTCAGCCGCCCGCTTCGCCGCTCGTTGCGGCTTGAGATTTGAAGTCCGGGGAATGCGGTGCAATAGTCCGCGCGTTCACCGAGGGGAAATGCCTTATGGATCGACTGGAACCACGCATCCGTCGCGCGACGGCGGCGGATGTCGAGGCTCTTGGTTATGTCGGACCAGCGGCCTATGCCGCAGAATATGCGTATCTCTGGGACGACAGCGCTGCCCTGGCGCGTCAACTGGCGACGTTCAGTTCAGACGCATTCTCGAAGCTGCTCGAACGTCCGGAGGCGCGCGTCTGGGTGGCGCAGGTGGATGAGGCAATTGTCGGCTTTCTCACGATGATCATTGGGGCCGTCGACCCGATCCGGTCAAAGCCCGGCGGCACTGAGATCCCACGAATTTATCTCCTGCCGGCCGCCAAGGGGCAGGCCACTGGCCGTAAACTCGTGGAATATGCCATCACCCAGGCGAAGCAGGAAGGCAGCCGTTATGTCTGGCTGGACGTGATGGCGTCGGCAGAACAGGCACGACGTGCGTATCTCAAATGGGGTTTTGTCGAACTGGGCGCGACGCGTTTCGCTAAACCCGCGAAAGCAGACCTTGCCGAGATGATCGTCTTGGCCAAGCAACTCGATTGAACGCCGGGCGAGGCGCGACCAGCGTCTGTCCGTCGCACCATTCGTGAGGGCGGATTGTCTCAAGGCTCGGCGCGACGCGACTGGCGGCCTCGTCGTGGCATCCCCTCAGCCGCTGAACTCCGCCATCGCCCGCTCATGCGCTTGTTCGCACCCCAAGTCCTCTTGCGCTCGCCGATAGGCCACGGAAATGGCCGCGAACTTGATCGCCTGCCAGCGAACATAGTCATTGAGCAGGGTTTCGGAGACGAACAGGTCGCCTCGATTGCCGGGAAGGCTCCAGACGAGGAGCCCGTGCGATTTGGCCCGGGCAAATACCCGCAATACGTGGCCACGCGACAGGGTGTGCCTGTTCGAGACCTCGCCTGCGGCGAGCGCTCCGAGGCAAACCGGCCGATCAAACACCTCAAGGCCGGCCGGGACCCGGCCGATGAGTTCGTGCAGGATATTGCTTCCCGTTTCCGTTCGCACGAACAGATCCACGCTCGCCGGCGGCTGCGCCCAGCCCGGATCGAATGCGAGGGATCGAACGGCCAGCGGGTGGATCCGTCCAAGCAGGCGCTGGTCGCCCTCGAACCTGGACGCGCGATCACCGCCATCGAGCCGATCAAGCGCGACCAGATGGCTCGCCAGCCATTGGCCGATCATGCTTTCGCCGTAGGCGCTCAACCGCAATGGCCTTATGCGTTTGTCCCTGCTTTCCTGCGGGACAAGCAAGCCATAGGCTACCATTTCCGCCAGATGGGCCGTAAGCGTGTTCTTGCTGAAGGGGAGCTGTGGCGCGAAGAACTCGATGAGCGCCCCCGCCGTTAGTGGCGAACGCGTTTCATCGCGCTTGCGTTCAAAATGCAGCGCGATGATCGCCTGCGTGATCAGCCACTTCTGCATGCTGGCGACATAGCGCACCACCCTCGGAGCGACATCGTGCATGGCGAGCAGCTCTTTTGCCGCATCGCGCAGGACGGCCAAGAAAGCCGACCCTTCAAGTGGCGCTATGGGACTGAAAGCGTCTTGCGATCCTAAAGGCATGATTGTGTCTGTCGCACCACGGCTGATGGCATCCCCGGCATTACTACCCATCCACTGTTGCATCACCATGTCACGCCGTCACCTGTGTGACTCAATTTTGGGTGCACTCACCCACAACCTGCTTCTTTAGTTGATCCTGTTCCGCCGCTCTCGCTATGAGTGGCCAGCTTCTGGGGGAAACACCATGAAATCAATTCTTTGTCGTCTACGCGCAGGTTGAACCAACAGCTTGCCGAGGCCGCCCGTCGCTGCGGCCGAAGCTTGATGTAACCGGCCGACCGAACGGTCCATCCCGGGTCCATGCACGTCTCACAAGGCGCGCCATGGCCACGGCTTTCTGCGCCGTTCTTTTGACCATGCAACAAAGCCCCTTAGGCAAAATCGAATGCTCAAGAGCCTGCCCCTCGACCACGTGTATTCTTCTTTCGCGTTGCCAAAGATGGTGCTGGGACCGTCGCAACAGTGCATGGGCATGCCGCGAGCGTTGCGGATGTTGCTTCGTTCGATACGCGCCGGTTCATGTGGGATACGAAGCTGCAGCGGCAGTGGCAGTGGCTTGCGGCCCAGCATCGGGGCGGATCTGGATCTGGCCTACCGTCTCGACAACGGCCTGATGTTGACCCCACGCTTTGGTGGCATAGCCGTGTTTGCCGCACTCGACAACAACGGTGCGGCAGGAACGGTCAGCGCCGGTCTGAACCGCTCCAACGACCTCCACTGGGATTTCGATTCTTCATTGCTGTACGGAATCGAGAGCGCAGGCGAGCAGACGATCGGCGCAAAGGCAGGTGCTCATGCGCGCTTCTGATTTTGATGCTCGATGGCCTCAGCCCCTCGCGGCTCTTCCAGTCGAAATACGGCAGATGCCGTATTTTATTGTTCAGGCGGACATGGGAAGCCTGCGGCCTGCGAAGAGCGCGTTCCCAGAAACTCACTATCCGCCCGAATGTTCGAAAAGACCGGCGCACGCCCGGGCAGCGCCCAAGCGGGCTTCAGGGCCCGATTGTTACTTACGAAGTAACGCCGAGAATTTCCAAACAGGGACATGAGAATAGAGATCGCCATGGAACAGTTGATCGATAGGAGGGAATTCTCCGTTGGCTGGATGACGGCCGATGTCCTGTTTCGAAATCCTGAGTTCCCGGCCGTCGATCGGCAGCTTGCCGCTCATCTCATCGAGATTCATCGGCAGACGCCGCGCCTGGCCCGTCTCCAGGCTTCGCATCGCAAGTGGTTCATGACCCAGTCCATGTACGCGCTTTGCATGCAACGGGCGACAGGCCGCGACGTCGTCGGGCTGCATGCGAGCCGTTTCATCGAAACCGTAACTTCCATCGGCGTCGCCAGCCGCAACACGGCCGATGCCTTTCTCAAGGAACTGCTGGCCTACAAGATGCTGCAGGAGATCCCCTCGCGTCATGACAAGCGGATCCGCAACCTTGACACGACGCCCGCCAGCGACGCGGCGATGCAGGGCTGGTTCATGGGACACATGAACGGATTGGACCGTCTGGACGGCGGTGGGCGTGTCGCGGCCTGCACAAAGGACCCACTGGTATTCCGCTTGGCTCAGCCGCGCGCGGCGGCGGCACTGATTGCCAACCCCGTGTGGCGTCATCCGCCCGACAGTATTGGACATTTTCTGTCGTCGGAGTTCGGCGGCATGATCATCCACGAATTCATCTTCGAGATCGCGGATTTTACGGCTGTGGGGAACAAGGTGACCGTCGGCCCCGTCAACGTCCATTCGCTCGCGGTGCAGTACGGAATTTCCGCCACCAACATCAAGCGAATGTTCAAGCGGGCGCAGCAGCAGGAGTGTCTGGGCTGGGAAGGTTCCCGCGGGCGGAAGGTCCTCTGGCTCTCCCGGCAGTTTCTCGACGACTATCTCTGGTGGCAGGCCCAGAAATTCGCAGCACTCGACGAGGCCTTTTATGCCGCCGTGGCGATGGTTCGGCGCGGCGAGAAAAATGTTCCCAGATTTGGCCCTTGAACATCGAGGGCGCATCTTCGTATGCCCGCTAGGGTTCTTTCAATCGTATGGGAGCCGCGTCGCGGAGTTGGATCGATGGGTTCGGTGGATGAAGGGCTTTTCCGCAAGGAAGCGCTGGAAAGGAACTTCTCGCCCGAGCGGTTGGAAGAGGCGGTGCGCATCAACACCGCGGCGAGCCGTGTCGGGCTTCTCGCCATGCTCTTGCTTTGCCTGCTGTTTGCGGCCTGGAGTTTTGTTGGCCGTATAGCGACCCGGGTCGAGGGCGAGGGCGTTCTGCTTCCGGCGCCGGGCAAGGCCTTGCTGGAAATGCAGCTCTATCTGCCGCCAGCGAGCGGCAAACGGGTGCGACCGGGCATGCCCGTCAACATCGAGATCGCCGGCCTGCCGCGCGAGCGTTGGGGAACGCTTGCTGGCAGGGTCGTGTCGATCTCGGATTTACCAGTGAGCCACGAGAGCATGCTCGCCACGTTGGGCGACGATGGCCTGGCGTCACGCTTTTCGGGAAAGACCATGCCCTTCGTTGCGGTCGTCGAGCTTGCAACCGATCCGCAACGACCCGGCGCTTATGTCTGGCTTGGCGGCGAAGGCGCACAGGCACAGCTGGGGCGGGGCGCGGTCGGCACGGGCAAGGTAACGATCGAGGAACGGGCGCCTGTCGATTTCCTGTTGCCTTTCCTGCGTACCCGACCGGGGGCCTGACATGCGCCGTTTATTGCCGGTTCTGCGGCGATCGGTTCCAATTATCCTGCAGATCGAGCATACCGAATGCGGCGTCGCGTGCCTTGCAATGGTGCTCGCCTGGCACGGTCGCCATGTCGGCCTCGACGAATTGCGCATACGCGCCGGCGTTTCCCGCGATGGCACCAAGGCGAGCAACTTGCTGCGCGCCGCCCGCTGGGCAGGCCTTGAGGCGCGCGGCCTTCGTCAAGAGCCTGAGGAATTGCGCAATATCGAAGGCCCCGCCATCCTCCACTGGCAGTTCAAACACTTCGTCGTTCTGGAGCGCGTTTCTGGCGGCTTTGCGACCATTGTCGATCCGGCCGACGGCCGCCGGGAGGTGTCGATGCAGGAGCTCGCGGGGAGCTTCACCGGCGTCGTTCTGACTTTTCGAAAAGGCGAAGCGTTTCGACCAAGCGGCAAGAGACTATCTTCGCTCTCTTCGCTCGGCGAACGGTTGGCTGGCCCCGGGACGCGCTCGGCACTTAGCGCCGTTCTTGCCGCTTCGCTCATCCTCGTCGTGCCAGGCATGGTGCTGCCGGTCCTTTCCCGCAGCTTCATCGACGATATTCTCGTCGATGGGCAGAAGCATTGGCTTGTACCGTTCTGCCTCTTGCTTTTCGGAGTCATCCTATTTCAGGCGGCGGTAACGATGTTCCAGCAACTGCTGCTGGTGAAGCTGGAAACGCGGCTCGCCTTCGTGCCGACGGCACGGCAGCTCCGGCATATGCTGCGGCTGCCCGTCGCGTTTTACACGCAGCGCGATGCCGGCGAACTCGCCAGCCGGCTCGATGCCAATGAACGGCTCGCGAACCTTCTCTCCGGCGAACTCGCAACGCACGTCTTCAACCTCGCGAGCATCCTGACCTATGCCGCGGTGATGCTGGTGTTCGATCCCATCCTCGCAGTGCTGCTCGTCGGCTTGCAGGGCCTATATGTGCTGCTGCTGCGTGAGGCAATCCACCGTCAGCAGATAAACGTCCGCCAGCAAGTCGCCGCGGCGGGCAAGCTCGTGGCCGCCACCATCGGCCCCATCCGCAGTCTCGAGACGGTGAAGGCCTCGGGTCTCGAAAACGAGGCGTTCCGGCGCTGGGCCGGCCATCAGGCACGGCTTCTCGGGTTGCGCAGCGACGAGGCCCATATCGACGTTCTCCTGGCCGCCGCCCCGGCGCTGATTCAGGCGCTGGTCGGGGCGATCGTTCTCGGAGTGGGTGGGCTGCGCGTCGTGGATGGAGCAATGACGCTCGGTACGCTGATCGCCTTCCAGGCCCTGGCCATCAGTTTTTCCGCACCGATCGGCGGTCTGCTCGCCCTCACGGGCCAAATCCAGCAGGTCCAGGCCGACCTGGAGCGGGCCGACGACGTCATGCGTGCGCCCCTCCTTACGCCGCCGGCCGGCGGCGACCTGCCGAAGGACGGTGTGCTTGAGGCAAGGGATCTCAGCTTCGGTTACAGTCCACTCGATCCGCCATTGATCGAAGGGTTTTCGCTGGTTCTCAGACCAGCGGCCAGAATTGCGATCGTCGGCGGCTCGGGCAGCGGAAAAAGCACGGTGGGTCGTCTGCTCGCCGGACTGCTTGAACCGGCCGGCGGGACGCTCAAGCTGGGTGGTATCGACCTCATTGCCGTCGCCACGAACCAGCGGGCTGCGTTATGTGGCTATGTCGATCAGGACATCTTTCTTTTCGAAGGAACGGTGCACGACAATCTGACGCTCTGGGATAGGGGCGTGTCGGAAAATACGATCACGCGGGCGCTGGCCGACGCGGCTATGCTTGACGATGTATTGGCCCGCGACGGGGCGCTCGTCGCGCCGATCGACGAGAACGGCGGCAACTTCAGCGGCGGGCAGCGCCAGCGCCTCGAAATCGCCCGGGCGCTTGCCGCCAACCCACAGGTCCTCATTCTCGACGAGGCGACCTCGGCGCTGGATACGGCAACCGAGAGGAAGATCGTCGAGAGCCTGCGGCAAAGAGGATGCGCCTGCATCATCATCGCCCATCGCATCGCCACCGTCCGTGATTGCGACGAGATCATCGTGATGCGGGCCGGGCGGATTGTCGAGCGCGGCAGCAACGCCGAACTGCTTGCGCTCCAAGGCGAGTATTTCAGACTGGTGCAGGAGGCAGCGCCATGACGGGACCTCTCCAGCCGATTGCGTATGACGACGAGCGCAGCCATTCGGGCCTCATGCAGGTTTTCAGCGAATTTCCCGGCAACGAGGGCAGCGGCGCCCCTGGCGCGGGAACACCGCTGGTCGAAGCGATAGCCATGGCCCTGCAGGCAGCCGGGCATCTCCTGTCTGCAGAAGCGTTGTGCGATCTCAAGGCGAAAGCCGCAGAGGATGACGCTCCAGCCTTGCTGACCCGCGCCGGCGTCGCCTTCCGCCCGGTAGAACTTGCGGCGGACTGGTGGCGTCATGATGGCTTGCCCATGCTCGCGGAACTGGAGGACCGTACGCCTGTGGCGTTGGTTCCGGGCGCGCAGGGCGGCTGGCGCATTGTCATGCGCGGTAGATCCATACGGGCCACGGCGCGTGCCGCCGCGCAAGTGCGCTCAGCGGCGATCCAGATCTATCCGCTCTTGCCCCGCGCCCCGGTAACGCTTGGCGGCCTGTTTCGCTTCGGTCTTCGCGGGGCGGGCATGGACGTCGCGCGCATGGCTATCACGGCCGTTCTCGCCAGCCTCTCGGCGGTCGCGTTGCCCATGGCGGCCATTCTGGTGGTGGAGCATGTGATCCCCTCCGGCGATCGGGCTGCTCTCCTGCAAATCCTTATCGGCCTCGTCGCGATCGCCTTCGGACAGACGGCATTCGATCTGGTGCGCGCCTTTGCGATGGCGCGAATAGAAACACGCTTGGACGCGACCTTGCAGGCCGCGGTCTTCCACCGCCTGCTGCGCCTTCCCGCGCATTTCTTCAAGGGATTTACGACCGGCGATCTGGCCGAACGCGTTCTCAGCCTGCAGGAAGCGCGGCAGACGATGACGGGGAGCATGCTCTCCGGTCTCTTCGGCATACTTGGCATTCTGACCAGTGCCGCCGTCTTGTTCCTGACCGAGTGGCGGCTCGCCTTGGTTGGTGTTTCGGCCGCCGCGCTGCTTGCGCTCGCTTCGGCCGTTGTCTCCTGGCGTCAACTTCTCGAGGAGCGCCGTCAGATTGAGGCCCGCGGGGAAGTGCAGGGCTTCGTGCTGCAACTGCTGTTCGGCATCGTCAGGCTGCGGGGGGCCAATGCCGAGGAGCGTGCGCTGACGCGCTGGGGCTCAAAGAGCGCCCGGCAGCGCCAGGCTTTCATGCAAGCGAGGCTTTACCGCGCGTGGCAGAGCGTGCTGCAGGTTTCGATGCCCTGGCTCTGCCTGTTGTTGATCTACGCATCGGTGGCGTGGCTGGCTAATCTCGATGAAACGCAGCCGCTTCATGCGCTCGCCGCTCCGATCGACGGTGACAACAGTGGAACCTTGAGCATTGCCGTCTTCGCAGCTTTTGCGACGGCCTTCGGCCAGTTGACAGCTGCCTTGCGTGCGTCGATCGGGGCCGTCTCAGGGCTGGTGGCGGTTGTCCCGCTCGTGCAGCGCACCCGCCCGGTGCTGGAGGCTCAACCCGAGCAGGAAACGCTCCGTAACGCTCCGCTTAATCCGGACCTCCATGGAAATGTCGTCTTCCGCAATGTTCACTTCCGCTACTTCGCGAACGGTCCGCCAGTCCTGGAGGACGTCAGCTTCGAGGTCACCGCCGGGGAATTCGTCGCGATCGTTGGACCATCCGGCAGCGGCAAGTCTACACTACTGCGACTGATGCTAGGGTTCGAAACGCTGGAAAGCGGTGAAATCCTCTTCGACGGCATACCAGTGCACGCATTGGAGCCCAGCTCCATCCGCCGCCACATGGGTGTGGTGCTGCAGAACGGCATGCTTTTTGCTGGTTCGATCTACGACAATATCGCCGGCGCTTCGGGCTGTGCATCGGAGGCGGTTCTCGAAGCCTCGATCCTTGCCGGCCTGGAACAAGACATCGCGGCCATGCCGATGGGGCTGCACACCATCCTGGCAGATGGTGGCAACACCCTGTCGGGTGGACAGCGCCAGCGCATTCTGGTGGCCCGCGCGCTCATCGGTCGGCCCAAAATTCTCCTACTCGACGAGGCGACCAGCGCGCTCGATAACCGCACCCAGGCAGCGCTGTCGGAGAGGCTGGCCGAGCTAAACACCACACGGATCGTCATTGCCCATCGTCTATCGACGATCCGCAAGGCCGATCGCATCATCGTGCTCGATCGGGGTAGGCTCGTTCAGGTGGGTACCTTCGACGCGCTAGCACGCGCTGGCGGCTGCTTTGCAAGGCTTGCAGCCGAGGACATGCTGGGCGGCCGGTGAAAGTCCAAATCTGGGAGTTTCACCGAAAATTCTTGAAACGGGGCCGGGAGGATTTTACCTCATCTGCCTAGAGGAAAAGCAAAATATGCAGGGTCTGGAACCCGTTTGACGGCGATCACCGGCGAGAATGAATCTCGCGTGATCGGCGGAGGGAAAACTGTGCGCTTTTTCTCCGGCCTTTGCGCCTCACGACAATGCGCCGTTCGACCCTTGCGGCGATCGGCATACAACCAACTGCCCTGCAGGACAGGGCTGAAAGGAAAACAGATGAGCGACAACAAGAAGGACCACGTGGTCAAGACAACCGTCAACGAAGAGCTGCCAGATGCTGCACTTGACATGGTTTCAGGGGGCTATCCGGCACGTCCGAGCCTGAAGCCGTCGGGCAAGGGGGCGGGCTTCGGCCGCTGATCGACCGCCCGGCCTTTCCTTAAGGCCGCAGGGCGAAACGGCCGGTATCCGCAACAGAAATGCGGATACCGGTTTTGAGAGAGATGGTATCTGCAATGTTTGCCGAGAAGAACCGGTCGTTCACGATCGAAAGACGAGACGCGATCGCAGGTGGCGAGGCCGAGCGGATGACCTTTCCCGCTTATCGGCGGCTGCTATCCAGCGCACCGGGCCACGACATCTTCGTCGCGACGCAAGGGGCCGAGCTATGTGGGTTGGCGCTTTGGCGCCAGAGTGAGGACGGCGGCCAACGGCTTTTGTCGCTCTTCACGGCGCATGATTGGCGCGGAGAGGGCGTGGCACGCAGCCTGCTCGCCCATGCGCAGGAAACCTACCGGCTTGCCGGGATTGGCGGACTGACGACCTTCTGGTCCGATACGCTGCCTGGCGCCGAGCCGTTCTCGCGACTCATCCAATCGCTTGGCTGGAGCGCGCCCGCGCTCGATTGTGTCCGCGTTTCAGCCAATGCCGCGCAGACAAAAGTCTGGTCCGATAGCCGCCGAATGGAGCGCATGACCACCCGCCCGGGTATGGTATTCCGCGCGTTCGACGCCGTCGGCGCCGCCGAGCGGGCGCAGATCCAAAGTGGCCTTGAAGCTGAAGGCGTTCCCGTTCAATGGCGCCCTTTCGAACCTTATGATGACATCAACCAGCAGCTGTCGCTGCTGATGTACCGCAATGCCAACCTTGACGGCTGGATCGTGGTGCAGGACAGCGGTCCGAGCGAAGTTTGGTTGTGCAGCCTTTACAACAGAGGGCTTTCAACCAGCGCCGGTGCTTTGATGCCGCTGCTCGTGGAAGTCTGTGCCAGGCACCACGCCACCTTCGGACCGACCGGGCGGTGGCGCTACAATACCGGGCCAGAGCATCCGGGGATGGCCGCATTCCTTTCGCGCTATGCCAGCGAATTCGCTGATTTCTACGATCGGCACCTTTACTCCACCTTTGCCGCGACCGGCGGGCGCAGCGCTACGATCTGATCGGCCAGCGCCAAAATGTCCTGCCTGTGCGAGGCGATGACGACGGCGATGGCCGTCGTGCGGGCGTTGGCAAGGATTTGAGCGGCGTGCTCGCGGTCGAGGCTGGAGAGCGTTTCATCCAGGAACAGGATTTTCGGCTGGGCGGCGAAGCATCGGGCGATGGCGATCCGTGCGCCAAATGCGCGTGGCACAGCGCCTTCAATCATCAATGTCATGTAACCCATCGGCAGCGTCATGATCTCGTCGTGCACACAGGCAGCTCGCGCGGCCGCCTCGATCGTCTCCGGCGATACGTTGGCAAGTCCTGCGCCGATGACGGCGGAGATCGTCCCCGGCTCATCGCCCTCGTCCTGCATCACGCAGGCAACGGACATTCGCCATGCTTGCAGGCGACCGTGCTCGAGAGGCTCACCATTCACCAGCAACCGACCCGCTTGAGGCGTTTCAAGCCCCATCAGCAGATGCATGAGGCTGGATTTGCCGATGCCGGACGGACCCGCCAATGCCAGAACCTTACCCGGAGCCAAGGTAAACGACACGGGATGAAACAGAAGCGCACCCGTTCCGTAGCCGTGGCTGATTGCTGACGACTCTAAGTTCATGAAAGACAGGAGCTCGCCGTCGCTTGGGCCGCTTTCCGGGCGGAAAACCGTGGCCTTTGTCATTCTCAGGCGACCTGCGGCACGTCCGATGGATATCGTGGCCGTGCTGAGTGCCAGAGCGAAAAGGGCAGGAACGGAGGCACTACCCGCCGGCGCTAGAGTGTAGGCCGCAAGCGGCGGCAGCGTCAGGCCGGCAAGATCGATGATGCGTGCCGTGTCGTCGAACTGCGATTGGCGATTCAAGCGCCGTATCTGATCAGAAACGAAGTTCCGCGCGATCTCCAGGCGGCTCTCCAACGCGCCGTATCCGATGGCCCATGGCATATATTTGAGCTGACCGGCCCGTCGCGACGCCGCCTCAGATCGTTCCCGCAACCGTCCGCCCTGCGCCCGTCCCAGCCCCTCGCAGATCGTGGCAGCGATGGCGAGCGCCATTGCAATACCCAGAGTTGCGGCAGCGCCGGGCAACCCCATCGTCAGGAAGAGAGCAAGCAGGGCAACAAATACCACGGGGACGCGGGCGGCGATCTCCATGCGCGCCGCGAAACAGATCAACGCGCCACCATTGTGACGGCCCTCCCGCCGGTCTGAATGGGCGCGCCGCTTACCGGAAGAGGTGAGCAACCTGTCCCAGGAGCGATGGCGGATGGCCATGCGCGCGTCCCGCAGTCCCCGCAATGCCGCGATCTGGCCTGCATGGGCCAGAAGCAGAAGTCCGACGGCAAGGAGCACGGCAGCGATCGGACCGGCCCGTTTCGCGGTATCCGCCGTCTGCCAGACCCACAGCGCACAGCCGGGTGCAAGCCAGCCCGCATGCATGAACGCGACTGACGCCGGCGGGCGAAGCCGGGGAGCTTGCCCCTTCTCAGCGAAGGCATAGAGAGTCCGGTCTTTGCGCGTCGTCGCCGCCAATTGGCGATAGGCAGTTGTGCCCGGTTGAACGATGCGCTCATCCGCGACCGTCTCGCCGGTCAAAACCGGGCCGATATCCTCGCCGCGCCAATGATCCGCCAGCGGACGGATGCGCCTTCGCCAATAGCGCCCGCTCATGGTGGGACCATCTCGGAGCCAAGATAGAGACGATGACTGGTCAGGTCTGCCGGCAGGGGACGCAGCGACGAGACGAGCAGTGTCAGTCCGGACCGACGCAGGCGCATAAGGATGCGCTCGGCCAGTTCTGGCTCAACGGAATCCAGCAGGCCGTCGATGACGAGAAGCGCCGGGCGGGCAAGCAGGGCGCGGGCGAGGCGCAGCCGCGCTTTCTGGCCGCCGCTCAGTTGCGGCGCGCCGGCCGAGAGATAGAGATCAAGTCCGCCGCGCGGCGAAAGCGTTGCGGTCAATTCCACGAGGTCGAGCACGCGGTCCTTGTCTGCGTCGCTGCCGGCCGAAAGGAAGCCCCGTACACTGCCGCGCGGCATCGGCTCGTCACCGTCGAGAAGGATGACGCCGGGGCGTGGGCCCGAGCATCGTTCACCAAACACAAGGACCTGGCCCTCGGATGGCGCAAACAGTCCGGCACTCAGGCGGCAGAACACACTATGACCGCTGCCTGACGGCCCCTCCACAGCGAGCATGTCGCCGACGGGTACTCGCAAATTAACGGGTCCGAATACGGTCTCCGCCCGTTGAAAAGGTGCCCACGAAACGTCGAGATACTCCAGGGCGATGGGCCGTTCTGGACCGTGAACGGACGATGGTGCAACGGGGGTAGCAGGTGGTCGTGGGACAGCGGGTTCAGGCGGAGGTACGTCCGCAAGGCGGGCATGTGCGGCTTCTGTTACATGCCCGCTCGCCAGGCTTTCAATGAGACGCATACTCAGGAAGGCTGTCATAAGCCCGCACCAAAACAGTGCGATGAGCCCTTCACCGTTGCCGTAGGTGACGGGAACGAGACTGGCCACGACGACTGCGAAGAAAAGGACACTACGGCGCTGACTCTCTTGAACTGCCGTGACGAGACGCTTGTCGCCTGCCGCTGCCAACCCTGACAGGCGGATGAACATCGTTTGCGGGCCGGTCCCAAGGCGCCAGCGCGCACGGGGCTCGAACAGCATCGCCGGCAGCGGTCCGGGCTCGGCTTCCAGGTCGCTTCTTGCGCCTGGCGATCTTTCACGCAGGGTGGATGCGTTGAAGAACAGCAGCACGGTGGTGAACAAGACGACGCTTTGGGCAAGGCCGGCCAGACCGGCGACGAACGGCGGCACAAGCATGCTCGCGACCAGAGCCGGCAGAAAAATTGCGCTGCGCTGCGGACGTGGATCTGCGACCGTAGCGATTGCCGAAAGCATCGCATCTAGCCTGTAGCGCCCCGAAAGAAGCATGTCCGCCGCGGGCCAGCGCTGCACCTGCTGCTCCAACCTCACGGCCTCCGCCTCTGCCCGGCTTCGCGCGGCAAGGCGCGTTCGGCGCATCGCAAGGGCGTCGCCCGCAAGCAGAAGCAGGATCGCGAGGAACGCGAAACCGACCTCCCCGGCGGCGAGAAAATGGGAGGTGGCGACGACACCAGCGGCAATCAGCATCGCGGGAAGGCTGCAAGCCGCACGAAGGGTCTCCCTCGACGGCCACGCCGAGCGTCTTACGCCGGAAGCCGGTTCCGCCGGTGCGAGCGTGAGAACGATGCCCGTGAACTGGCGCGAAAACTCACGCATCTCTACATGGACGATGCCTTCCGCCGGATCGTTGAGCCGCACTCCGGACGCAGAGACCGCTTCGAGCACGGCAAAATGGAGGAAACGCAGGTGCACAAGGACCGGAAGTGATAACGAGGAGAGACCGTCTAGATCGATCCGGCGTGCGTTCGCGCAAAAACCCTCTTCCCGCGCCGTTTCGCGCAGTTGTCGCAGCGTCGAACCGGCCAGCGGCGAACAGATGCGCCGCCGAAGCGTATCGAGTGGGATATCCCGGCCGTGATGCGCCATGAGTATCGCAAGGGCAACCACGCCGCATTCGGCCGCCATGCCCTGCAAACGCAGCGGAGTGGCGATGCGTCTCATCCGGAGCATGCTGATGTGGCGCACGCACCACCTTTGAAGATACCGCCAGATTTGGTTGAAACCCATGCTTGACTCTTTTTGCCGGCGGGCGCATCGGCGAATTGCAATTCCACGGTGTGGATAGACACAGTAACGTGGGAGCGATCAACTCATTTAAGGTCCAATTTTGTGGGCAATGACGCACATAGCTCTGGCGCTGCGGAACTCTACCGTAAGGAAGCGCTGGACCGCCTGGCAGAAGGCGAACTGTTGGACGAGGCCGTTGCCGTACGCGGTAGTCTTTGGGCGCCGTTTTGTGTCGGCCTGACCTTCATTTTCACGAGCCTCATGCTCTGGATGTGAGATGCCGACCCGCGAGCTCAAAGGTCGTAAGAGATCAGGCGATGGGTGAGGCGGCGATCGCAGGCGCCCATTGGCCGTGGGGCCAAACTGCCATGCGATCGCCGTTGTTTTTCAGGCGCGCTGTTCGAGCGGTACTGCCTCGTTGCCTTGGCGATTTTCGCGTCGGATCGCCAGTTTCCGCACCAGGACGTAGAACACCGGTGTCAGCACGAGGCCGAACACAGTGACGCCGAGCATGCCGGCGAAGACGGCGATGCCCATGACATGACGCATCTCAGCGCCGGCGCCCTTTGCAATCACCAGCGGAACGACGCCGGCGATGAAGGCGAGCGACGTCATCAGGATCGGTCTCAGCCGAAGACGGGCCGCCTCGAGCACGGCGGACAGAGGATCGGCGCCTTCGTCCTCCTTCGCTCGCGCGAACTCGACGATCAGGATCGCATTCTTGGCCGCGAGCCCCACGAGAACGACAAAGCCGATCTGCGTGAAGATGTTGTTGTCGCCGCCGGTAAGCCAGACGCCTGCGATCGCGGAAAGCAGCGCCATCGGTGCAATCAGCAACACGGCGAATGGCAACGACCAGCTGTTGTACTGGGCAGCGAGAATGAGAAACGCCAGCAGGACCGACAGGGGGAAGATATACATCGCCGTGTTTCCGGCCTGCTTTTCCTGATAGGCGAGCTCCGTCCATTCAAAGGTCATGCCGGGTGGCAACGTCTCCGCGGCGATCCGTTCTATGGCTGCGGTCGCCTGTCCGAAGGAGTAACCGGGCGCTGGTCCGCCGCTGATATCGGCCGACGGGAAGCTGTTGTAATGCATGACGCGATCCGGCCCCGAACTGTGCTTGACCGTGAGCAGCGCCGACAGCGGGATCATTGCACCCGCCGCGTTGCGCACCTTCAATCGGCCAATATCTTCCGGCTGCATTCGGAATGGCGCGTCCGCCTGAACCACCACGCGATAAGTCCGGCCGAAACGGTTGAAATCGTTGGCGTAGAGCGAACCGAGATTGACCTGCAGCGTTTCGAAGATGGTGTTGAGCGGCACCCCTTGAGACTTGGCTTTCACCCGATCGATGTCCACCTGCACCTGTGGCGCGTTGACCTGAAAGCTTGCGAGCATGCCGGCAAGCTCCGGTGTCCGCATCGCCTTGTCCACGATCGCGCCCTGCGCTTCGGCAAGCGCCTCGAAGCCGAGGCCCGCTCGGTCCTCGACCTGGATCTTGAAGCCGCCGGTCGTGCCGAGACCCGGAACGGGTGGCGGCGGGAAGATGCCGGCAAAACCGTCCGGTATCTGGCTGAACTTGCCCATCAGGCGACCGGCGATCGCGAATGCGGACAGGGAGGGATCCTTGCGTTCGTCGAACGGCTTCAGCATCGTGAACATGACGGCGGCATTGGGGATATTGACCATGCCGTTGACCGAGAGCCCCGGGAAGGCGACGACGCTTTCCACGCCTGGTTCGGCGAGTGCGATCTCCGACATCTTTTTGACGACCGCCTCGGTTCGATCTAGCGATGCGCCTGTCGGCAATTGGGCGATGCCGACGAGGTAGTACTTGTCCTGCGCCGGTACAAAACCGGCCGGCACGGTCTGGAAGCCCAGCCATGTCAAGGCGACCAGGCCGGCGTAGACGAGAAGGACGAGCGCGCTGAACCTGACGGCACGGCGGACGGACCAGACATAGGCATCCGAAGCGCGTTCGAAAAACCGGTTGAAGAGCCGGAAGAACCAGCCGAACAGGCCGTCGATCACCCGGGTCAAGAGATCGCGCTTCACCTGGCCGTGGTGCGGCTTCAGAAGCACGCCCGCCAGTGCCGGGGAAAGCGTGAGGGAGTTGACTGCGGACAGGATCGTCGAGATGGCGATTGTAAGGGCGAACTGGCGATAGAACTCGCCTTGCAGGCCGGACAGGAAGGCGGACGGAATGAATACGGCCGAGAGCACGGAGGTGATGGCTATGATCGGCCCGGTCACCTCGTCCATCGCCTTGCGCGCCGCTTCCTTCGGCGTTTCGCCCAGCGCGATGTGACGCTCGACGTTTTCGACGACGACGATGGCGTCATCGACCACGATCCCGATCGAAAGCACCAGGCCGAACAGCGACAACGTGTTGAGCGAAAAGCCGAACATGTACATCAGCGCGAAGGTGCCGACCAACGAGATCGGCACGGCAACCAGCGGGATGATCGACGCCCGCCAGGTCTGAAGAAAGAGCACGACCACGATGACGACCAGAACGATCGCTTCGAGCAGGGTCATCACCACGGCCTCCAGCGAGGCCTTCACGAAGACGGTGGGGTCGTAGGCGATGCGATACTCGATGCCCTCCGGAAAACCTTTCTGCAGGTCTTCCATGGTGGCGCGAATGGCGCTTGCCACGTCGAGTGCGTTGGCGCCGGGGCTCTGGATGATCTGCAGCGCAAGCGCCGGCTTGCCGTCAAGAAGACTGCGCAGCGCGTAGGAGTTCGCGCCCAGTTCGATACGGGCAATGTCGCGCAGCCGGGTGACCTGGCCATCGGCGCCGGTCTTGACGACGATCGCGCCGAACTGCTCCTCGTTGGATAGCCTGCCGAGCGTGTTGACGGTGACCTGCAGCGCTGCCGACGCATCCGGTTGCTGGCCGACGGAGCCGGCGGCCACCTGAGCGTTCTGTTCCTGGATTGCCGCGACCACATCGGAAGCGGTCAATCCGCGCGCTGCTACCTTGGCCGGGTCGAGCCAGACCCGCATGGAGTATTCGCCGGCGCCCCAGACAAGCACATCCCCCACCCCAGACAGGCGCGCGAGCTGGTCGCGGACCTGCAGCGTAGCAAAGTTCGACAGATAGAGCGGATCGTAGCGGTCGTCGGGGGAGACGAGATGCACGACCATCAGGATGTCCGGCGAGGTCTTCTGCGTCACGACGCCGATGCGCTGAACTTCCTGTGGCAGGCGCGGAAGCGCGCGCGAGACGCGGTTTTGAACCTGAATCTGCGCCATATCGGGGTCGGTGCCCTGCTGAAAGGTCACCGTCAGCGTCATGCGTCCGTCGGTTGCGGCCTGCGAGCTCATGTAGAGCATGTTCTCGACGCCGTTGATCACCTGCTCCAGCGGGGCGGCAACCGTTTCGGCGATCACTTCGGGGCTGGCGCCCGGATAGCTTGCGGTGACCTGCACGGTCGGCGGCGTCACCTGGGGATATTCGCTGAGCGGCAGCTTCAGGAGGGTCAGGCCACCGCCGATCAACATCAACACCGAAAGGACGACCGCGAAGATGGGGCGGTCGACGAAGAAGCGTGGAATGTTCATCGACGCGCCTCCTGCGAAGCGGCCGCTGCCACATCACCTTCGGGCGCCTCGCCCGACACCATCGAAACCGCCTGCGGGTCCACCTCCATGCCAGGGCGGACGAGCCCCTTGATAATGATCTTGTCACCCGGCTTGAGACCGCTTGAGACCACACGCAGGCCGTCGATCATCGGCCCAAGCTCAATCGGTCGATATTCGGCCTTGTTCCCCGGCCCGAGCGCCAGCACGTAGCGGCGCCCCTGATCGGTACCGATCGCCTGATCGTGGATGAGAACTGTGCGGGCAGGCTCCGCGGTTACGAGGTTCACCCGTGCAAAAAGACCGGGCGCGAGCAGCCCATCCGGGTTCGCGACGATCGCGCGGGCCCGGATCGTGCCGGTGCTGCGTTCGACCTGATTGCTGATGAAATCGAGAACGCCGGCATGGGGGAAACCGGGATCCGTCATGACGCCAATGCCGACAGGCAGCTTCTCGGTGGCGCCTTCTCCCTTGTCAGGTCGCGCTCGCCCGACAAAGTCGAGAAACGTCGCCTCGTCTATGTCGAAGTAGACATAGAGCGGGTCCGTCGAAACGATGGTGGTCAGCAGCGTGGCGGCGCCGGCATTGCCGCCTGAAACCAGGTTGCCTTCGGTCACCCGCACGCGATCGACCCGCCCGCCGATCGGAGCCACGACGCGGGTGAAGGAGAGATTAAGCTCGGCCGCAGCCACTGCCGCCTTGGCAATTTCGACCTCGGCCTGACGTTGGCGCTGGACGGCTTCGGCATCGTCATAGGTCTTGCGCGACACGGTTCCGTTCGGAACCAGGGTTTTGGCGCGCTGGAACGCAATGTCGGCGTGATCGAGCAGAACGATCGCCTGTTTCAACCGCGCCGTGGCGGCGTCCAGGGTAACCTGGAACGGTCGCGGATCTATCTGGAACAGGACCTGTCCTGCTTTCACGAGCGCGCCTTCGGGAACACTGACGCTGTCGACGGCGCCGCCGACGCGCGGACGCAATTCAACGGATTTTGCCGCCTCGAAATGGCCTGTGAATTCCACCGCCGGCGCGACCTCACGCGTGACGACCTCGGCGACCGGGACCTTGGGCATGGGCGCACCCGCGGTTCCGGTCGCCGCGACTGCCTCGGACGCGCTGGTCGGGGAGGCAAGCGCAAGAAGGCGTTTGGCGAAGGTTCCCGCTCCATCGTCATTGACAAGGGCAAGCCCTCCAACGGCTGCGATACCGGCTAGAAACAGGGCGGCGGCCTTTTTACTCATTCTCGTTCACCTTCATTTGTTCACGCGCCCGGCCGGAGTGGCCACGGCAGCGATCAGTTCTTCGCGAAGGTGCGGTTTCCAACGATGGAAAGGTCAAGACCTCCAGTAATTTCTTTCGCTCTTCCTGATGCGAATGATCAGGATCTGCCGGAAAGAGATTGGAAAATCTGGATTTTCGTCTTGTTTGTTCTCCGGCTCCGGCACTCCGGTGGGGGAGCCGCCGCCTACGATTGAGCCGTGCTCTCCGCTGGGGCGCCACACGACTCTCATTGGTGCCGTCGCGCCGAAAGTCCCGCCAGGCGTTCGGTCTAGGTTCGCCGTCGCATTCTGAGCCTACGGCATCCGAACCCAAAAGCGTCGGCCGTCATCCGACACCCCTTGACCTTGCCAGCGCTGTAAGCCGCAGCCTGCGGGCATTTCCGCTTGCCGCCGTCAGAAGCCGGCCGGTGAGCGGATTCGAACTCTCGTGAGGAAACATTTGATATGACCGTCAAACGCATAGACATACGATCGGCGCGGACAAACCTCGAGGTGCATGCCGACCAGACCATTCTCGACGCCGCGCTCGCGGCCAAGCTTGCTTACCCCCATGGCTGCAGGTCCGGGCGGTGCGGCGCCTGCAAGTCTCGGCTGATCGAAGGCGAGGTGGAGCTGCTCCAGCATTCGCCCTTCGCCCTCACCGATGAGGAGAAAGCCGACGGCCTTATCCTCGCCTGTCGGGCGCTTCCCGTAACGGACACTGCCGTGGCATGGCTTGGAAACGGCGAAGAAGATGCGCCTCAGTCGCCCCAACGGCTAAACGGCATCGTGACGCATCTGGAGGACCTCACGCACGACATCAAGCTGGTGCGCATCGATGCCGAGGGTGGGGCAAGTTCGCGGTTCGTCGCGGGGCAATATGCCGATGTCCGCTTCGAAGGGGTCCCGGCCCGCAGCTATTCCATTGCCAATCGACACGGCGATGGCGGTGTGGAGTTCCACATTCGTCATGTCGTCGGCGGCGCGACCTCGCAACATGTGCACGGCGCTCTGAAGGCAGGCGACAGGGTGGCGCTGGAATACCCGATGGGATCTTCGTATCTGCGGGAGAACCATTCCGGCCCGATCCTGTGCATCGCCGGCGGCTCCGGTCTCGCACCGATCAAGTCGATCGTCGAAACGGCCCTCGCTCACGGAATGAAACAGCCGATCCATCTCTATTTCGGCGCACGCAGCGAGCGCGATCTCTATCTCGTCGATCATTTCCGTGCGCTCGCCGAGTGGCACGCCAATCTCGTCTTCCAGGCCGTATTGTCGGAAGCGGATTCGGCAGGATACCGCCGTGGATACGTGACAAAGGCCGTGGCCGAGGATCTGTCTGACCTCGACGGATGGAAAGCCTATGTCGCCGGCCCGCCGCCGATGGTGGACGCGGCAATGGAGGTCGCCTTTGCGCGCGGCCTGAACCGCTCGGACATGCATGCCGACGTGTTTTTCACGCCCGAGCCGGCGGAATAGCCGCTGTCGGGCGTAAAAACTGGCGGAGCGGCTGCTTAACTCGCGATGCGGAAGCAGCCTGGCGGAAGCTCAGCGAAGCTGGGCGCCCGCCATCTCCACCAGCTGCGGTCTTCTGATCCGGACCTTGTCGACGTTGCGACCATCCAGGGCGACGACTTCATAGGTCAGGCCACCGAAGCTTACGCTTTCGCCCTGGTTCGGCAGATGTCCGAGGCGCCAGAGAACGAGGCCCGCCAGCGTGGAGTAGCGGTCGGCCTCATCCACCAGATCGACGTCCAGCAGCTTTGAGACATGGCGGATATCGATCCATCCGTCGACGAGCAGCGCGCCGTCTTCCTCGTGCTCGACCGTCAACTGGTCGTCATCATCGTCGGCAAACTCGCCGGCGATGGCTTCGAGCAGGTCGGTCGGCGTCACCAGGCCTTCCATCGAGCCATACTCGTCGAGCACGATCGCAACCTGAAGGGGCGACTGTCGCAGCTGCTCGAGCAGGCGCAGGGCGCTCACGGTTTCATGCACGACCAGTGGCTGGCGAAGCGATCGGTTGAAGTCGATCTTGCCGGTTTCGAGCAGGTCTCTCAAAAGGTCTTTTGCGAGCGCGACGCCCAGGAACTCGTCGAGATTGCCGCGTCCGATCGGGAAGCGCGAATGGCCTGTTTCGATGATCTTGCGGCGCAACTCGTCATCGTTCTCCTCGATATCCAGCCACTCGACATCGAGCCTCGGGGTCATGACCGATTTCGCCGGGCGCTCAGCAAGTGTCAGCACGCCTTCGATCATCTCGTGCTCGACCGGCGTGAACAGTTCGTCCTCTGTCGCCCGCTCCGCGATGACATCGGCCGTTTCGCCGAGTGACGTCTCGCTCTTGCGTCGACCGAGGAGCGAGAGAACGGCATTCGCGGTGCGCTCGCGCAAATCACCCGTTGTCATGAACCGCTCGCGGTTGCGGCGGCCGATCTGGTTGAAGGCCTCGATCAGCACCGAGAAGCCGATCGCCGCATAGAGGTAGCCCTTGGGGATATGGAAACCGAAGCCTTCGACGATCAAGGAGAAACCGATCATCATCAGGAAGCCGAGGCAGAGGATAACGACGGTCGGGTGTTTCGACACGAAGGCCATCAGCGGCTTGGACGCAAGCAGCATGACGCCGACGGCGACGATAACCGCGATCATCATCACGGAAAGATGCTGCACCATGCCGACGGCGGTGATGACGCTGTCCAGCGAGAAGACCGCATCGAGGACGACGATCTGCACGAGGACCTGCCAGAAGACCGCATGCTCCACCTTGCCTTCCTTGTGACCGGCATGGCCCTCGAGGCGCTCGTGCAGCTCCATTGTCCCCTTGAACAGGAGGAACAGGCCGCCAAACAGAAGGATCAGGTCACGCCCGGAGATCTCGGCGCCGAGCACCGTGAACAGAGGCGTGGTCAGCGTCACGATCCAGGCGATCGAGGCAAGCAAGACGAGGCGCATGCCCAGCGCCAGTCCGAGACCGATCAGTCGGGCTCTTTCCCGTTGATGCTCTGGAAGCTTGTCCGCGAGA
Source organism: Ensifer sp. KUDG1 (assembly GCF_050434285.1). Lineage (NCBI taxonomy): Bacteria > Pseudomonadati > Pseudomonadota > Alphaproteobacteria > Hyphomicrobiales > Rhizobiaceae > Ensifer > Ensifer sp. KUDG1. The sequence goes on from NZ_JBNDIG010000010.1 coordinate 178,554, forward strand.
ATGGCGATGAAGACGAGGTTGTCGATACCGAGCACGATCTCGAGAACGATGAGGGTGGCGAGACCCGCCCAGGCGGCCGGGTCAGACATCCATTCGAACATCATTGGGTTTAAAGGCCAGCCCTCAAGGCAAGGCCAATCCTTCTATTGTTAAGGGGAAAAGAAAATGCGTCGCCCGCCCGTCTGGCAGACGGCTACGAGCGCAACGGAAGTGACCGCGAAACCGCTTCAGCGGCGCCGCGATTGTAGGGTCTGATAAAGGTTGGTCAGGGTCGGCGTCGTCAGGCATGCCGCTTGGTCCGCCTTGTCGGACAGGCCAGATAAGGCGCGGCAAACAGCAAGCCGAACGCGGCCCATCCTGCGCGACCGGAGAGGCGGCGGGTCGTCGTGACCGGATGGGGGACAGGCAATGGGCTTGGTGCAGCTGGGGTCATGAGAAGAGGATGGTTTTGGTCGGAGGCTGGCTTCCGGGGGACGGGATGATCCCCGGAAGCCAAAAGCGGCGTCAAATATCTTCGTCGCCGCCGAAATCCATGTCGTCAGCGGGCGCTTCCGGCTCCGGGGCAGGGGCGGCGGGTTGAGCGGCCTGGGCCTCGTTGCCGCCGAACATGCCCGCGATCGCGTTGCCGAGCAGGACGCCACCGGCAACGCCCATCGCAGTCTGCGCGGCGCCCGCGAGGAAGCCTCCGCCGGCGCGCTGTTGCATCGGCTGGCCGTAAGCCTGGCTCTGGTTGCCCCATGGCGAGCTCGGGGCGGCATGGCCATACCCTGCCTGTTGCGGCGCCGGGCGCGGAGGGGCAGCATGGCTGCCGAACATCGAGGCGAAGAAGCCACCGGGCTGCTGGCTCTGTGCGCCGCGCGCTTCCAGTTCCTCGATGCGGCGTTGAGCCGCCTCCAGCGCCTGCTCCTGCACAACGATCGTCTGCGCCATGTAATAGGGCGCGCCCGGCTGCTGGCCGATCCGCTCCTGAATGAAGCGGTCCGCTTGGGCGTCGCGCGGAGCGGATTGCCGCTCCGCCTGGGCGAGCTTGGAGAACAGGCCGTCGATGGCCTGCTGATCATTGCGATCCATGAGATATGTCCTTGATATCGGCGACTGTTATTCTTCGCGCTGGCCGGTGAAATTCAGCAGCAGCTGGAAGATGTTGACGAAGTTCAGATAGAGCGAGAGGGCGCCGAAGACCGCCAGCTTCTGCTGGGATTCCTGGTCGAAGTTGTCGGCATACTGCTCCTTGATGTTCTGCGTGTCCCAGGCGGTCAGACCGACGAAGACGACGATGCCGATCACCGAGACGGCAAACTGAAGAGCGCTGGAGCCGAGGAAGATGTTGACGATCGAAGCGATCATCACGCCGATCAGGCCCATGATCATGAACGAACCGAACTTCGCGAGGTCCCGTTTCGTCACGTAGCCGTAGAGGCTCGTCGCGCCGAACATGGTGGCGGCGATGAAGAAGGTGCGGGCGATGCTGGCGCCGGTGAAGACCAGGAAGACCGAGGCGAGCGACAGCCCCATGACGGCGCAGAAGGCCCAGAAGGTCATCTGTGCCGAAGATGCCGACATCGAGTGCATCTTGAACGAGAAGAAAAAGACGAAGGCGAGGGGCGCCAGCATCACCACCCACTTCAGCGGGGTGGAGAAGATCGGCACGTAAAGCGCCGGCGTTGTGCCGACGACGAAGGCGACAAGGCCCGTCACCACGAGGCCGAGGCCCATATAGTTGAACACGCGCAGCATGTGCTGGCGAAGGCCCTCGTCGAGGGCGGCGGCCGAAGCCTGGCTCATACCGCCGAAGCGGTTCTGGTTCTGATACATGAAGGTTTCCTCAGTAAAGTGAGTTCTTGAGAAGCTCGGCCTCGTCGCTGAGGCCGATGCCCGGCGTGCTTGAAACGACGGCATAGGCAACCTCACCGACCTGCCACCAGGCAGCCTCGGCATTGGATAGGTTGAGGTCCTTTACGGGTTCGACCGCGAAGCGACCGGGCCTGCCGGCGAAAAGTGAAATGACCGTGCCCGCATCGGTCTTGACGCTCATCTCGACGCTGGGTCCGAATTCCGACGGGAATACCTGGACATCGACGACGTTCCAGCCCTTCGGCAACTCCGGCATGACGATGGCGGTCGCGGCACGAATGTCGTCCCGGTCGTAGGTCTGGACCTCCGGCTGCGACGGCATTCCCGCCCGGACGAGCGAGGTCTGATGGGCGCGGATGGCGTGCTCCACGAAAGCCGGGGGATGGGCCGAGGCATTGACTTCGCTCGGGCCGACAACCGAATGGGCAATCCACCCGACCGACACCAGCAAGCCGACCGCCGCAACCTTCTGCAGCGCGTTCCAAACGCGCACATTGGCCAGACCAGATGAAAGGCGCCGAGCCGCCTCGCGCGTTTCCGGACGACCGGCAACGGCGTCCGACGTCATCGCCAGCTTGAGCGTGGTGCGCATGCCAAGGTCGGCCATGACGCGCGCCGCGGCATCCGGGTTCCTGGCAAGCCAGGTCTCGACCCGTAGTCGACCGGTCGCATCCAGCTGATTGTCGATGTAGGCGTCGAGATCGCCATCGGTAATCGTATCGACGTCAGTCATTGTCGCCTCCGACAAGCTTCAGATGGTTGGGCTTCTTCCGACCGCTTTCGAAATCCCTGAGCGCCGCCCGCGCGCGCGAGACGCGCGACATCAAGGTCCCGACGGGAATGTCGAGTATGTCGGCCGCCTCCTGGTAGGAGAGGTCTTCGACCGCCACGAGATGTAGGGCTTCGCGCTGCTCTTCCGGCAGCAGCATGAATGCCTCGCGAACCTGAGCGAGCCGGACGCTGTGTTCCTGGTGGGCCGGGTAGGACGACGCCGCTTCCTGCGCCGTCTGGCCGTCACGCTGGCCGCGCGACATCGCCGACCGCACTCGATCGATATGGGCGTTGCGAACGATGGCGAAGAGCCAGTTCCGAAGGTTCGCGCCTGACCGGAACGTCGAGCGCCGCTCGTAGGCTCTCACCAGGGCATCGTGGACGAGATCTTCAGCGTCGGGCGAATTGCGCGCGAGCGAACGCGCATAGCGCCGCAGCGCGGCCAGCTGCCCAATAACGTCGAAAGCACCCTTTTTCGAATCCATACCCGCATATACGGAGCCGATGCGAATTCTCATCCATGGTCGACGAAAAAAATGTCATCCACCCGGATGCGGCACATTCGGATAGCATATTCGCCATCATAAGCGGAGCGCGCTTGCGCTTTGGTTGCCCGGGGCTGCCCCTATGTGCTCGCGGCTAGCGCTTCGAGGGTTGCGGCAAGCAGCATACGGGCACCGTCGATGGAATGCGCGGGCTCGACATATTCCGCTTCGTTGTGGCTGTGCCCGTCTCGGCAAGGCACGAAGATCATGGCTGCCGGCGCGACGCGACTGACGAACAGGGCATCGTGGAAGGCACCGGAGAGCATGCGCTTGGTCTTCAACCCGAGCGAGGCGGCGGCGCGATCGAGACAGGCGAGCAGGTCGTCCGAGAAGAGAGCGGGCGGCATGTCGAAGATTTGCCGCGCTTCGCCCTGGCAACCGTTCGCTTTGGAGGCACTGTCACATGCCTGCCGGACCCGCGCCTCCAGGTCGTCGATGGCTCTGGTCTCCGGATGGCGTATGTCGACAGTGAATGTGACCGAGCCCGGAATCGCATTCACCGAACCTGGTTCGACCGCGAAGCGGCCGACGGTGAAGCGTGCGCGCGGGTCGCTCGGCATGGCATACTTGTAAAGTGGTTCAAGCGCGGCCACGGTGGCGGCCATCGGGTCGCGACGGAATTCAAGCGCCGTCGTGCCGGCATGCGCTGCCTGTCCATCAATCGTGACCTCCAACCACCGCGTGCCCTGGATGCCGTAGACGATACCGACCGGTATGTTCTCACGCTCGAGCGACGGGCCCTGTTCGATATGAAGCTCCAGGTATCCGGAGATCGGGAAGCCAAGCGGGCGCATTTCGGCTTCCGGCAAGGCTTTCAGTGTTGCCTCCAACTCGTCGACGAACAACGCGCCATCGCGCCCGCGAAGATCGGACCAGGCCTCGGGGATGGCGCCGGCGGCGAAAGCCATCGATCCCATCGTGCCCGGGGCAAAACGGCTTCCTTCCTCGTTGGTCCAGGCGACGACCTCAAGCGGAAGATCGGTCTCGATGCCGGAATCTTCGAGGCTCTCCAGCACCTCAAAGGCCGTCAGGGTGCCGAGTGCCCCGTCAAAGCGCCCGCCGGTCGGCTGGCTGTCAAGGTGGCTGCCGATGACGAACGGCGGGCGATGAGGAAAGCGGCCCTCCCGCCTGATGAACAGGTTTGCCATCGGATCCTGAAAGACGCGAAAACCGCGCGCAAGCGCGAGTTCCGCCAGCATCAGGCGGGAGGCGCGATCTTCCGGCGACAAAGCCTGCCGGTTGACGCCGCCGGCCGGCGTCCCGCCGATCCTTGCGAAATCGTCGAGACGCTTGAGCAGGCGCTTGCCGTTGATCGTTGTTCGAGAGGTCATGGCCGTTCTCACATGTCGCCTTGATCAGCTGTAGGCTGCATCATGAAAGGCGATTTCCAGTTGCTGCGCTCGCCCGAAGATAGCGCTCAGGCGTTTGCGCTCGGAAGCGTCGAGCGTGTTGCCGGCCGCATCCAGTTCTCGGCTCAGCCACTTCGCCTGGGCCGCGAACTCATCATCGGCGTGCATCTCGACCCATTCCTTCAAGTGCGGATCGGCAAACGATGAACGGACGGCCCTTTTCGACCAGGTCCAGTACATCCACTCGGCCGCAAACATGGCAGCGACGGTATCCAGGAAACCGCCGTTCCGGGCGATCTCCAGCATGCCCGCCCGAAAAGCCTCGACCTCGGCGACATCGAGATCGTAGGCGCCGGGATCGATGTTGCGCTCGGCAAAAATCCGTTCGAAATAGGCGATCTGCTGATTGGCGAGCGCGTCCAGAACGGCAATCAGCCAGCGCTTCTGTTCGATTGTCTCGGCTTTGGCCGTCGCAAAGGCGAAGATCGAGATCGCGGTTTCCACGAACGCGCCCTCATAGACGAGATAGCGTTCGAAAACCGGTGTGGGCAGGCGCTCCATGACTATGTCCTCGACGAAGCGATGGTTCACCATGGCTTCGAAGACGGCGGCGTTCTCCCGCAGGATCTGTTGCGAAAGCGTTTCAGCCGCCATCGTCACGCCTCCAGCGCGGGTTCGGCAGCGGCGCGGAAAGCCTTCACCCGCTCAATATCGACCGGGTTCCACCAGACCCCGCCCTGCTTCAGCGACGAGGCAACGATCACGCCGTTGGTGCGTTTGAGGATTTCGACGATGTTGTCCTTGGTCACGCCCGAGCCAACCAGGAGCGGCAGGTTCGTCGCCGAGCCGATTTCCTCGATTTCCTCGATGGTTGCCGTATTGCCGGTGCGCTGACCGGTGGCGATCACGCCATCGGCGTCGAAGAAGGCGAGGTCGCGCGTCAGTTCCTGGATCGAGCGATCGGCAACGATGGCGTGGGCGCCGTGCTTCACATGGCTGTCGGCAAAGACTTTGATGTGCTCGGCGCGCAGCAGGGAGCGGTAGCGCATCGCCTCTGCGGCCCGCCCTTCCATGAAGCCTTCGTTGGCGACATAGGCATTGGCCCACTGGTTGACGCGAATGAATTTGGCACCGCCAGCCATGGCGATGGCAAAGGCCGGGATCGGCGCATTGGCAAGAACGTTGATGCCGAGCGGCACGCCCGTCGCCCGCGCGATCCGGTCGGTGACGACGGACATGAAGGCCGCCGTTTCGTGGCCGATATCTTCCGGTTTGGAGAACGGCACGTCGCCGTGATTTTCGATCATCAGGCCATGCAGCCCACCCTCGACCAAGGCCTCGGCATCGCGCATGCAGGCGTCGTAGATCGCGGACATATCGGCGCCCCGATAACGCGGCGCCCCCGGGAAAGCCGGGCAATGGATCATGCCGATCAGAACCTTGTCAGTCCCGAATATTTCCCTTATGGCGCTTGAGGACTTGTCAGATATTTCCTGCATTTCTCTCCCTTTCGAAGGTATGTTCATGCACGCTTACGTAATCGGTAATGTGACGGTGGACGAGACCATCGCCGTGTCGGAAATGCCGGCCGCGGGCGCATCGATCCACGGTAGCCAGCGGTCCCGGGACCTCGGTGGCAAGGGCGCGAACCAGGCTGTCGTCATGGCCCGCACGGGCCTGCCGACGAGCCTTGTCGCAGCCTTCGGCGACGGTTTTCGCGCCGACATGATCCGCCAGCATCTGGCGAGCGAGCCGGTCGTCAGCAGGCTTGTGCCGGTCCTCGGCAAGTCCACCGACTTCTCGATCGTGCTGACCACGCCGGATGGCGAGAACGTCAACATCACGACCACGGATTCAGCCCAGAACCTCACGCTTGCCGACGCCATCGCTCCGCTGACCGACGCGGTCCCCGGCGACCTCGCGGTGCTCCAGGGAAACCTGTCGGACGAAACGACACGCGGCATCCTTGAAGCTGCACGCGCTCGTCACATGATCACCGCCTTCAATCCGTCTCCCTTGCGTCCCTATTTCGGCACCCTGTGGCCCTTGATCGACATCGCTTTCCTCAACCAGGGCGAGGCGCAGGCGATGACCGGCACCAGCGGCGAAGAGGCTGCCCGCAAGCTGCTTGCGGCCGGCGTTCGCGAAGTCGTTCTGACCTTCGGCGGCGACGGAGCCATGCTCGTCACCGCCGAAAGCAGTGTCCGGATCGGCGCCGTCGAATGCGACGTCGTCGACACCACAGGCGCCGGCGACACGTTTATGGCGGTGGCGCTCGCATCCGCCGCACTTCGTGGCACTCGCCTCGATCGCACCGCGATCGAACATGCAACACGGGCCGCCGCCATCACTGTCAGCCGTCCCGGAACCCGTTCGGCGTTTCCGTCGATCGAGCAGTTGCAAGCGATCCTCGCCGCGCGCTAGGCTCTCCCTAGCGCGCGATCCTCGCTGTGCTTAGCGCGCCGTTTCCGTCATCCACCCAAGGATGTTCTTCCAGAGGCGGCCGTAGCCCTCCCATTCGCAGAATGCCGGCGACAGCCAGTGGGGGCCGATATCGGACGTCCAGGCGGCGGTGCGCCCCTTGCCGAAGCCGCCAAGCACGAGCAGCGGATGCCCGCCCTGGTCTTCCGGCAGCCGGGCGATGACCTCGGCTCCATCGCGAACCTCCACCTCATTGACGCCAAGAAGCAGCGGCCAGCTGCCCGAAAGCCCCGCCATGGTCGGATGATCCGGCTTGACGACGTCTGCAACCGCGCCCTCGGGAATTTCGACGCGGTCGTCATAGGGAAGGCAGGTCACCGGAAGCGTGTCTTCGACGGCCGTGCGGCGCCAGCGCGCCTTGCCATCGATTCCCTGGAAGGAGAAGTAGCCGCCGACCATCAGCAGCGCTCCACCCTTTTCGACCCAGGCCTTGATGAGCTTCAGCCGGTTCGGAACGGTACGCGAATGCAGCCATACGGCCGGCGGCAGCAACAGCGAGTTGGCGCCGATATCCGACAGGATGATCGCATCATACTGGTCGAGGCCGGCCATCTCATAGGGGAACTGGTCGACGGCGTCGTGTGCGGTCATGTAGGTCAACTCGAACTCGCTGTCCTTGAGCACCTTGACGAGCGGTTCCGCGCCCAGATGGAAGGTGACGCTACCGAACTGGTCGAAACCCTTGTAGTGGGTGGCGGAGCTTACCCAGCTCTCACCGACGAGAAGCACTTTCTTTGTCATGGTCTATCCGTGTGTCTTGAATTGCGATGGGAGCCGATGTCAGGCCCCGGTTTGGAATACCGAGCGCGGGTTGTCCCGCATCATTCTGTCGAGCGCGCCGTCGTCCAGTCCGTGCCGTTTGAGGCGCGGCAGGAAGTGGCGCAGGACGTAGGCGTAGCCGTTGCCTCCGTAATGGCTGAGCATCATTTTCAGGAACACGTCGTGCGAAAGCAGGATGCGGTCCATGTGGCCGGCGTCCACCAGCCTGGCGATCGCCCGTGCCGCCTCTTCGTCACTCGGGCATTGCACCTGCTGATCGGCATAGAAGAAGTCCATGCCGATCATGTCGTATTCGATGAACGCCCCGCGCTCGGCGAGTTCGCTTTGATAGGTGAAGTCGTCGTGAGACGGGTTCATGTGACAAAGCACGGTGTGGCGCAGATCCGCACCTTCCTCGGCGACGACATCGAGCACCCGGTGGCCGAGCCGGAACCAGCCGGGCAGGTGCACCATCAATGGCAGGCCGGTCCGGACCTGCGCCCGGGCGGCCCCACGCAGGGACTTCTCCTCCGCTGGAGTGAAATCGGAGGAGACGCCGATCTCGCCGATCAGCCCGATTTTCACGCCCGTGCCGTCGACACCGTCGATGGCCTCGCGCACGATGCCATCGGCGATCTGGTCGACGCTCATGTCGGCGACCTCGGCGGGATGCGAAGAAGCGAGATAGTATCCGGCTCCCATCACGATGTTGAGGCCCGTCGCCCTGGAGATCCGCTGCAAGGCGAGCGGGTTTCTGCCGATGCCCTTGCAGGTGGGTTCAACCACCGTGCGGCCACCTTCAGTCGCGAAAGTCTGCAATTCGGCGATTGCCAAAGGTTCGTCGTCAAGCGTGATGTTGTGCTTGTTGACGAAGGGGTCCTGGCGCAGTTCGCCGAGGATCTCCATGCAAACGAAGCCTTCAGCGAGATACTGACGCTCCTTCGTTTGCGGCGCGTTCCACCAACAGCGGCAATCGTTGAGGATATGCTCGTGCATCAGCGTGATGCCGAGTTGATCCGCGCCGATCGCGCCGTTCACCGTCATCACCTTGCCGGACCGCACATGTCCTTCGGACAGCTCCTTGCTCATGGCGGTCATCTCTTGCCGCCGAAGCGGAAGTTGGCGGTGAAGATCCGGGTGTTGAGCCAGATCGCAACGAGAATGATCGCGCCGGTAACAATCTGCGTAAAGAACGGCGAGATATGCATGAGAATGAGGCCGTTACCGATGACCGCGATCGTCATGGTGCCGAGCACGGTGCCCAGGATCGTGCCGCGGCCACCCATTAGAGATGTCCCGCCGAGCACCACCGCGGCGATGACCTGAAGCTCGAAGCCGACGGCGGCATTCGACGAACCGGAGCCGAGGCGCGCAGCGATCAGCAGGCCGGCAAGGGCGCAGGCGACGCCAGCGATCATATAGACCGAAGCGATCACCCATTTCGCCGGCATGCCGACGCGGCGGGCGGCTTCCATGTTGGATCCAACAGCCACGACCTGGCGGCCGTATTTGGTCGAGGATATGACGACATAACCAGCGACCGCGACCGCAACCGCGATCAGGGCAGGCATCGGAATACCCAGCAATTCGCCGCGGCCGAGCATGAAGAAGCCCGGGGCATCCTTGATCGGGATCGAATAGCCCTGCGTCAGATAGAGCGCCAAGCCGCGCAGGATCGACAGGCCGGCAAGCGTGACGATGAAGGCCGGAATCCCCTGATAGGCGGTGAACCATCCCTGCACGAAGCCAAGAAAGGCGCCAAAGAAGAGCATCGCGATGACGACGAGAGGCCAGGGATACCCCATCGCCAAGACGATGGCGGCGACTGCATTGACCAGGGCGACCTGCGAGCCGACCGAGAGGTCGATGCCGCCGGTTATGATCACCAGCGTCATGGCGACCGCGACGATGAGGATCGGCGCTGCCTGGCGGATGACGTTCAGGATGTTGCCGAGCGTCATGAAGGTATCGGTCGTGGCCGCGAAAAAGACGACGCAGGCCAGGAAGAAGAAGGCGATCGACAGGACCTGGGCGTTTTCCGAGAGGAAGTCTGCCGCTGGCGAGCCTTTCGCGCGTTCGGTGTAGGCCGTCATTGCTTGGCTCCTTCCCCGACGATCAGCTTGACGAGGTCTTCCAGGTTGGTCTTGCCGATTTCGCGCTCTGCCACCTTGGTGCCTTCGTACATGACGGCAATGCGGTCGCAGACCCGGAACAGGTCCTGGAGGCGATGGGTGATCAGGATGACCGAGACGCCCTTTGCCTTGACGCGGTTGATCAGCGCGAGCACGGCTTCGACCTCCGCCACGGCAAGCGCCGAGGTGGGCTCGTCCATGATCAGGACCTTCGGATTGAACGATGCGGCACGCGCGATCGCGATCGCCTGGCGCTGTCCACCCGAGAGCTGGGCGACCTTGCCGGTCAGCCGCGGAATGCGGATTTCCAGCGCGTCGAGCATCTTGCGTGCTTCGGCGAGCATGGTCTTCGTGTCGAGGAATGGTCCCTTGCTGATTTCTCGGCCGAGGAAGAGATTGCCGACCACGTCGATGTGGTCGCAAAGGCTCAGGTCCTGAAAGACCATTTCGATGTTGCGGTTGCGCGCATCTGCAGGTCCTGAGAACCGGACCTCTTCGCCTTCCAGGGTAATGGTTCCGCCATCGGGAATGTAGGTTCCCGAGATGACCTTGGTCAGCGTCGATTTGCCGGCGGCGTTATCGCCGACGAGGCCAAGGCATTCGCCGGGGTAAATATCGAGGTCGACGCCACGCAGCGCCTGGTGCGATCCGAACGTTTTGACGATCCCCTTGAGGGACACGCGGGGGCTGACAGCGGCGCGGGAGGGCAAAGCCCCCCCGACACCAGCGACAGCGGGAGGATGCTGTCTTTCAGTCGTCATCATTTGAAGATCGCCCGATATGGCTCGACGTTGTCCTTGGTGACGATCGTTACCGGCACGGCGATGGTCTTTTCGACGCTGCCGCCGTCAGAGACCTTCTTCAGAGCGTCGACGGCGGCGGCGCCCATTGCAGAAGGATCCTGCTGGATCACGGCGGTGACATAACCTGCGTCGATGCCGGCGATCGCCTGGGCGGTCAGATCCCAACCGAAGACCTTGACGCTGTCCTGCTTGCTCTGGCTTTCGACCGCGGCGATAGCACCCATCAGGGCCGGCTCGCCGGTCGCATAGATCGCGGTCAGGTCGGGGTTGCCGGTGATCAGGTTCTCGGCTGCGGCGAGCGCGTTGTCCTGCACATTCTGTCCATCGACGACGCCGGCCGAGCTGATGCCGTCGACGTCCTTGATGGTCTTTTCAAATCCTTCCTGGCGAACGTTCTGGATGAACGAGTTAAGCGCGCCGACGACACCGATCTTGGCTTTGCCATCGGCGTTGGCCTTGATGTAGTCGAGGAAGAACTTGCCCATGTCGGCGCCCGCCGTGGCGTTGTCGACGCCGATCTGCGCCTTCTGGGGGCCTTCCGGAAGGATCGCATCGATGGCAACGACGGGGATCCCGGCTTCGGCCGCCTGGTTGACCGCCGGCATGATGCCGTTGACGTCGATTGCGACGACGGCGATGCCATCGACCTTCTGCTGGATGTAGGTTTCGATCGCACTGTTCTGTGCAGCCGGGTCGTTGTTGGCATTGAAGATGACGAGCTTCGCGCCGGCAGCGTCCGCTGCCTTCTGCGCGCCTTCGTTCATCTGATTGAAGAAAAGCGCCTGCTGGTTGATTTGCACGAGTGCGAAAGTCTTTTCGGCGGCAAGGGCTGGCGGAAGAGCCGCGCCGAGGGTCGTCAACGCCGTAAAACCAAGCGTGGCGATTAGGGTCCTGCGTTTCAAGTTCCAGTTCATGTTCTCATCCTCTGTTGGTTCTCCATTGCGTGATTTATCGTTTCGCCGGCGGAGCAACGGATTTCCGCACGACGATTTCGACTGGCAGGAGCTCTTCGACGAGAGCCTGCTTGCCCTGCCAGTTTGTTTCGAGAAGAAGGGAGAGGGCGCGCTCGCCGATCGCTCGGACCGGCTGGCGAATGGCGGTCATGGGCGGACCGAAAAGATGCAGCGGGCCGACATCGTCAAAGCCGATGACAGAGACATCGTCAGGAACGGACACCCCCTGGTCACGGAAGACCTCGATCATGCCGATGGCGATTTCGTCCGAGCTGGCGAAGATCGCCGTTGCCGGGCGGCCTTCCTCGATGAAGCGTTTCGCCGCCTGCCGACCAAAGGTCACGGTGTAGTCGCCGGCGTATTTTGACAGCCGGAAATCTTCGCCGAACGCATCGCGCAGCGCCTGCTCAAGACCGTTGAAGCGCCGACGCGAACTGATCATCGCTTCGGGGCCACCGACGAAGAGCACATCCCTATGCCCGAATTCGGCCAGATGCCGGCCGGCGAGCGATCCGCCCATCTCGTTGTCGCAGAACAGCTTCGGTGCCTGGGCGCCCGGGACGTCTTCGTCGGCGATCACGACTTTGCCGGTGCGGTTTATCAAGGTGGCGAGTTGACCGTCATCCGGGTGGTTGGTGACAAAGATCAGGCCGTCGACGTGATTGCGTTCGATAAGTTGGAGATAGGCGACCTCACGACCGGCCCGGTTCAGGGTGGCGTAAAGCGAGACGGCAAGACCGCGGGTATCCGCCTCTTCTTCGACGGCTGCCACGAGCGTCGCGAAGAAGGGGTTGGCAATATCGGGAACGACAAGACCGATGGTATCGGAGCGACCGCGGCTAAGCCGGCGGGCATGCGGGTTGGGCTGGTAATTGAGGTCGCGGATCGCATCCGAGATCCGCTTCTTCGTCTCGAAGGGCAGGTCGAGCGATCCGTTCAGCAGGCGTGACACCGTCGTCACGGAAACGCCGGCAGCTCGGGCTACATCCTTCAGACCTGTGACGCGTCGTGTGGTCACCTTGGCTCCATCCCTTGCCTTTGTAAACCGATTTACTAAAGCGCTTTACAATAAGATTTCGAGTTTCATGTTCTGTCAAGAGACTTTCTCGGGCGCGGCGGTGGCGCGCGTATCTGGCCACGGATTTGGGACGATTGGCGGCGGCGAAAAGACCGAAAGACCGATACCGTTTGCTCTTGAGAAAACAGCATCTTGGCGCTGCGAGGCGGGAACAAATCAGCGCCCTGATCGATTGAGCGATCATGGAAAACAAGGTTCTTTGGGCAGTGCTGACGCTGCTATCCCCCGCCGGTCTGGCCAATGCCCAGGCGCTTCAGCCAGAAACCATCGACCGTGCGTCGATCACGCCCACATCGCTGGAACGAAGGACCGAGACCTCGGACACGCCAGATCCCGCCATCGTCCGGCTTCAGGTTCTTCTCGATCGGGCAGGGGCTTCGCCCGGCGTGATCGATGGTTTCGCCGGCGAGAATGTCGCCAAGGCGATCGCCGCCTTCGAGACCATGCAAGGCCTGCCCGCTGACGGAAAACTGGACGCCGACGTGATCGGGCGACTGTTGGAGCAGACGACGGTGGTTGAGCCCTATGTCATCTCCGAGGACGACGTCAAAGGGTTGGTGGCTGAGATTCCTGAAGACTATTCCGAGCAGGCGAAGATGGATCAGCTCGCATACACGAGCGTCGCCGAGAGGCTGGCAGAGCGCTTCCACATGGATATCGATCTCCTCAAGGCACTCAATCCAACTTCAACGTTCGCGGTCGGTGATACGGTCTCCGTTGTGAACCCAGGGGCGCCGAGGCAAGGAACGGTCAAACACATCGAAGCACACCGGCGCACCGGTCAAATTTTGGCGCTTAGCGCCGATGGTACGCTGATCGCGGCCTATCCGGCGACGATCGGCAGCCGGGAGACACCGTCTCCTTCGGGAACGCACAAGGTCAAAGGAGTCGCCCGGATGCCGCCCTATGTCTACAATCCCAGGATCAACTTCAAGCAGGGCGATAACCGAAAGGTCCTGACCTTGCCGGGTGGCCCGAACGGGCCGGTCGGCACCGTCTGGATCGATCTCTCGAAGCCCACCTACGGAATCCACGGGACGCCGGAGCCTTCGATGATCGACAAGTCGGGATCGCACGGATGCGTTCGCCTCACCAACTGGGATGCAGAGGAGTTGGCGGCGATGGTCAAGCCTGGCGTCATCGTCAAGTTCGTCGACTAAGCTACCTAAGACGCTCAGGAATTTTTGAATGGCCAAAAAGCGAAATCGGCCACCGAACACGCCGGTGATCGTTCGCGCAATTCCGAAATCGAAGCTTCAGCGGATGCGCGTCTGAACGCGCACGATGTTCATCTGAAGCTCGTGGCTGGTTGCGTATCTGCCAAGCACCTTGATCAGGCGCAGCTCTTCGGTCTTGTGAATGCCGGTCCGCCGGCAATAATCCGCGACGTCCCAGATATGCTTGATCTGGGAGTTGTCGACTGCTCGAACATCCGTGTGTTTCATCCCGTGCCTCCCCTAACCCAACACAACGTTTGGAGGCCGGTTTGGTTCCGCCAGGACACGTTCCCGGCGGTTATCGCCTATGCGTGCGGGGCCATAGTGGATGAGCGACGGCTACAGGGTACAGAGCGAGCGCGACGTCGGGGTCAGCCTTGAAACCTCGATCCTTCGCCAGCACTGGCTATCCATTCGAGGCAAGACCTCACTGGTCCACCTGACGTCCTTGCTCAACCGCTCCTGATGCCTTGAAAAGCCGTTCTCGTCCTCATGCATTTCAAACCAGACAAACACCGTCTCGCCTTCACGGACGGGGAGCCTCGGGAAGGCGTTTGCGCTGCGCTCGGTGACGAAAACCGCATCGATTCGAGCGCCGGCTTCTTCGAGGATCGGCAGCGCCTCGGCGATGAAGAGTGCAGCGAAACGGTCCTCCGTGCCGGGGGCGAGCGAGCAGATGTTCACAGTGACGAGACCTTTGGTCGACCGTGTCTCCTTCTCCCTTGCAAGATTGCGGGCAAACGGCTGTGTGCCGGCGACAGGCTTGAGCAGCAATACGTTGTCCGAGTTGAGCATCGTCTCGTTGGCCAGAGATCCATGCTCCTTCCAGACCGGCCCCGAATAAAACGCCGCCAACGCCTCCGTTCGCGCCTCCATATCCGCAAAGGACCGTACCCAGACGAAGGCGTTGGGATCACCACAGTCGCGGAATTCACCTTCGACACGCATTCCAAGCGCTTCCTGCGGGTCGACGAATTCGCGGTCGAACAGATCGATCAGGCGTTCCCTTCCGCCGGGATGAAGTCGGTAGCGGCGAAGTTCGTAAACGGCGTGCGGTTTCATGATTCCTCCAAAAACAGGTCGATTGTCCTGTTTTTAATAACAGGTTGATCGACCTGTTTTGTCAAGGCACTATCTGAATCGGATTTTCAGGTGACGGTCATGAGCGAACACAAAAGAACCAACGACCCGCAAGCGGTGCGCCGCAGGATCGTGGATGCGGCCTACCAGGCCTTTGTCACGCAAGGATACCTCGCGACGGGAATGTCGGAACTGCGCGCGAAGGCCTCCGTATCGGGGGGCGCCATGGCGCACCACTTTCCGGCCAAACGGGAACTTGGATTGGCCGTTATCCGCGACCGCGTCGCCGTGGCGGTGCGGCAGACGTGGATCGAACCGCTGCATGCCTCCAGCGATACGCCTGCAGCAATCGATCAGATCTTCACCGAGATCATCAACGAACTCTCCGAGAACGGTTCCGTCTCCGGCTGCCCGCTGAACAATATGGCGATCGAAGTCTCCAAGCACGATGACGAGATGCAGGAGGCACTGGGTGCGATTTTCGACGCCTGGGAGAAAGCGCTGGCGGCGCGATTCCACGAAGACATCCGCCTGAAACGCGTCGCCGACATTCAACCTAACAGTCTCGCGACCCTCATCATCGCCGCCTATTCCGGCGCCATGGCGATGGCAAAAGCCAGTCAGGACACGCGCCCGCTCGTAAACTGTCAGGCGGAGCTCGCAGCCCTTCTCGCGTCCAAATACGCCTAGGTCGGTCCGACCGATGCGCCCGCTTTCGGTTGGTGGTTCTGACACCCTTTCGGCTTCCAAGCCAAAGGCCTTCATTCGAGATTCTTCGCAAATGTCGCCGGTGTGGGCGACAGGCCACAGCCCTAGATGCTAGAGGTGTTCATCGGGAAGGGGCACTCCAGTAAACAGGAGACTTCTCGATGAGCAGAACAGCCATGAACGCCCTCGGACAACCGCTCCATTACAGCGGAAGTTCGACCGCATGGTTTTCCGCAACCGGCTCCGGGTCCACGCTCTACGGAACACCCGGCAACGATTCGATCTGGGGCGACAGTTCCGTCGATGTGACCATGTTCGGCGGCACGGGCGATGACATCTACTACCTCTATTCATCGGCGAACCGGGCCGAAGAGGCACCCGGCGAAGGGATCGACACGATCGATACCTGGATGAACTACAGCTTGCCGGAGAACTTCGAAAACCTGACCGTCACCGGTGACGGCCGACATGCCTTCGGCAATGCCGCCGACAACATCATTACCGGTGGCTCCGGCAGCCAGACCATCGATGGACGCGCCGGCAACGACGTGCTGATCGGTTCCGGAGGCTCGGATACGTTCGTGTTCGGGCGCGGCAACGGCAGCGACCTTGTCGCCGATTTCAGTTCCAACGATACCATTCGCCTCGACGGATACGGGATCACTTCGTTCGACGAGGTGCTCGCGAATGCGGCCCAGGAGGGAAACGATCTCCGCCTCCATCTCGACGATGGCGAAAGCCTGGTCCTGGCCGATACGACAACCGATGAATTGCAAGAAGGCCAGTTCCAGTTGAGCCTGGACCGATCCGGCCTGACGCAGACCTTCTCGGACGATTTCGACACGCTTCAGCTCACCGACGGTGCAAGCGGCGTTTGGGACGCGAAATACTGGTGGGCGCCGGAGGAGGGGGCGACGCTCTCGGAAAACGGTGAGCTGCAATGGTACATCAATCCGGGCTACGGACCGACCGCATCCGCCAACCCGTTTTCGGTCGAGGATGGTGTTCTAACGATCACCGCAGAACGTGCACCGGAGGCGATCCAGTCCGAGATCGGCGGTTATGACTACACGTCCGGGATGTTGACGACCTATTCGTCCTTTGCCCAGACCTACGGCTACTTCGAGATGCGGGCCGACATGCCGGACGATCAAGGCGCCTGGCCCGCTTTCTGGCTGCTCCCCGCCGACGGTTCCTGGCCGCCGGAGCTTGATGTCGTCGAAATGCGCGGGCAGGACGCCAACACCGTCATCACCACCGCGCACTCCAACGAAAACGGCGAGCACACGATCGTCCGAGACGGCGCGCAAGTCGCCGATACCGACGGGTTCCACGATTACGGCGTGCTTTGGACGGAAGACGAGATCGTCTGGTACTTCGACGACACGGAGATCGCCCGCGCCGATACCCCAGCGGACATGCACGAGCCGATGTATATGCTCGTCAATCTCGCGGTCGGCGGAATGGCCGGTACGCCCGATGGCGAATTTGACGATGGGGCGGAGATGCAGATCGATTCCATCGAGGCCTATGCGCTCGACGCCGACTGGCTGATCTAGACGGACAAGAGACGAAGGGAGCCGGCAGCATCCACGCTGCCGGCTCCGACTGAGCCTATCTGGTAGTGAAAGGGAGCCGCAACGTTCCGCCGATCCAGCTCCGCAACAGGGCTACTCCGCGATATGCGTGAGCCAATGGCGCGGCTTGTTGTCGGCGAGCTGAGCGACCTTATCGATCTTGTTGCTCATCACCCAGGCCATTGGCTGCTGGTGCAGCGGCAGCATGATGATCTCGTCCTTGACCATCTGCATTGCCTTGGTCTGAAGATCGAGCCGCTTCGTCCGGTCCATTTCCGTCGAGGCCTGGATGATCAGCTTGTCGATCTCAGGATAGCTCCAGCCGCCCCAGTTGAAGACGCCCGCCTTGTCGCTCCTCGTCTCGATCATCTGAAGCAGGATCGAGTAGCTGTCGAGCATCGGCTCGTTCGCCCAGCCGATGATGTAGACGTCCGACAGACCGCCCGTGCGCTTGGGCGCCTGTGCCGCCGTCGGGCCGATGTCGAGCTGCGGCTTGAAGCCGGCGCGGCTCAGCATGTTGACGATGCTCTGGCAAAGTTCCTCTTCGTTGACATAGGCCTCGTTCGTGCAGACGAGCGTGAAGGGGAGATCGCTGGCGCCGACCTCGGCAAGCAGTTTCTTCGACAATTCGGGATCGTACGGCACGACCTTGTCCAGTGCCTCGACATATCCCGGGATCTCCGGCGCAACGATCGCACCCGCTGTCCTCGACTTGCCGCGCATGACCCGCTTCTGGATGAGCTCTGTGTCGAGCGCATGGGCGACGGCCTGTCGGACACGCAGGTCGTTGAACTTGTTGTCGACGCCGTCGGCCAGTTTCGGCTTGCGGTTGAAGCCCATCATGATGGTGCGAAGGTCCGTGCGCTCCATGACCTTCAGGTCCGGCTGCGCGAGAAGGCGTGGGAGATCCTGCGCCGGCGCATTCTCAGTGAAGTCGATCTCGCCTGACAACAGTGCCGCCACGCGTGTCGCGGCCGAGACGATCGGCGTGAACTCGATGCGATCGATGTTGGATTTCGCCGGGTCCCACCACTCGTCGTTCTTGACGAGAACGGTCTTGCTGTCGGGCGTGCGGCTTTCGAGCTTGAACGGACCTGTGCCGTTGGTGTGGTAGGTGGCGTAGCCTTCGATCTTCTTGCCGACATCCGTCGGCTTCAGCGAGTTGTTGTCGGCGAGCCATGTGGCGTCGAAAATGTGGATGTTCGTCAGGTCGTTCAAGAGCAGCGGATAGGGGCCGGTCAGTTCGATATCGACAGTGCGGTCGTCGACCTTCTTCGCAGACTTGTAGGCCGGGAGGTTGCCCCGCAGCGGTGATGCCGGATCGCTAACCCGCGTCAGCGAAGCGATCACGTCATCGGCCGTGAAATCGGCGCCATTGTGGAACTTGACGCCCTCGCGCAGATGGAACCGCCAGACGGTGTCCGATACCGTCTCCCAGGAGGTCGCCAGGGCCGGCTCGATCTTCAGGTCGGCGTCAAAGCGCACGAGCCCCTCATAAACGTGATTGAGGAAGGACAGCGTGTAACTGTCGCCATAGGAATAGGGGTCGAGCGAGTAGATATCGCGCGAAGAGCCCCATTTGAGCGTCTCCGCGTGAGCCGCCGCGGAAAGCGCCGTCGACATGGCGGCTGCGAGGATCAGTTTCTTGAGCATTCTGCTGTTCTCCTTTGTTGAGGTCACCGGTCCCCTTGACGGGAATCTTCTTTTTAAGAAGCAAGAACGGCGCACAGGCCGTCCGTCTCGCCGCCCGGTCGGGGCGGCCAGTGGCATGATCTATCGTTGGCGCGGACATGACCTTCGCGGTCGTGTCGATCACCGCAAAGACCTTTGAGGGCCTATGCGGGGATCTTGATCAACTGGCGTTCTTGTATGGCGATGCGCCCAAGCGAAAGCCTCCTGGCAATGCTTGAAGCGCCAGATCCTGTTGTCGATAGCGGTCGTTCGATGGCCAACGCCAGGGCATCAACTCGAACAGGGACACATCTCTGCGCCGCTTATGGATGCGGTTCAGAAACCCAATGTTCTGTGTTGGATGCTGGATGACGAGCGAATGAGGAGATGTCAGGCGTGCCGGCCCGGCGGTGCAGGCGGGTATGTTTGGTATCGCGAAAAGACGTGCGAGTACGCTGTCTTCTGAAGCCCTTGCATCAACCTGCTCCTCCCTAGCTCGTTGCTGCTAGGCGGCACCATCGCACGCCAAAAGTATTTGTCAACGTCTTTGTCGACAATATTGAATACGATTATGGCGACAATCTAAATTGCAAACTGACCAGCCCGCTACGCTCGGCTCAACAGGGAAAGCCACGAACGGTCAACTTGTCACTTTGCGATGAAGGTGTGCTCGCTGCCGCCGCAAAGACTGTCGATCCGGGCGCGAACGCGGGCGACACCCTCGGCAATGCTCGTGCTTGGAATTGAAGAGTACCCCATCCGGAAGTAGCGGCAGGGCTGATCGCTTCTTGGGAAGAAGGGCGAGCCGGATTCGACCAGGACGCCGTCCTGCCGCAATGCGCTGACCAGCCGGTCGGCGTCGAGCCCTGCCGGTCCCTCCATCCAGAAGGACGTGCCGCCGAAGGTCGAGGAGCCGGCGACTTTCAGGTTCGCCCTGCGCAGGGACTCGGCCATGATCACATGGCGCTTATGATATTCGGTCCGCATGCGGTGGAGCACGGCGTCATAATGTCCGAGCGCCAGGAAATAGGCTGCGGTGCGCTGAAGATGCCCGGGCGGATGACGCAGCATCAGCGAACGAAGAGCGCGCGCCTCGCGAATGAAGGGAGCAGGTGCCACGAGGTAGCCGAGCCGAAGCCCGGGAAAAAGCGACTTCGAGAAGCTGCCGATGTAGAGCACCCGGCCCGACGGATCGAGAGCCTTCAGCGCCGGCGAGGGCGGAGCGAGGTAGCTGATCTCGAATTCGTAATCGTCCTCGACGATGACGAAATCCCGTTCTTCCGCAGCCTGCAGCAGTTGCGTTCGCCGGTCGACCGGCATGGTCGCGCCGGTCGGTGAGTGATGGCTGGGGGTCACGAAAACGGCATCGACTTTTTCCGGCAGGGCATCGGGCGACAGACCCTCGCCATCGACATCGACGGTCGTGACATCGGCACCGCTCAACAGCAGCGAAGCGCTGATATCGGGGTGGCAAGGGTTTTCGCAGACGGCGGCGGAGCCCTTCTCCAGGATCAATCGGGTCACGATCCAGAGCGCATTCTGCGCGCCGACGGTAACGAGGATTTCGTCCGGCGTGGCGTGGATGCCGCGGCGCGGCAGCGTGCGCGAGCAGATATAGTTCACCAGCCGCACGTCGTCGGCTGCAGCAAAGTCGCTCGCCATCAGCACGAAGTCCTCGCGCGCCAGAGCCCGGCGGGCGCAGTCGCGCCAGGCATTGAGATCGAACAGCGTCGGATCCATCTGGCCGTAGAGGAAGGGGAACGGGTAGCGCCGCCAGTCCAGAGGCTTGGCGACCTGGCGCACGACGCCGAAGCTCATCTTGATCTTACGGCTCCAGTCGACCGGATTGGAGCCGGCGGATGGGCGCTCCCCCTCCACATCCATGCCCGGCGGATTGCCGGAGATGCGATAGGAACTGCGGTTGACCGCCTCGACGTAACCCTGGTTGATCAGTTCCTGATAGGCGAGCGTCACCGTGATGCGCGAGATCCGCAGATAATCGGCGAGCTTGCGGCTCGACGGCAGGTGCGCGCGCGGCTGCACCCGTCCGGCGAGCACGGCCGAAACGACCGTCTCGCGCAACTGCGCCTGCAGGCCGATACCGCTCTCACGGTCGATGAAAAAAATGGTCTCTGAAACGTTCATCTGCACGGCGCCTGCTCCCCTTGGCGACGTTAAACTGGATCTATTCAACTTCCAGACTGGATATAACGCAAGCCGGATCTCGGCCTTATCGTCATCAACAAGACCGGAGAAACGGTCAGCGAATAAACAAAAGGGAATAAACAAAGAGGAGGAAGACGAATGCTACATGGACATTTCAGACGACTGGCCGCGGCGGCCAGTATAGTCGCGAGCCTCGCCGCATCCGGCGTCGCTTATGCCGAAACGAAACTCGTCGTCGGCTACCAGCAGATCGTCGGCCCGTTCGTGGCCGCCATCGCCGATGGCCGCTTCGACGCGGCTGCCAAGGAAGCGGGTTACGCGATCGACTGGCGCCAGTTCAGCTCGGCCGGAGACATCACCACGGCGCTGGCATCCGGCGACGTGCCGATCGGCGTTCTCGGCTCGACCGGCACGGCATCTGCCGCGACACGCGGTGTCGAGCTGCAGCTCTTCTGGATCCTCGACAATATCGGCCAGTCGGAAGCACTGGTCGCCCGCGACGGTTCCGGCATCGAGACGCCGGCCGATCTCAAAGGCAAGAAAGTCGCGGTGCCTTTCGTCTCGACCTCGCATTTCCACCTGCTTGTCGGCATGAACAAGGTCTGGAACGTCGATCCGCGCGAGGTGGAAATCCTGAACCTCAAGCCACCGCAGATCGTTGCCGCCTGGCAGCGTGGCGATATCGACGCCGCCTATGTCTGGCCGCCGGCGCTCTCGGAAATCCAGAAGACCGGCAAGACGATTTCCGACTCTGAAGTAATCGGCGCTGCGAGCGTCCCGACCTTCGACGGGCTGGTGGTGGACAAGGCCTGGGCCGCGGAAAACCCGAAACTCATGGAAGCCTTCACCAAGGTTCTGGCCGATGCCTATGCCGACTACAACGCCAACAAGGCGGCATGGACCGAGGAATCGCCTCAGGTCGAAGGCATCGTCAAGCTGATCGGCGGCGATGGTCCGAGCACGGTCGAAGCTCTACGCCTGCTTTCGTTCCCGAATGCGGATGAGCAGGCCTCCGAGGTCTGGCTCGGCGGCGGCGCCACGCGTGCGCTGACCGAAAGCGCCAAATTCCTCGTCGAGCAGAAGCAGATCAGCCAGTCGCTCGACGACTATGCGCCTTACGTGAACGCCGACTTTGCCAAGGCGGCCGCGCAATAGGCTAAGCTGCCGATTGCGCCGGCCGTTGAGGAGCGGCCGGCGCACCATCATAGACCGTGACCGAGGTGCAGGGAGGCATTTCTCATGGAAACACTCAGCGTCAGAAACATCAGTCTGACCTATCCGGGCCTCTACTCGGACCAGGCGATCATCGCCCTGAAAGGCGTCAATCTTACCATCAACAGCGGAGACTTCGTTGTCGCCCTCGGTGCCTCGGGCTGCGGCAAGACGACCTTGCTCAACCTGATGGCAGGCTTCATGGCGCCTTCGGAAGGTGACATCACGCTTGGCAACCACCAGGTCAATGGCCCGGGCGCCGAACGCGGTGTCGTCTTTCAGAAACACGCGCTTCTGCCGTGGCTGAACGTCATGGAGAACACTGAATTCGGCCTCAAGCTGCGTGGCGTCGACAAGGCGACCCGGCGGGAGCTTGCCACCAAGAACCTGGCACTTGTCGGCCTGCAGGACTTTCATCGTCACATGATCTATCACCTCTCGGGCGGCATGCAGCAGCGTGTCGGCATTGCCAGGGCGCTGACCTGCGATCCCGCCATGCTCCTGATGGATGAGCCGATGGCAGCGCTCGACGCGCTGACGCGCGAGACCATCCAGGAATTGCTCTTGAAGGTCTGGCAGCTCACCAACAAGATGTTCTTCTTCATTACCCACAGTGTGGAAGAAGCGCTGTTCCTTGGCTCGCGGCTGATCGTCATGTCGCCGCGCCCGGGCCGCATTACCCACACCTACGAGCTCAATTTCAACAAGCGTTTCCTCGCCGAGGGCAATGCCCGCGCGATCAAGTCCAGCCCGGAATTCATCCGCATGCGCGAAGAGGTGCTCGGCATCATCTATGGCGACGAACGTGCGTCCGGCAACCCGGAGGTGGCCCATGCTTGACAGAGTGACACGCGCCAAGCCCGTAAAGGCCGGCAAGATCTTCGGCGCCCCCGGTGACGGAAACAGCGGCCTCATCAGCTTTTCGACGACGGTCGTCATCGTCGCGCTCTGGTTCCTCGTGACCGAAGGCGGCTGGGTCAAGCCGCTCTTCCTACCGTCGCCGCTGGCGGTCTGGGACAAGTTCATGCTGGCGATGACCGACGGCGTTTCGAACTCGACCTTGATGCAGCACACGCTCGCCAGTATCGGCCGCGTCTTCGGCGCTTTCCTGCTGGCATTGGTGACCGCTGTGCCGATCGGCGTACTGATGGGCGTCAACCGCTTCGTGCGCGGACTGTTCGACCCGATCATCGAATTCTACCGGCCGCTGCCGCCGCTCGCCTACCTGCCGCTCGTCATCATCTGGCTCGGCATCGGTGAGTTCCCGAAGGTCTTCCTGATCTATCTGGCGATCTTCGCACCGATGGCAATTGCCGC
Source organism: Ensifer sp. KUDG1 (assembly GCF_050434285.1). Lineage (NCBI taxonomy): Bacteria > Pseudomonadati > Pseudomonadota > Alphaproteobacteria > Hyphomicrobiales > Rhizobiaceae > Ensifer > Ensifer sp. KUDG1. The sequence continues at coordinate 202,227 of NZ_JBNDIG010000010.1, forward strand.
AAGGGCGGGTGTGCGTTCGGTTTCCACCGAGCAGATCCATGCGGCCTATGCGATGGGCGCCACCCGCGGGCAGGTGATCAGCCAGGTGATCATGAAGGCGGCCCTGCCGGAGATCTTCACCGGCATGCGCATCGGCATCGGCGTCGGCTGGACGACCCTGGTGGCTGCGGAAATGGTGGCGGCCAACCGAGGCCTCGGCTTCATGGTTCTGAATGCCGCTGAAAACCTCGAAAGCGATACGGTGATCATGGGCATCTTCATCATCGGCATCTTCGCCTTCGCCTTCGATCTTTTGATCCGCTACCTCGAAAAGGCGCTGATCCCCTGGAAGGGCCGCCTCTAACCGGCGACCACCTCCGACACTTCAACTGAATACGGCCTGGCGGCCTTTTGAAGACGGTCTTTCCCGTCTCCGGCGAAGCCATGCCTGACGACCAAGCCAAAGGACAGAACCATGACACTGACGGCAACCGATCTCAAAACCTTGTTCGATGCCTTCAACCGGCATGACATCGATGGGGTCATGCACTTCTTTTCCGAGGATTGCGTGTTCAACGCGGTTGGCGGCCCCGAGGTCTACGGCAACCGTTTCGTCGGTACGGGTCCGATCGCCGATGCCTTCAGCGGCGTCTGGAAATCGATGCCGGATGCCGAATGGGCCAACCACAGCCACTTCGTCGACGGTGACCGAGGCGTGTCCGAGTGGACGTTTTCCGGCACGGCTGCCGACGGCAGTCGCATCGAGGCCGAAGGCTGCGACCTCTTCACCTTCCGCAACGGCAAGATCGTGCGCAAGCAGGCGTTCCGCAAGAACCGCCCGGTCCTGCAGCCCCGCTACTGATGGCCTGGAGCGAAAGCCATGCAACTGCGCGCCACCCCCTTGAAGCCCGCAAGAGAGCCGTTTGATCCGGCCTATGACCCCAACCATGCCCGCAGCCCCGGCACGGGAAAGGACTATGCGCCGACCTACTGGATCGGCACGGCCGGTCCGGAACCGGAGGACGACGGTCCGGTCACGGGCGATATCGATGTCGACGTCGCGATCATCGGTTCCGGCTATACCGGCCTCTCCTGCGCCATCCATCTGGCGCGCGAGCACGGCATCAGGGCAACGGTGCTCGAGGCCAATGGTGTCGCCTGGGGCTGCAGCACCCGCAACGGCGGGCAGGCGCAAATTTCCGCCGGCCGGCTGAAGCGCTCGCAATGGATCGCCCGCTGGGGCGTGGACGTCGCCCGCAAGATGCATGCCGAGATTTCCGAGGGTTTCGATCTGTTTCGGGCCCTGGTCAAGGAACCGGAAATCGACTGCGACCCGCAGGATGGCGGCCACCTCTATATCGCCCACCGCGACAAGATGCTGCCGGCGCTCGAAAGCGAGGTGCGCGTCCTCAACGAAACCTTCGGCTACCGCGCCCGCATGGTCTCGCGCGACGAGATCCACCGCGATTTCGTCCGCGACGAGGAAGCGCGCGGCGCGATGTACGAGCCCGATGGCATGGGTATCCATGCGGCAAAGCTCGCCTTCGGCTACCTCAGGCTTGCCCGCAAGCTGGGGGCAAAGGTGCATACGTCGAGCCCGGTGCTTGACTGCACCGCCAAGGGCGGCGTGCACTACCTGACGACGCCTGGCGGAACGGTGCGGGCGCGTGCCGTCTGCATTGCGACGGCCGGCTACACGTCACCAGGGATGAATGCGCTCACCCGTCACCGGCTGATGCCGATCCTGTCGAACTCCATCGTCACCCGGCCCTTGAGCGAAAGCGAACAGCAGGCGCTGAACTTCAAGACGCGCATCCCGCTGACCGACACGCGCACACTCCGCCACTACTATCGCATGCTGCCTGACGGACGCGTGCAGATCGGCAGCCGCAGCGCCATTTCCGGACGCGACGCGAGCAACCCGAAGCACCTCGAACTGCTGCTCGCCGGTCTCTACCGCAAGTTCCCCGCGCTTCGCGGCATCAACATCGACTACTCCTGGTGGGGTTGGGTGGATGTCAGCCACGACATGATGCCGCGCATCTTCCAGCCGGACCCGAGCCAGCGGCTGTTCTACGCCATGGGCTATGGCGGCAACGGCGTCATGTACTCCGGCCAGGCCGGCCGTCGCATGGCGCAGATGGTCGCCGGCAAGGGCGGTGGCCTCGATCTTCCCATCTTCACTTCGCCCCTGCCGGGCCACGGGCTTCTGACGCCGTTCCGACGGCTTGGCCAATGGGGAATGTACCGCTGGTACTACCTCCGCGACGAGATCCTCTAACACTTTGAAATAATACCAGGAAAGGAACCACCCCATGAAAATGACCACCGAGGAAGCCTTCGTCAAAGTTCTTCAGATGCATGGCCTCGAACACGCCTTCGGCATCATCGGCTCGGCCATGATGCCGGTGTCGGACCTGTTCCCGAAGGCCGGCATCAAGTTCTGGGACTGCGCGCATGAGACCAATGCCGGCATGATGGCCGATGGCTTCAGCCGCGCGACCGGCACGATGTCGGTCGCAATCGGCCAGAACGGCCCCGGCGTCACCGGCTTCATCACCGCCATCAAGACCGCCTACTGGAACCACACGCCGCTTCTGATGGTCACGCCGCAGGCCGCCAACAAGACGATCGGGCAGGGCGGTTTCCAGGAAGTCGACCAGATGGCGATGTTCGAGGAAATGGTCTGCTACCAGGAAGAAGTGCGCGATCCCTCGCGTATCCCCGAGGTCCTGAACCGGGTCATCGAAAAGGCCTGGCGCGGTTGTGCTCCGGCGCAGATCAACATCCCGCGCGACTACTGGACCCAGGTGATCGACGTCGATCTGCCGGCGATCGTTCGCTTCGAGCGTCCGGCGGGTGGCCCACAGGCGATCGCGGAAGCCGCCAAGCTTTTGTCAGAGGCGAAGTTCCCGGTCATCCTCAACGGCGCCGGCGTCGTTATCGGCAATGCCATCTCCGATAGCATGAAGCTCGCCGAGCGTCTCGACGCCCCGGTCTGCTGCGGTTACCAGCACAACGACGCCTTCCCCGGCAGCCATCGCCTGTCGGTCGGCCCGCTGGGATACAACGGCTCGAAGGCGGCGATGGAGTTGATCTCCAAGGCCGACGTCGTTCTGGCTCTCGGCACGCGGCTCAATCCGTTCTCGACGCTTCCGGGCTACGGCATCGACTACTGGCCGAAGAACGCCTCGATCATCCAGGTCGACATCAACGCCGACCGGATCGGCCTGACCAAGAAGGTGTCGGTCGGCATCTGCGGCGATGCCAAGCAGGTCGCCCGCCAGATCCTCGAGCTGCTCTCGCCAACGGCAGGCGACACCGGCCGCGAAGAGCGCAAGGCTGCAATCCACCAGACCCGCTCGGCCTGGCAGCAGCAGCTCTCCTCGATGGATCACGAGGACGACGATCCGGGCACGGAATGGAACGAAAGCGCCCGTTCGCGCGAGCCGAACCGCATGTCTCCGCGCCAGGCCTGGCGGGCGATCCAGGCGGCCCTGCCGAAGGAAGCGATCATCTCGACCGACATCGGCAACAACTGCGCGATCGGCAATGCCTATCCGACCTTCGAAGCCGGCCGCAAATATCTGGCGCCGGGCATGTTCGGCCCCTGCGGCTACGGCTTCCCATCGATTGTCGGCGCCAAGATCGGTTGCCCTGACGTGCCGGTGGTCGGCTTTGCTGGCGACGGTGCCTTCGGTATCTCCATGAACGAAATGGGCTCGATCGGCCGCGAGGGTTGGCCGGCGATCACCATGGTGATCTTCCGCAACTACCAATGGGGTGCGGAGAAGCGCAACACGACGCTCTGGTACGCCAACAACTTCGTCGGCACGGAACTCAACCCCAACCTCTCCTACGCGAAGGTGGCTGAGGGCTGCGGCCTGAAGGGGGTGGCCGTCAACACGACCGCGGCACTCACTGAGGCGCTATCCAATGCGATCGTCGACCAGAAAAAGGGCGTGACGACCTTCATCGAAGTCATCCTCAACCAGGAGCTCGGCGAACCTTTCCGCCGTGACGCCATGAAGAAGCCCGTGCCCGTTGCCGGCATCGACCGCGCCGACATGCGTCCGCAGAAGCGGGCCTGATCCCCGCTCTACCTCAAGCCCCGCCCGGTGCAGCCGGGCGGGGCGAAGCTTCCCGCAGATGACCGGAACAGAACCATGACCTTCGTCGCCTCCGTCCACGAACGCTTCCGAAGCGTACCCTCCGGCTTTGCGGTCTACTGGCCGGGCTTTGCCGTCACTGCGGCCGTCGCCGTCGCCGCGCAGTTCCTCTCCGACCACTACGGCGCGCCTGCCATGCTGATGGCGCTGCTGCTCGGCATCGCCTTTCACTTCCTGTCCGAGGAAGGACGTTGCGTCGCCGGCATCGATTTCTGCGCCAAAAAGGTGCTGCGCATCGGCGTGGCGCTGCTCGGCATGCGCATCAGCGTCGACCTCCTGATCGGGCTCGGGGCGAGCACGATCCTGCTGCTCATCTCTGCCATCGCCGCGACCATCGGCTTCGGACTGCTTGCCGCAAAACTGCTTGGTCGCGGCTGGCGGCTTGCGCTTATCACCAGCGGTTCGGTCGCGATCTGCGGTGCGTCGGCGGCCATGGCGATCGCAGCCGTGCTGCCGAAGAACGAGTTCTCCGAGCGCAACCTGATCTTCACCGTGCTGTCGGTTACGGTGCTCTCGACTCTTGCGATGATCGCCTACCCGATCCTCGCGCAGACCATGGGGCTGGACGCGCGCGCCACCGGCATCTTCTTCGGCGGCACCATTCATGACGTCGCGCAGGTCGTCGGCGCCGGATTCTCAGTCTCGCCGGAGGCGGGCGAGACGGCCACACTCGTCAAGCTGATCCGCGTCACCATGCTCGCACCGGTCGTCCTCATCTTTTCGCTGTCGCTGCGGAAGGTGCCGCAGCCCGAAGGCGAAACCGGCAAGCGCCCGCCGCTGCTGCCGGGCTTCGTCGTCGCCTTCCTGATCTTTGCGGCTATCAACTCTTTCGGTTTCGTTCCGGAAATGGTGGCCAAGGCCGGCATGGAGACATCGCGCTGGGCGCTGCTCGCCGGCATCGTCGCCGTCGGCATGCGCACCTCACTTCGCCGCGTGCTCGATGTCGGCGGCGACGCCGTCGCGCTCATTGTCGCCGAAACGATCTTCATCGCTCTCTTCATCCTCGTCGGCATTCACTATCTGGGGCACGCCTGATGAAACCGCTCGACCGCATACTCGAGGCTGCAAAAGCCGCGCCGCGCCACATCGTTCTCGCCGAGGGCGAAGACCCACGGATCGTCGAAGGCGCCTTGCGCGCGTCTCGTGCCGGCATTGCCGCGATCACGCTCGTCGGCGACAGGAAGATCGTCGCGGCGCAGCTGCACGCCGCCGGCGGCAGCCCAGACGAAATCCGCATCGAGGATCCGGCTTCGTCTGCGCTGACTGAGCATCTTGCCGCTGCCTACCACGACCTCCGGCGTGGCAAGGGTGTCGATGAAGCCGCAGCCGCCGCAGCCGTTCGCTCGCCGCTCGTCTTTGCCGCGATGATGGTGCGCGAGGATCACGCAGACGGAACGGTCGGCGGGGCGGTCGCCACCACCGCCGACACGGTGCGCGCCGCACTCCAGACCATCGGCCGGGCACCGGATGTCGGCCTGGTGTCGAGCTTCTTCCTAATGATGCTCTGCGCGCCGCACCACGAAAAGAAGGGTGCCTTCGTCTTCGCCGATTGCGGGCTGGTTGTGGATCCTGATGCCACCGGCCTTGCCGATATCGCCGTGACCTCGGCGCGCTCCTACGAGGCGCTCTCCGGCAAGCCGGCGAAGGTGGCAATGCTCTCCTTCTCGACGGCCGGCAGTGCTGCGCATGAGCGCGTCTCAAAGGTGGTGGAGGCGACGCGGCTCGCCCATGCCGCAGCACCAGGGCTGGTGATCGACGGGGAATTGCAGTTCGACACCGCCTTCGTCGAGGCCGTCAGCGCGGCAAAGGCGCCACAATCGGCGCTGCATGGCGAGGCCAATGTCTTCGTCTTCCCCAACCTCGATGCGGCAAACATCGGCTACAAGATCGCCCAACGCATCGGCGGCGCGACCGCGATCGGCCCGATCCTGCAAGGCCTTGCCAAGCCCGCCAACGATCTCTCGCGCGGCTGCAACGCCGACGACGTCTTCCACATGATCGCCGTTACGGTCGTTCAGGCGTCGGGCGGGAAGTCCGCTGGGTAGGCAGGGCAGTGACAGCGATCAGCCTTGCCGATTGGGCCTTGTAAAGCTATCACCTTTGGGTCGAATTGGACCATCGGCGGTCGATCGATCTTCGACCTAAAAGGACAAACCGACCAATAATTTGCGCGTCAAGGATCGCGTTCTTTCTCACCATAGCCTTGGCGTCGCCGGGTATGGCAAAGGCAGAGGAGGCCACGTCGTCAGGCGTCGATCTCACGATCCTCCTGAGGGCGGACAAAGGCGCGCTCACGCTCGAATACCGCAAGCCGGGCCACCGCCTCGAAGATGATCCCTCCGTCCAATGCGCCGTCGGCGATCGGATCACGCTTCCGGCCGGCACAGTGGTGAATCTCGAATTCGTCTCGGCGGATGTCGTCTATAGCTTCGAAGTGCCGGGCTATGTCGAACAGGTGGATCTCGTGCCCGGCCTGATCAATTATCGGCAGATCGAGACACCTGCCAAGGACGGTGAGGCCGGTGGCGCGCTTCGAGTGCACCCGGATGGTTTGAAGAATGCCGTCGCTGTGCGCTTCACCAAGGAGCAACGTGTTTTCGACGCCCGAATGCTCTGCACCGACTAGGCGCTCGATCTTCTCGCAGCGTACCCGTCGTGTTCGCAGCGGAGCAAAGTCTGGTTGCGCGCAGGCTGCCGGTCACGGCGCCATGATGAAGGGCCGGCACGTCTCCGACGGCAGGCCATCAAGCAGCAGTTTTCGGAACGCAGCGTCGACTTCGCGGGGAGGCATTTCCGGTCGCTCTTCCAGCCACCAGCGCAAAACGGCGTTGAACGTGGAGACCATGTGGCGGATCACGAGGTCGCGGGGAAGAGCGGCATGCATCGTGGCGGGGAGCGACTGCCTAAGGACGTCCGCAAGTACATCGTCAACCGCATCGCGCACGATGCCGCCTCCGCGTCCGCCGGCAAGCGCGACCTGGATGTCGGCGTGTTCGGCGACATGCTCGAACAAGGCGCGGCTAGGATCCCATGCTTCTTCATGGCGTGCCGACGAGATCGCCTTGTCCTTTGCAGTCACCAGCAGATCGCGAAGACGCTCCAGACTGCGTTTCAAAAGGTCGTCTTTTGACGTGAAGTGCGCATAGAACGTCGATCGTCCGATGTTCGCCTCGGTCAGGATGTCTTCGACGGTGATCAGCTCGTAGTGCTTGCGGCGTATCAAGGCGAGAAGCGCTTCATAAAGCGCCGTGCGCGTTCGGGCCACGCGTCGATCGATCGCCAAGTTTGCTCTCCTTTTTCCGGACGAGCGCGCGCTCCAGTCCAATTCGGTACAGGTGGTGCCCGTCTGTTTCGCAACTTCCGAACACCATGTTCCGGATCGTGCTAGCCGATTGTCGTCTAGTCAACATCGAGGAACAGCCATGGTTGAACTTTCCGCAACGTCGCCTCTCTCTTCGCCTTTTCGAAAAGCCGGTGCCTGCGCGCTTCTCCTGCTCGCTCTGACGAGCCTGCACCACGCCTATGGCGCCTATATCTATCAAACACCGTGGCGCCTCCACATCGTCCATTTGGCCGTGCCTGTGGCGATCATCATCACAGCCGCGCTGTACGTCGGCCGGTCAAGGAGCGGGACGATGGCCGGACGTGTCGCGATATGGCTGGCGGCAGTTGTCGTGCTCGCCTTCCCGGTCGCGATGATCGGTATCTACGAGGGAGGTTGGAACCATGTGATCAAGAACGTCGCCTATTTCGGCTTTGGAACGGATGCAGCACGGTTCCTGTTTCCCGAGCCGGTCTACCGGTTGCCGGACGATTTTCTCTTTGAATTGACGGGGATTGCCCAGTTCCCGCTCGCCATCATCACCGCGCTCAACACGATCAACCTGTTGCGGCGACCCACCCGGTGATCGGACTTTAGCCGCCGGCGGCCGCGCCCTCGTGCTGGCCGCCGGCAGGGTTGCGGTAGACGCCAACGACCTCACTTTGCGCTATGCGTAGATTTGCCATCCCCTTTCATGAAATCGGCAAAGGCTGCGACCAGGTGATCGAACACGGCAGCAATCCTTGCCACCGATCTGAGATCCTCGTGGGCGACGATCCAAGTCTCCAGCGACGTCACCACGATCTCCGGGAGGAGACGCTGAAGTCCTGGGTCCCTCTCTCCGATCGGAACCTGCATGATCGTGATGCCGAGGCCGGCCCGTGTCGCGGCAATGCGCGCGGGATGGCAATCCGTCCGCATCGCATAACGCATCGGGGGTAGTTCCGGCGCGGCGCTCTTGCCGATCTTCATGTCGACGAGGGAGCGATCCGGCCCAAGGACGTCGTGACTGGCGAGATCGGCCAAGGAGCCCGGCCGTCCCCGGCGCGCGATGTAGTCGGCGCTGGCGAAGAAGCCGAGCGGGATGGAACCGACCTTGCGGGCGATCAGGGCATCCTGTGTCGGCGCGAATGTTCTGACGGCAATATCGACCTCCTGGGCCAGAAGATCTGCCGGCTTGTTGCTGACGTAAAGCTCGATGGACAGGGCAGGGTGTGCCCGCCGCAGCGAGGCAAGCATCGGCGGAACCACCTCCACCGCCATGGTTTCGGACACGCTGAGGCGCACCGTTCCGGCAATTTCGCCCGGTGCGCCGGTGGCGGCCCGGACGAAGGAATCGGACGCCAGCGACATCGCGCGCGCAGGCTCGATCAAGGCCCGCGCACTTTCGGTGGGCGTCAGGCCAGTGACCGAACGACTGAAGAGCTTGGTGTCCAGCGCCTCCTCGAGCGCGGCGATCCAGCCACGGACGGTCGGTTGCGAGACGCCAAGCCGTCGCGCCGCGCTCGACAGGCTGCCTTCTTCGATGACGGCCAGAAAGGCGCGCTGGTGGTCCCAGGAAACGAACGTGCTCATAAAAAACACACTAGCAGCTGGAGGAAATCAGACAATTTCATTCGAATGACCGGCAATGCCAAGATGCTTCCGAAGCACGGTCACAACTCAATGTTCAGGTAACCCATGTCCACTGTCAGAACGTCAGACCAGGATCACGCTCTTCCCTTGAACCTCCACATCGGATGGAGTTTCATCGCGATCTCGGCGATCGCCATCGGCCTCTACGCCGTGCCGCCCTATTTGACATTCTCGCCGCAGGACAGCCGGATTCCGCTGAACCAGCTGTTTGCCTCGCATCTGCCGTGGCTGTTCTTGCACGCCCTGCCGAGCGGCATCGCCCTGGCGATCGGCCCGTTTCAGTTCCTGCCGGCGATACGCAACCGCTGGCCGAAGGCTCATCGCCAGCTGGGCAGGCTCTATCTGCTCTGCGTCCTTGCCGGTAGCTGTGCCGCCATTTCGGCTACGGTAATGACGACGGCAGGCTTTCATGCGCAGGTGGGCTTCGGCCTGCTGGTCATCTGCTGGCTTTTTTCGGGCTGGCAGGCCTACCGCGCCGCCCGGCAAGGCCGCTTCCGCGATCACCGCGTCTGGATGATACGCAACTACGCCCTGACCTTTGCCGCCGTCCTGTTGAGGGTCTATCTGCTCGCAGGCATCGGCCTCATGCAATTTGTTCCCTCTATCTCCTTCGACGAACTCTACGTGGCCACCATCTGGGGCTCGATCGCCACGTCCGTGCTCGTCGCGGACTGGTTTATCGTCACGCGTACCGAGCGATAGATGTGAGGGGCGCGCCCTAAACCGAAACGTCTCCCCCGGCCGGTCGGCCAGGCTGCGCCTTCACATAGGTTCCGATCAGGTCGACGACATGCTGTCTTCGTTCGGTAACGATCGCCTCGGATGAAAGGTCGACGCCGAAGGTGACGGAGAGCGTGTAGCGGCTGGAAATGTGGATGAAGCTCAACGCCACAATTGAGATGTAGAGCTGCATGGCATTGATTCCCGGCTGGATCACACCGGCGGCTTCGCCGCGGTCCAGAAGCGTCTGGATGGTCTCGATCAACGGCCTGGAGGAGCGCGGGATGCTTTCGATCGCGCGGATAAACTCCCCTTGCAGCAGGTTTTCCGCCAGCACCATTTTGATGAATGTCGGCGTCGCTGCCATGTAGTCGTAGGTAAACGCCGTAAGCGCCTCGATCGCTTCGACCGGCGGACGATCCAGGATGTTCAGCCCGGCTTCCTGGCTGCGCAGGTCGTTGTAAACCTCCTGCAGGGCCGCCTTGTAGAGCAGCTCCTTGCTCTGAAAATAATGGTAGAGCATCCGGATGTTGCAACCGGCGCGCTCGACGATGCGCGCCGTGCTCGCGCCACTCAGGCCATGCTCGCAAAACTCCGCAATCCCCGCATCGAGGATGGATTTGCGCGTCGCCTGCGCATTGCGCGAGCGCGGGCCCCCTGTTTCGCCGGGCTGGTGATCACTGTTGTCTGCGTCACGCATTCTGCATCCACCTTTTGTCGTGCCAACCGCGGCAGGATCTTTCTATCGCAAATGGCCATCGAGACAATTGACAACCAAGTAAGTAATAGCATACTTACAAAAATAGAGGAGACGCTTTTTGCATGGCAGGAAGCAAAAAATGAAGACCGCCGACCGCTAACGGGGCGGAGAAGGGGAGGGGACTGTGTTCAAGGCAATCAAGAGAATTCTGCTGTTGAGCGGCGCAGCTGCCGTCATGGCTGGGGGGCTTGCTCAACAAGTACAGGCGCAACAGCCGGATCAGATCACCGTTGCGATCACCGAGGGAATTACCGGCAACAATCCATACGCCGACTCGGTGGTCCTCATCGGCTCGATCTGGTGCCAGGTTTACGGCTGCCTCACGACCTGGGATTTCAAGGCCGGAAAGTTCGTTCCGTTCCTCGCCGAGAGCCTGGAGCCCGAGGACGATCTCAACTGGATCCTGACGCTGCGCTCCGACTGGAAGCGCCACAACGGCGATCCCGTGGTGGCAGCGGACGTGATCCATTCGATCGAGCGGTCGCGCAACGATCCCGAGAGCATGTCGCAAGCCTCGGTGCAGTACATCGCTTCGGCTGAGGCGCTTGACGAACGCCGCCTGCGCATCAAGACCACTCAGAAGATGGCGACGTTGCCGAACTACCTGGCGACGATGCAGATCACGTCCAAGAAGATCTACGACGAGTACGGCGCCAAGGCGGCCGACCGCGAGCATCCCGTTGGCGCCGGACCTTACAAGCTGGTCGAAGTCGGTATCGGCAGCCACATCGTCATCGAACGGGTCGACGGCCACCCGATGATCCAGCCGACCAATCCGAAGCGCATTATCTACCGCATGATGGTCGAGCCGGAGCAGCGCGTGACCGCACTTGCCAATGGCGAAGTGCAGATCGCGCAGAGCATTCCGCCGCAGCTCGTCAACCGCGTGCAGCAATTGCCGAACGCGACGGCCGAGATGGTCGACTCCGCCGAAGCGATGTTCATCGCGATGAGCCCGAAGACCGCGCCCTGGGACAACCCGAAGGTACGCCAGGCGGTTTGCCATGCGATCAACCGCGAGGGCATCGCCCGCGCCATCCTCGGCAATCAGGTGACGCTGCTGAACGGCCCGGTCGGCGACGGCCAGCTCGGCTTCGATCCCGATTACGCGTCGCCGATGAACTTCGATCCGGAAAAGGCAAAGAAGCTGCTCGAGGAGGCCGGTGCCGTCGGCACTGCCGTCGATCTCTACACCCCGGTCGGTCGCTACACCGCCGATCGCCAGATCACCGAAGCGATCGTTCCGATGCTCGAACAGGTAGGCTTCAAGGCGACGTTGCAGTCACCCGAATGGGCAACGCTTTGGACCAATGTCCAGCGCGGCGAAACGCCATTCTACTACATGGGCCGCGGCAACATGCTCGATCCGTCGCCGGCGCTCGCGCAATATTTCGAGACCGACGCTTCGCCGCGGTTGAAGTACTCCAACCCGGAGGTCGATGCCCTGCTTCAGGCCGAGCGCCAGGAGTTCGACCCGACCAAGCGGGTGGCCATGCTCTCCAAGGCCATGGCGGCCATTACCGAGGACGCGCCGGCCTGCTTCCTTTGGCTGCACAAGCTCGCCTGGGGTGTCGCCAAGGGCGTCGACTACAAGCCGAGCAAGGCTGACCGGGTCAACGGCTGGGAAATCCACCTGAGATAGCCGCGGCCATCCCTTCACGCCGGGGACGCTCGCAAGCGCGCCCCGGCGCCTGTTCCCTCAAGAGTTCCAAGGATTTCCCATGCTTGGCTACACGCTGAGACGCGTGGCCGGCACCGTTCCGGTGCTGTTCATGGTCTCGCTTCTGATTTTCGCATTGGTCCAGCTCGCCCCCGGCGATCCGGTCGACATGCTGGTAAGCGACGAGGCGACCGAGGAGGTCAGGCTGGCGATCCGCTCGGCCTGGGGTCTCGATCAGCCGATCTATATCCAGTACCTGACCTTCGTGAAGAACGCGGTGATGGGAGACTTTGGGCAATCCTTCCGCTACCGCGAACCGGTCATGGATCTGATCCTGGCACGCCTGCCGGCAAGCCTGGAGCTCGCCATCTATTCAACATTGTTGGCCGTCGCCATCGGTCTTCCGCTCGGCGTCTGGGCAGCCAGCCGGCCCAATTCCCTTGTCGACACGATCGGCTCGATCGGTGGTTTCTTCGGCATCAGCCTGCCGAACTTCTGGCTCGGCATCCTGTTGATCCTGCTCTTTGCCGGAACCTTCAACCTGCTGCCCTCAGGCGGCCGCGAGACCTGGGGCCTGAACGTCGAACGGGTCACCGGATTCTTGACGATCGACGCCATCATCGCCGGCCGCTGGGACGCGCTCTGGGACGCGCTTCGCCACCTGACCCTCCCTGTCATCGTGCTCGGCACCAACATGACCGGCATCATCATGCAGATCACACGCGCCTCGGTGCTGGAGAACCTGCAGGAAGACTACGTCATGACCGCCCGCGCCAAGGGCATGAGCGGACGCGTCGTGCTCTGGCGTCACGCTTTCCGCAATGCGCTCATTGCCGTCATCACCATCATCGGCCTCGAATTCGGTACGCTCATCAGCGGTGCCATCATCGTCGAAACCGTCTTTGCCTGGCCTGGCATCGGCTACTTGCTGCTGCAGGGGATCTCGTTCCGCGACTTCCCGCTGATCACCGGCCTGGTGCTCGTCTACACGACGCTGTTCGTTCTCATCAACCTCGCGATCGACATGATCTACACCGTCGTCGATCCGCGCATCCGTCTGGGGTGACTAGCATGGCTCGCTCCTCCAAAACTCGACAGCTCCTGCAGGCATTGAAATCGCCGAAAGGCGCCTTCAGCCTCGTCGTCATCGCTCTCCTGCTGCTGGCTGCCGCCTTCGCGCCGCTGCTTGCGCCGTTCGACCCGAACCGCCAGGACCTGATGCTCGCGATGACGCCACCGCAACTGATCGGTCCGCATTTCCTGGGCACCGATCACGTCGGGCGCGACATGATGAGCCGCATCATCTACGGCTCGCGCGTCTCTCTGCTGATCGCAGTTGCCGTGGTTCTCTTCTCCGGCGTGGTCGGGGTCACGCTCGGTGTCGTCTCCGGCTATTACGGCGGACGGGTGGACTCGCTCATCCAGAAATTTCTGGAAGTCGTCTGGGCATTTCCGCCGCTGCTGCTTGCAATCTCGATCGTCGCCTTTCTCGGCCAGGGCCTTGGCATTCTCATCGTTGCGCTCGCGTCGCAGCGCTGGATCCCCTATTGCCGCCTTGCCCGGGCAGAAGCGCTGACCCTGCGCGAACGGGAATTCGTCTCCGCCGCGCGATCGCTCGGCGCCAGCGACAGTCGCATCCTGCGCACGCATATCCTGCCGAACCTCATCCAGTCGGCCCTGATCGTCGCGACCTTTGCCATGGCCACCGCAATCATCGCGGAATCGAGCCTCAGCTTCCTCGGCCTCGGCGTGCCGGCATCGACCCCGACCTGGGGCGGCATGCTGTCGGATGCGCGCGCCTACATCAGCACCTCCTGGTGGATGGCTCTGTTTCCGGGCCTCTGCATCTTCGTCACCGTTCTCGCCATCAACCTCCTGGGTGATGTGCTCAGAACCCATCTCGATCCCCGCCTGAACCGCGCTTGACGGTTCGGAACACTAAGAAAAGAAGGATTATTCCATTGGTTGAACGTATCGAAACCTCGATGGCGGACGGCGCGCTCAAGAGCATGGCTGTGGTTCACAACGACATGGTCTTCCTGTCGGGCGTGCACGCCAACGACACCAGCGGCGACATCAAGGAGCAGACGCGCGAGGTTCTGCGTAGCGTCGATCGCCTGCTCGAGGCGGCCGGCTCGAACCACAAGTCAATCTTCGTCGTGCACATCTGGCTGAAGGACATGCGCTACTTCGGCGCCATGAACTCCGTCTGGAACGAATGGGCCGACCCGGCACACCCGCCGGCGCGCACCTGCGTCAGCGGCGAGCTTTACCGTTCGGACGTTCTCGTCGAGGCGGTCGTCATCGCCTATCGCGCCTGATTGCTTGCGAAGGAGAACCCCATGGAACTCAGAGAACTCGGCAAGAAGGATGGCGCCGGCCATCAGCCACGCATCTGCCTCGGCAAGGCGTCGGACACGCTCGCCTCCGTATGCCTTACCGCACCGGACAAGACCGGCGACCTCAGGGATCAGTCGCTGCAGATCCTCAACGCCATCGAGGAGTATTTCCGAAGCGTCGGCTCGTCGCGCAAGCAGATCCTGATGGTGCAGGTCTGGCTGTTCGACATCACCGAGTACCCGGCGTTTTGCGAACTGTGGAACGAATGGATCGATCCGGAAGGCGTTCCGGCACTTTCCGTCCTGACAGGGCATGCGGCGCGCCGCGACTGCGCGGTGGAGATCCGCGCCTACGCTGCGTGCTGACCTGGAAATAAAGCGTCGATCTGGAGGCGAACGTGACTGAAGACCTGCTCAGGATTTCCGATCTCGCGGTGAAGTTCCGCGGAACACCGGACGGCGTGCTTGCCGTCAAGGGCATCGATCTCGCCATCGGCCGCGGCGAGGTCGTCGCGATCGTCGGTGAGTCCGGATCGGGAAAATCGGTCACGGCCAAATCCGTCATGCGGCTCGTCGAATATATGGGTGCGGAGATCGTCGGCGGAAGCGTCTTTCTCAGCGAGAAATCAGGTGGTTCGACCGATCTCCTCACCCTCGACGAGGCCCGGATGCAGGGCCTGAGGGGCGACCGGATTGCGATGATTTTCCAGGAGCCAATGACCTCGCTCAATCCGGTGCTGACCATCGGCCAGCAATTGTCCGAGGTCGTCGTGAAGCATCGCAAGATCGGCCGGGCGGAGGCCGACGGGATCGCGCTGAATGCCTTGCAACAGGTGCGTATCCCCGAACCCGAGCGCCGGCTGAAACAGTATCCGCACGAATTGTCGGGCGGGATGCGCCAGCGCGTCATGATCGCCATGGCCATCCTCTGCAAGCCGGACCTGTTGATCGCGGACGAGCCGACAACGGCACTGGACGTCACGGTGCAGGCCGAGATCCTGGAACTGCTGAAGGTCATTCAACGCGAGACCGGCATGGCTATCCTGTTGATCACCCATGACATGGGCGTCGTGGCCGAGATCGCCGACAAGGTGGTCGTCATGCTGCGGGGCGAGGTGGTCGAGAGCGGCGAAATCCACCAAATCTTCGATGCGCCGAAGCACGAATATACGCGTCGTCTGCTCGATGCCGCGCCAAAACTCCAGGCCCGGCAGGAGGGCTCGGCCCTCGCCGAAGTCGTTCTCGATACGCCGGCAGCGCAGGACAAGGCCGATCCGAACGTCGTCCTCAGTGTCCGAAACCTCGTCACCCGCTTTGCCGTGCGTCAAGGCATGTTCCAGCGCATCGTCGCGAATGTCCATGCGGTCGAAGGCGTGTCCTTCGATCTGCGCGAGAAGGAAACGCTGTCGCTGGTCGGCGAAAGCGGCTGCGGAAAATCGACGACCGGCAAGAGCATCATGCGGCTCATCCAGCCGAATGAAGGCGAAGTCCTGCTTCAGGGCCGTAACCTGGAAGGCGTCGGGGCAACCGAAATGATCGAGATGCGCAAGCGCATCCAGATGGTGTTCCAGGATCCCTACGCATCGCTTAATCCCCGCATGTCCGTGGAGCAGATCGTGGCAGAGCCGCTGCGCATCCATCGCGTCGGCAGCCCGTCGCAGATCCGCGACAGGGTCTACAGCCTGCTCGAACGCGTCGGGCTCACCCGGGCGCAGGCGAGCCTCTATCCGCATCAGTTCTCCGGCGGCCAGCGGCAACGCATCTGCATTGCCCGTGCTCTGGCACTCAATCCGAAGGTGATCATCGCCGACGAGCCGGTCTCGGCACTCGACGTCTCGATCCAGGGGCAGATCCTCGATCTGCTCGCGGAGATCCAGGCGGAGTTCGGGATTTCCGTCCTGTTCATTTCGCACGACATGGCCGTGGTCGAGCGCGTCAGCGACCGCATCGCGGTCATGTATCTGGGCGAAATCATCGAAATCGGACCGCGCGACGCCGTGCTCGGTTCGCCGGCGCATCCCTATACCCAGCAACTGTTGTCCGCAGTGCCGATCGTGCACCCCGATCAACGTCGCAGCCGAACCCTCGGCGCGCGGGAACTGCGCAGTCCGATCCGTCCGCCCGGCTACGTCCACCAGACGCCAGCCTTGAAGGCGGTGGGTTTGGAGCATTATGCGCGGCTAGCCTGAGAGGGCACTCAGCCTAGGAGATCGAGCGCTCCTTCCGGGCGCTCACAAAGCAAGACCTGTTGCGGGATTTCCCGTTCGGGCAACAATTCGACGACAGGAAAACATATGCAGAGCCAGGGCGGGTTGCGTTGGGTCTTTTTGGTCGCCGTGGCGGCTGTCGGTCTCAATCTTCGCCCGTTTATCGCAAGTGTCGGGCCTTTGGCAGAGAGTATTCGTGCCGGTACCGGCCTCGGTCCCTATGGACTGGCAATGCTGACATTCGTGCCGATGGCGCTGATGGGCTGCGTTGCCTTCCTTGGCCCGGGTCTGCAGCGGATCGCCGGCACACGCCCGGTGATCCTGTCTGCGCTCGCCACCATCAGCCTCGGGACGATCATGCGTCTCTTCGTTTCCAGCGGCTGGATGATGATCGCGACTGCTGCGGTGATCGGCGCCGGTGTCGCGGTCGTTCAGGCTGTCTTTCCCGGCATCATCAAACGGCAGTTTCCGGATCAGGCGGGCCCGATCGCCGGGCTTTACTCGGCGATGCTGCTAGGCGGCGGCGCCTTGGGAGCGCAGGCGTCTCCTGTCATCGCGGACTTGACCGGCAGCTGGCGCATCGGACTGGGTTCGCTGGCAGCGCTCGGCTTTGTCGCCGTCGCTGTTGCCTGGGTCGCGCTTCCCAGCGACGGCCCGCGAAAGCCGGAAGGCAACCTCGTCCGAAACTTGCTCACGAAGCCGCGGGCCTGGCTGCTCATGGTATTCTTCGGTCTGGTCAATGGCGGCTATACTTCGGTGGTGGTCTGGCTCGCTCCACACTACCAGCAGCTTGGCTGGGGCGCTTCGGCGAGCGGCAGTCTGCTCGCGGTCATGGCGGTATTCCAGGCGGCGGCCGCGCTCATCCTGCCGGTCTTGGCCTGCCGCAACGGGATGGACCGGCGGCCGTGGCTGTGGTTCACGCTTGGATGCCAGTTCGCAGGCTTTGCGGGCTTTGCCTTCGCGCCGCATGCAGCACCGTTTGCGTTCGTCGCGCTGACCGGCGCCGGGCTCGGCGGCTGTTTCGCCCTGTCGATGGTGGTCGCGCTCGATCATTTGGCCGACCCCGCACAGGCAACTGCGCTATCGGCCGTGATGCAGGGTGGTGGTTTCTTGCTGGCGGCCACACCGCCGATGATCGTCTCGGCGCTCCACGACCTGACCGGCAGCTTTGCCGCCGGCTGGAAGTGGCACCTCGGTTCTATTCTCATCGCAGCTGCGCTCACCGCGCGCCTTGCACCGCGAGGCTATGCGGCCGCGATGCCTTTGGCACCGGCGACGACCAGCACCGACCGGCCGTACGGATAAGGCAACGCTGCGAACAAACGCCGTCAGGCGATCGTTCGTGCGCTATCCGTCATCAGCTTAAGCCCAAGTGCGCCCACAACCGCGCCAGCGGCGCGGTCGATCCACGTCTTTGAGCGCAGATAGACGACCCGCGGCCCATGGGAGGAAAAGCCGAGGGCGACGATCGCGTACCACAGGAACTCGTTGATGAAGAGCAGCGGGGGGAGGGCCAGAAGCATCCAGGTGGGCGCCGGCGACGGCAGCAGCGCGGCGAACATCGAGGCGTAGAAGATCGCCGTCTTCGGGTTGGAGATCTGAACGAAGAGCCCTCGTAGCAGGGATTTCCAGAGCGTGCTCGGCTGGTCGGCGGGCGTCTCGGCAATCGTAATCTTTTGCGGTGCTGCCCGCCAGATACTTATGCCGATCCAGACGAGATAGGCGCCGCCGGCGAGCCTCAGGAGGATGTTGAGCCATTCGACCTGAAGAAGGATCGCCGTCAGGCCGGCGACCGCGATACAGGCGAAGAAAAAGCCGCCAATGCCCATGCCGACCGCTGCCATCAATCCATCGGCGCGCGACCGCGCGATCGCGATCCGCGACACGACGATGAAGCTCGGGCCGGGGCTCATGGCCCCAAGCAGGAAGACGCCCAGGATGGAGGCAAGAATTGCAAGTTCATGCATGTCGCTATCCTCTCATAGGAGCGCTGCCGCCAGCGCGGGGTGATTATGAAATGCGTCGCGTCATTCCTCGATCGGGCGCGTGCCGCTCCTGCCTGCTCCGCCAGGAAGCCGAAAATGTATCCCTCAATGGCGCCCCTCCTCGATCTTCGGGAGGAACCAAGCGAGAAGCCCCGCAAGCGGAAGGAACGAGCAGATATAATAGACCGTTTCGACGCCGTAGCGGTCGGCCAATATGCCGAGAAGCGCCGCCGCGATACCACCCAAGCCGAAGTTCAGGCCGTAGAACAGCCCGCCGATCAGTCCGATGCGGTTCGGTAGCAGTTCGATGGCGTAGATCAGGATCGATGCAAAGGCGCTTGCCATGATCAGGTTGATCATCACCGTCAGCACGCCGGTCCAGAACAGATCGACGTGGGGCAGGATCAGCGTCAGGGGAAGCGGCCCCAGAACCGAGATCCAGATGATCCGGTAGCGCCCGATGCGATCGCCGATAATGCCGCCGATCAGTGCGCCCGCGGCCGAGGCGAGCAGGAAGATGAACAACATCATCTGTGCGGAAGGAATGGAAAGGCCGAACCTTTCCATGAGGTAGAAGGTGTAGAACGAACGGAAACTTTCACCATAGGCGTTCTTGGTGAACATCAGCAGCGTCAGGACCACCAGAGCGACGGCGATCGTTGCCGGCGCGTGACGGACGCTGCCGGCCTTTTTGCTCTCCGCCCGCAGCGCCATGAATGCAGCGCTGATCTCGCGCTGCTTGCTGCCAATCCAGGCGAGAAGCATCATGGCCAGCAAGGCCAGCGCGGCGAACCAGGCAAGGCTCGGCTGTCCCCAGGGGACAATGATCACCGCGGCAAAGACCGGGCCGAGCGCGCCGCCTGCCTGGCCGCCGACCTGAAACAGTCCCTGCGCCAAGCCCTGCCGGCCGCCGGCCGCATAGCGCGCCATGCGCGTGGCTTCGGGATGGAAGATGGACGAGCCGATGCCGATCAGCGCGACCGAGACAAGGATCATGGCATAGCTGTCAGCAAGGGCGAGGCTGACCAGGCCCGACAGCGTGAACATCATCCCGACGACCGGCGAATAGGGGGCGGGGTGCTTGTCCGTGACCATGCCGATCGCCGGCTGCAGCAGAGACCCGGCAATCTGGAAGGTCATGGTGATCATGCCGATCTGCACGAAGTCGAGCGCATAGGCGTCCTTCAGGATCGGATAGGCGGCCGGGATCAGCGACTGCATGAGGTCGTTGAGGAGATGGGTGACCCCGAGAACGACCAGGACGGCAAGATGCGTCTTCGGGCGTGTCACGGCAGGAATGGCGACTGTCATGGTAGATTTCTAGACTCCAGGATGCCGTGAAACGGCCTGCGGCGATGCCGCGCGCGGGGAGCTTATGCATCCTCCGATAGGCGGGCAACCACCGGATGACGTCGCGCGCGAAAAAATGGGCTATCGAGGCAGAAGGTTAGGCCCGTTCGGGCGCATTCTTCGCCAGGCTTCGACGGCGGGCACCTCGGAGCTTGCCGTCAAGGTCCGGTTCCCGCCTCGCATGCACTCGTTCGCGCCGACTCAGGCCTCGTGTCTGAAACACGTCTCACGGCGCTCTCGCTTTCGGTAGCAAGGTCCGCGATCGCGAGGACAACACCGATGGCCAGGGGCTCGGCCGACACCGAGGTTATCGGTCTTTAATCAGCCGATCGGAAACGAACCGTCGGATAGCCCGCCGCGCTACCGCGCAGCTGGCTCATTCAGGCGTGGTCAAGGCAAACCCTGGGCTCACCTGATCTGTCCTGGAATGCTCAGACCTGCCGGCCAATCAGCCGGTCCAGCGACCAACGTCCGCTCCCATGAGCGCTAAGATAGGCGAAGACGCCGAACCACACTGTCGAAAGCTGAAAGCCGGTACCACGCGGGATCATCACCAGAACCAGAATGACGATCATTTGGACGAAGAGCATGAAGGCGAGGGGGCGGGTCAAAAGCCCGAGCGCAATTGCGACGCCGCCGAAAAGCTCCAGGGCGCTGGTCATATAGGCGAGCGGCACGGCCGGCTCGAGGCCCAGGCTCTGGAAAAGCTCGATGTCACGGGGCATGTCACCGTTGAAGAGCTTTTCCCAGCCGAACCAGCTCATGACACCACCGGTCGTGACCCGCAACATCGTGTAGGCAAGGTCCTGAACCTTGCCGTAGAGCGGCGCGAGAACCGGAAACATGAGCGGCAAGTCGTTCTGCGGATGAGGAGCGGACATGAATTCTCCGGAGATTAGGGATGCAAAGCGGCGCATCCACGCACCCGAAATCCGGGCTCCGCTATCTATGGATACTCGTCCTGCTTGTCCGATAAACCCTGTGTTACGCGGGTGCCCTACACCCTCACGGTTTAGTGCGCCTCTGTTGAGCGCGACGTAGCATTCGGCACGTTTGCGCCGTGTCTCTCGCCTTTTCCGGTAAACGGACAGCTCGAAAATGGTTTGAACCTGCGCCGTGCCGGTCGCCACGACGCAGGTTTGAGCATGAGGGCAGCACGCAATCGTGATGGCACGCGAGGCATGCTCCGGCTGTTGTGCTGTCAGCCTACCGCTGATCCGGAGCAACGAATGCGTGGCTCACGCCCGCACCGCCCGACGGGTGCGGCTTTCGATGATCTGCGCGACCCATCCGGCAAGAGAACCGAGGCCGGTCGCGACGGCGAGTTCGCTGATGGTTGCCAGCGTCGGCTCGAGGTGCGCTGCAAAGAAAGTGACCAGCCCGATGAAGTAACCGAGGAGGTTGTTCAGCCAGGGCAAGCCTCGCGTGAAGATGACGACGGATCCCGTCACGAAGACGACCGCTGGCAGCGCCAGTGCACCGAGCATCGGGGCCAGCAGCGCGACCGCCAGGGTCGAGATCGCGCCGAGCGAAAGTCCGATCACGACGCACACATAGGTCCGCAACCCCTCAACCGGTGACGGCTTGCGCGTAAAGTAGGCGATCCATCCCATGAACATGGCCCAGGGGGCGATCGCGAGCACCAGGCTGAGGCCGGAGGCCATCGCTGCAACGAAGGCTGCGGTGACGGTGAAGATCAGATAAAGCCCGGTGCTCCCGGATACGGCAGCACCATGGGTCTCTGCATGAGTCGTTTCCTGCGTCATCAGACATTCCTTCCTTGAATGAGCCTAGGTTGTGAGAAGAGGCGTGCGGGTCAGCACATGCCGCCATTTGCCCGGATGACCTGGCCGTTGACCCACGCGCCTTCCGGTCCGGCGAGGAAAGAGACGACACGGGCGATATCGTCCGGTTCGCCGAGCCGTTCGAGGGGGTTCATCTTGGCCATCCGGTCCAGCAATTCCTGGCTCTTGCCGCTCAGAAACAGCTCGGTTGCAACCGGCCCGGGGGCGATCGCATTCACGCGAATGCCGCGTCCGCGCATCTCCTGGGCGAGCACCTGGGTAAGACCTTCGACCGCCGCCTTGGTGGCGATGTAGATGCCATAGGTCGGCAGCCGCATTCCAATCACGCTCGACGAGACGTTGATGATGCGGCCGTCGTTGCGCAGCCGTCTCGCCGCCTCACGGCAGACGTTGAACGTACCCTTCAGGTTTATCGCGATGGTTTCGTTCACGACGTCGTCTGTAATGTCGGCAACCGGCGCAAGCTTCATGATGCCGGCGCTGTTGACGACGACGTCCACGCCGCCGAAGGCTTGCGTGGCCGTGTCGAACATTGCCGCAACCGCGCCGGCGTCGCTGACATCCGCCTGGACAACGCATGCGTCACCGCCGCTGCCGATGATCTGGTCCGCGACCACCTTGGCCGCCTCGGTACGCCCCGCATAGTTCACGACAATCTTGAAGCCGTCTCGGGCGAGGCCCTTGGCGATTTCCGCGCCAATGCCTCGCGACGCTCCGGTTACCAGTGCGACCTTGTTGCTGTTGCTCATTTTCCAAGCCTTTCAAGTGTGCCGTCTATTGATCGCGAGGAGGATACGTCTGGCGTGAGAGAAGAAAAAATGCATAGTTTGTAGGCCAACAATGATTGAAAGTATGCGTCATGACATTCGATGCGCGCCTGCTCAGTGGGATCGGTGTGCTGACTGCGGTCGTCGAGGCCGGCAGCTTTGCCCGGGCCGGCGAGGCAATGGGGCTGACCCAGCCGGCGGTCAGCCGCGCGGTCGCGCGTCTTGAGGAGCGCATCGGCATACGGATCTTCAATCGAAGCGCCCGGGCAATCTCGCTGACGGACGAGGGACGGCACTTTTATGAACGCGTCGCGCCCCTCCTTTCAGCGATCGAGGAGGCGGCAATCATGGCGGGCGGCACCAAAACGCAGGTGCGCGGCAAGCTGCGGGTCAATGTCGATGGAACTTTTGGGCATTTTGTACTCGCCCCAAGGATCAATGAATTTCTCGAGCGCTATCCGGAACTCTCGGTCGAAATCTTCGTGCGCGACTCGATCGGCGATTTTGTCGGCGAGGGGACGGATGTCGCCATACGCTTCGGCGAACCTGGCGCCCATTCGATACATGCGGAACTTTTGCTGGAAACGCGCGTGCTCACCTGCGCGTCGACGCAATACCTTGAGAGATATGGCAAACCGCAAGTGCCAGCCGATCTCTTTCATGGACACCAGTGCGTCCTCATCCGCGATCCGGCAACCGGGCGTCCCTTTGCCTGGGAGTTTCAGCGCCGGGGCGAAGCCGTACCGTTTGCCGCGAGCGGCCGGGTCACGGTCAATGACACGGGCTCGCTGATTGCCGCCTGCCGCAGCGGCGCCGGCATCGCGCAACTGCTCGAACTCTATGTCAGGGACGAATTGGCAGGCGGCGATCTGATCCAGATCCTGCCGGACTGGGCGGAGGAAACCTTCCCGCTTCATGCCTATTATCGCCGCTCGGAGTTGATGCCCGCCAAATTGCGGGTCTTTCTCGACTTCGTGCGCGAGATCGTCGCCTAGGTATATCGCGTCGAAGGCAGAGCGCCTTTCAGCGGCCTATCGCCGTGCTCACCGCTATGGCCGCCACCGAACGTGCTCAATCAGCGCGCGCAGCTTCGGCGCCAGGTTCCGTCGATTGGGGAAGTAGAGATAAAAGCCCGCGAATGGCGGGAAGTAATCTTCGAGAATCGGCACCAGCTGTCCTGAGGAAACATAGGGCCTGAAGGTTTCCTCCATGCCAAAGGTTATGCCGCCCCCGGCACAGGCTGTCCGGATCATCAGCGACATGTCGTTGGTGGTGATTTGCGGGTTCACCGCCACGTCGAACTCGCGGCCATCCTTGCCGAACTCCCAGCGATAAGGTGCGGTCTGGGGCGACGGGCGCCAGCCGATGCAGCGGTGCTGGGCGAGGTCCGCCGGCAGCAAAGGCCTGCCGAAGCGTTCGATATAGGATGGCGCCGCAACCGCCGTCTGGCGTTGCTCGGCCGATACCGGCACTGCGATCATGTCCTGCTCGATGACCTCGCCAAGCCGCACCCCGGCATCATAGCCTTGGGCCACGATGTCGAACTCTTCGTCCGTGACGGTCACATCGATCTGGATCGTGGGGTAGGATTCGGCAAAGCTTGCGAGCAGGGCTCCTGAGATGAACCTTTCGGCGATCGAGGACACCGCCAGCCGCAACAGCCCGGTTGGCGCCATGTCCCGGTCCGCCGCGGCGTCCAGCGCCATGCCGACCTCTGCGAGGGCCGGAGCCACGCGCAGGTAAAGTTGCGCGCCCGCCTCCGTGAGGCTGACGCTGCGTGTCGTCCGCTGCACGAGTGCCACGCCGAGCCGATCCTCCAGCCGCCGCAGCGATTGGCTTACTGCTGATCGGGTAATGCCCAGGTGCTCGGCAGCCGCGCGAAAACTCCGCGCCTCGGCGACGGCCATGAAGACGGAGATGGCATTGAGATCGACGGCCATTGGACAGCTCAGATTACCGGTGTCGGCATGATTGGGCAGAATGAAGATACAATCTTGGCCTGCCGATCGACAACCTTCAAGGTATCAAACAATGTCACCGCCGAGTTCTGCCGCGCCTGTAATCCCCTCCGGCGCCAAGTCGTCGTAGAACACGCCCTCGCCATCGAGGTCGTAGTAGCGTCCGAGCTTGTCGGCGAACTTGAATGCCGGATCCCCGGGTGCACGCTCCCAACCTTCGAGGATCCAGCTTCTATGCAGCTCCGCCGGCCCGTCCGGCCCGGCTGCAGGGCAGGCGGGCGGTGTCTCCTGTTGCGCAAAGGCGGTCCCCGTCGCCAGCATCCAGGATGCTGCCAGGGCGAGCATGTTGAACTTCATGGGTTTGGTCCTTGTCTATTGTATTGCCGCGGACAGGCGGCTGCAGAGACGAGGCGGGAGACACGTGACAGCCGGAGTTGGCATCAAGGATCGAGGTGTACCAGGCAACGACGGTCTTCACATGCTCCCTTCCGTCGTCACCTTTCGCGGTAAAACACCATGCCGCCGTGATGCAGCACGCCGTCGATGAACGCGCCATCGGCCGTGAAGCCGGTGTCGTCCCAGTAGTCGATCTGATTGCCGGTCACTTCGTAGCGCCCCTGATAGGCGCTCTTTCGGTTTCCGCGCGCCTCGTCATAGCGACCGTTCGGCAGCAGTTCCTGCCGGACCCGCCCGTCCTCGGTGACCCACATGCCGACATAGGGATGATCTGCTTGCTTGCTCTGCGCTTCGCTGCTCACGGCGTCCTCCGCGACGGCTTGACGGGAGATCGGCGCATCGAGGGACGCCAGACCGGCAATAAGGGTGGCGGCGGCAAGTTTGGGGAAATTGTTCATGGCCGCACTCCCGCAGGCTTGTCCTTGCCCGTATCACCCCGCTCGGCAAAGAGCTGCGACAGCGATTGCGACGCAGCAATGGCCCGCGGAAATCCGGCCGGAACGGTTATCATGTAGATGACTTCCTTGAGCTCATCCTCGGAAACGCCGACGTTGAGCGCGTATCCGGCATGGACCTTCATCAGGTCCGTCAGTCCCATAGCGGCGAAGGCGGCGACCGCCGCCAGTTGCCGGGTCCTGTTGTCGAGTCCCGGGCGAGACCAGACGTCGCCGAGGGCATAGGCCTCGGTCGCATCGGCAAGGAAAGGAAACTCCTGCCGCATCTGTTCCAGGTTGGGCTGCGTCACGCCATTGTTGAGCGTCCGGATGACGGCAGCGCCGCGTTCGCGACGCTCCTCCAGGGATTGGGCGAAGGCGACCTCCGGCGAGAGGCCCAGGAAAACCGCCGCACCCGCGGCCGCGAATTGCGATTGAATGCGATCAAGCATGTTTCTCTCCTCGATAGAGGGCTGTGCGGACGTCCAGCGGTCGCAAACGTCGTCATTCCTCCGGCTGTTCGATGCCGGGTGGGAAGGCGCGGCAAGGGCGCGTCCTGTCCGCGTCTGTTGAATTGGGGAGGCACTGCCGTTTGGAGCGCCGAAAATCAGCGGGCCTTGCCCTGTTCTCCTCCGTCTTGCGTTGCGGTATCGACGCAAAAGTAGGCGGGAAGGACTGGAACGATAAGACGCCGATTTCGATCCGTACTGGTGAGCCTGGCTAACCAATCGCAATACTGTTCGACGGCACGACCATCGCAACCGTGTCAGTTATGACAGGTACATTTTGTTTTTTCGGGCACGGGATCTTTGGCGCAATTGGGACGGCACCACACCACACTTTGATCTCGAGATCCCCTACAAAAACACCCCAGCCTCGCGGCTCAGCGTATCGATCAGCAGGCGGACACCGGGCAGCATGCCGCGGCTCGCAGGGTAGATCAGCGAAATATCCAGCCCGGGGCCGGCCCAGCCAGGCAATATCTCTATGGCGCTCCCCTCGGCGACCATTCTGCGGCCGATGACGGTCGGTAGGCGGCCGATGCCGATCCCGGCCTCGATGGCCTCGGATATGGCGCGGACGCTGTTGGCGCACATGCGCGGCCTGAACTCCACCTTCACCGGGTTCTGCGTTGCATGGTGGAGTGTCCAGACCTGGCTTTCGCCCGGTAGGATCTGCTCGCCGATCAGCGGATAGGCCTTGAGATCGGAGGGGAGCGACGGCAGGCCGTGCGTGGCAACCAGCGCAGGTGCCGCAAATATAGACGCCTCGGTGCGGCCGATCTTGCGGCCGATCAGGGACGAGTCCTTGAGCTTGCCGACGCGCACGGCGAGGTCATAGCCTTCGGCAACGAGATCGGCATGGCGGTCTGAGACGTCGATCTCGCAGTGCAGTTTCGGGTTCGCCGCGGCGAAACGCGCCACGACCTTGCCGAGACCCGCCTCGACCAGCACCGACGACATCGACAGCCGGAGCCTGCCGGAAGGTTCTGCGGCCGCTTGGGCGGCTTCGTCCGTCGCCCGCTGCAGGGCATCGACGATCAAACGCCCGTGGACAAGGAAGCGCTTGCCGGGCTCGGTAAGAGACGAACGTCGTGTCGTTCGCGCGATCAGCCTGACACCGAGATGCCCCTCCAGTTCGGCCACGCGCTTGCTAACGGTCGCCAGAGGGATGCCCATCGAGCGCGCCGCGGCGGTGAAGCTGCCCATTTCCGCAACGCGGGTGAAAATGACCACGGCCTCGACCGGAGGGAGGCGCTCCACGGTCGAAGCGGCAATCATCCTATTATCTACTGTCATGGATTCTAATTCCAAATCTAGATAATTATCCCGGCAAGAGGGATAATCTACCTTCTCCGCATGAACCAGATGTTTTTCACGTTCCGCGCCTTGGAACGGAGTTCGCTGCCGACCTCAAGTCCTGGCGGCCGTCGGAGACGTCACCATTTCCGTCAGGAGACCCGCATGCCTTTCAATGTCAGGGAATTTGCCGCCATGTCGCTGCCGATCGCCGTGCTCACCACCGACGAAAGCGCTGAGACCGCCTCGTCAGAGTTCCAACGACCGCCTGCCATCGCGGCCATCGATCTGGTCGATCCTGAACTGCGCCCGATCCTTGAACACATCCCGCCGCTCGACCTTGGCATGGACAATGTCCAGATGGTTCGCGGCGCCCCGTTCCCGCCGGCGCTGTCGCCGCCGGCCGTGCAGCCGCAAGACCGCTTCATCGCGGGCGGTGAGGGGAACTCCAAACTGAGGATCGTCGTTCTCGATCCGGCGCCGGAACGCACGGACAAACCGGCGATCCTGCATCTCCATGGTGGCGGACTGGTCGTAGGCAAGCCTGAGGTGGCCATTCCCGAACTGCAGCAACTGTCTGCGGAACTGGGTGCCCTCATCGTTTCGGTCGACTATCGCCTGGCGCCCGAGCATCCTTTCCCCGCCGGACTTGACGATGCATACGCGACGCTCGGCTGGCTCCATCAGGCCGCGGCCGAGCTCGGCGTCGATCGGAAACGGATCGCCATGATGGGCGAGAGTGCCGGTGCCGGTCTTGCCGCTGCCGTCTCGCTCCGGGCGCGCGACCGCGGCGAGTGGCCGATCCGTTTCCAGTTGTTGCGTTATCCGATGCTCGACGACCGCACTGCGCTGCGCTTGCCACCGGCTCACGTCGGGGCCTTCATCTGGAACGCGCAGTCGAATGCTTTCGGCTGGACGGCCGTCCTCGGGCGCGAGCCGCTGATGGCGGAAGCACCGGCGGAGGCGGTTCCGGCGCGCGCCTTCGATCTTGCCGGCCTGCCGCCCACCTGGATCGGCGTCGGCACGCTCGACCTGTTCGCACAGGAATCGCTGCATTTCGCTTCCCGTCTCATCGAAGCTGGCGTGGCTGTCGAAATGTCCGTGGTTCCCGGGGCCTATCACGGCTTCGATACGATGGTGCCGCAAGCGCGCGTTTCGGCGGATTTCATCGCCACCTGGAAATCGGCCTTGGCCCGATCGTTGGAAACAGACTGAAGGGTAGGGGCACTGCACGGTTCGCGCCGCACGGTTGCCAAGCGCGCAACAGGCTAGCGCCCAAAGGCGGGCATCTCGCTTGACGACCACCGCCTTTTCTTCCGATAGGGTCAATCTACGCGCAGATGCAAGGCGAGGTGGCGACGGTGGCAATGCTCTTGGTTCCCGGCTTCATGCTGGACGCCGATCTCTGGCGCGACGTTGTTCCCGCACTTGGCGACTACGGGCCTGCGACCTATGCCGACCTGTCGCAGGATGCCTCGATCGCTGCCATGGCCTGTCGCGCGCTGCTGGATGCGCCGGATCGCTTCATACTCGTTGGGTTCTCCATGGGCGGGTACGTCGCACGGGAAATCGTCCGCCAGGCGCCCGAGCGGGTGAGCGCTCTTATCCTCATCGCCACGTCCGCGCGCGGCGACAGCGACGTGGAGCGCCAACGAAAGGCGGCCGTCGCCGGGCAGTCGGCCGGCACGGCATTCAGAGGCCTCAGCCGTTTGGCCATCCTCTCGTCCCTGCACCCCGACAATGCCGGGCGGACCGATATCCTTGAGCGCATTCAGGCGGCCGGCCAGCGAATGGGAGGCGACGCCTTTCGCCGCCAGTCGCTCGTCGAGCGGAAGGACGAACGGGATGCCCTGGCTTCGATCGGATGCCCCAGCCTCGTCATTGCCGGTGAAGAGGATCGCTTGAGATCGCGCGCCGAGGCGCTCGAACTGCACCACGGGCTCGTCGGCTCAAGCTTCGAGGTCGTCGCTGAGACCGGCCACATGGTTCCGATGGAAGCGCCGCAACGCGTTGCGGCAGTCATTCGGGATTGGCTTGATCAATTGAACACCGGCGCCTAACGATCGCGCCAGTCAAGAGGCACCCGTTCGAGCGGCCACGGTCTCAACCTTTTCCATTTCCAGCCTGCTCCTCTTGCCAATCGAGCGGATCTCTCACCAGGCCGCGGCCGTGCCCAATGAACGTTCCGATGGGGGCCCGCACGCCGCTTAAGCGGCCGACTAACTCGCCACGTCCGCTCACCTCCCGTGGACGTAACAGAACAGCGCGAAGAACGCTGTTGACAAAACACACCGATGACTGGCAAATGTCAGAAATGTGCAGGGGACGCCGGCTGCCGGCTGGTTTCAGGGGAGACAGGAGCCTGAAACCGAAGGGCCGGGAAGCATATCCGTCTGCACAGATGCCAGCATGGGAGGGGACATCGTGGCTTTTCAGATGGATCGGCAGCTCGGCTTTCTTGCCACTGTGAACGTTGCCGCGATTGTCGCCGGTGCGGTGCTCGTCGGCGCCAGCTTCGTTGAGCTCTATAACTTCCAGTCCATGGCGTCGCAGGTTCCCGAGCTCGGTTTCCTCGCGCTTGGCGTCATGCTGGCCATGATGTCCGGCAATGGCGGCATCGACCTTTCCGGCATCGCGCTTGCCAATCTCTCCGGGGTTGCCGCCTACTTCTTCCTGCGCGATGTGATTTCCGCGGACGACGCTCCGCTTCTTTTCACCTGGAGCCTGATCGGCCTTGCGCTTGGCGTCGGCCTTGTCGGCGGCATGCTGAACGGGTTCCTGATCGCGAAGGTCGGATTGACGCCGATCATCGCCACGCTCGGCACGCAATTGCTCTTCACGGGGTTGGCGATCGTTCTCACCAACGGTTCGGCGCTCAGCATCGGCTATGTCGAGCCGCTCGACGATTTCGGCAATGCCACGATCCTGAGCGTGCCCCAATGCTTCGCTCTGTTCCTCGTCGTCGCACTTGCGATCGGCGCCATCCTGCGTTTCACGCCCTTCGGCCAACGTCTGCTTCTGCTTGGCAACAATGCCAAGGCGGCGCGCTACGCCGGCATCCCGGAAAAGCGCATCCTGTTCCTGACCTATACGGTTTGCGGGCTGTTGGCGTCGGTTGCCGGCATCGTCATCGCGGCGCGCACCTCGAGCGTCAAGTGGGACTACGGCACCTCCTATGTCCTGATCGCGATCCTGATCGCGGTCATGGCTGGCGTTCGCCCTGAGGGCGGCTATGGGCGGGTCATCTGCGTCGTGCTTTCGGCAACATCGCTGCAGATGCTCTCCAGCCTCTTCAACTTCATGAACATCTCGAACTTCTTCCGGGATCTCGCCTGGGGCGTTCTTCTGCTCGTCTTCATCGCCGCCTCCGGCTTCGATCTCAAAGCCTGGTTCAGGGCGGCCCGCAGCTAACCCATTTCCGCCAGGGCCGGGCGCGAGCCTTCGCGCGCCACAGCTCTTTCCTTTCGAAGGCGCAATGGGAGGAACTATGCCTGATTTTCGTAAAATTGCCGCCTGCACCGTGGCCCTCGGCACCATCTGGGCCGCAACAGCGGCCACTGCCGAGGAGAAGCCGAGCATCGTGACCGTCGTGAAGGTCACCGGCGAGAACTGGTTTACCCGCATGGAGGAAGGCGTTGTCGCCTACGGCAACGACAATGATACGGTTGCCACGAGCCAGATTGGCCCCGGCAAGGCAGACGCTGCCCAGCAGGCGCGCCTGATCGAAGACCTCGTCGCCAAGAAGGTCAGCGCGATTGCCGTCGTGCCGATGGATGCAGCGTCGCTCGAAGGCGTGCTGAAGCGTGCCGCCCAGCGCGGCATCAAGGTTGTGACCCACGAAGCCGACAGCATGAAGAACACGCTCGTCGACATCGAAGCCTTCGAAAACAAGGCTTTCGGCGCCCGCTTCAACGAAAAGATCGCCGAGTGCATGGGCAAGTCCGGCAAGTGGACGTCCTTCGTCGGTTCGCTCGGCAGCCTGACGCACGTGCAGTGGGCTGACGGCGGCGCTGAAAACGCCAAGAAGTACCCGGACATGGAACTGGTCTCGGAGAAGAACGAATCCTTCAACGACGCCAACCGCGCCTATGAGAAAGCCCGCGAGATCCTGCGCAAGTATCCTGATATCAAGGGCTTCCAGGGCGGCTCCGCCATCGACGTCATCGGCATCGGCCGCGCCGTCGAAGAGGCTGGCCTTCAGGACAAGACCTGCGTCTTCGGCATCGGCCTGCCGAAGGATACCGGATCCTATCTGGAGTCCGGTGCTGTGGATGGCATCAGCTTCTGGGATCCGAAGGATGCCGGCTACGTCATGAACAAGGTCGCCGACATGGTCATCAAGGGCGAAGAGATCAAGGACGGCATGGATCTCGGCGTGCCCGGCTACGAAAAGGTTGCGGTCAAGAAGGGTGCAGGTGACGGCATCATCGTTGTCGGCGAAGCCTGGGTCGACGTCGACAAGTCGAACTACAGCAAATACCCGTTCTGATCGGTTCAGCCGATCGATGCCGTCGCGCCCACCGGCGCGGCGGCATGTCCCTCGAACGCCCTCATGCCCCATCAGGACAAAGCCATGCAGCCCCAGCCCACTGGCGGTGAACCGCATCTCAAGCCCACGACCCCGTTTCTGGAGGTGCGCAACATCGAGAAGCACTTCGGTGGCGTGCGCGCGCTGAAAGGCGTCAGCCTTTCGATCGAGGCCGGCAACATCTATCACCTGATGGGTGAGAACGGCTGCGGCAAGAGCACGCTCATCAAGATCATTTCCGGGGCTCAACGGGCCGATGCAGGCGAACTCCTAATCGACGGCAAGACGGTCACCGGACTGACGCCGGTCGCCGCCCTCGCTGCCGGCATCGAAACGGTCTATCAGGATTTCTCGCTGCTCCCCAATCTCTCCGTCGCCGAGAACATCGGCCTGACGCAGCAGCTCGTATCCTCGTCGGGCAAGCTTGCGCGGCGGCTCGACATACCGAAGATGCGGGCGACCGCCGAGCGCGCCCTTGCGGCCGTCGGCCTGCCCGCGAGCAGGGCCTTTCTTTCGACGCGCACGGACGAGTTGCCGATGGCGACGCGGCAGTTGATCGCCATTGCCCGCGCGATCGCCTCCGATGCCCGCCTCGTCATCATGGACGAGCCGACGACGGCGCTGACCAAACACGAGGTCGACAATCTCATCGGCGTCGTCGATCGCCTGCGCGCCAAGGGCGTGGCCGTCCTGTTCGTCACCCACAAGCTCGACGAGTGCAAATCGCTCGGCGGGCGGGCGATCATCATGCGCGACGGCCAGAAGGTCGCCGAATGCGATGTCGAAGGCCATTCGAAGACCGATCTGGCCTTCTGGATGACCGGCAAGGTGCTGGACGATACGCGCCAGCGCTCTGCCGTCACGCTCGGCGAGAAGTTGCTCAATGTCGAAAAGCTCTCGCGGAGCGGCTTTTTCGCCGACGTGTCCCTGTCGCTGCGCAAGGGCGAAATCGTCGGCATTACCGGGCTGCTTGATTCCGGGCGCAACGAACTGGCGCTTGCGCTCGCCGGCGTTTCGCCGGCTGACGGCGGCGGCATTTTTCTCGAGGGCGACGAGATCCGCCTTGGCAAACCCGCCGACGCCATTGCTTCGGGGATCGGCTACGTTCCCGAGGACCGGCTCTCGGAGGGGTTGTTCCTCTCGCAATCGATCAAGGACAATATCGTGGTTCCGGTCCTCGACCGGCTGCGCAATGCCCTCGGTATCGTCGACCGGCGCCGCAGCCGTGCGCTTGCCGAGCGCACGGTCGACGATCTCCAGGTCGTCTCGGCCGGCGTCGACAAGCCGGTGCAGTCGCTATCCGGCGGCAACCAGCAGCGCGTGCTGATCGGGCGCTGGCTGACGATCGAGCCGAAACTCCTGATCCTGCACGGCCCGACCGTCGGCGTCGACGTGGGCTCCAAGGACACGATCTATCGGA
This sequence comes from Ensifer sp. KUDG1, assembly GCF_050434285.1. NCBI lineage: Bacteria > Pseudomonadati > Pseudomonadota > Alphaproteobacteria > Hyphomicrobiales > Rhizobiaceae > Ensifer > Ensifer sp. KUDG1. The sequence goes on from NZ_JBNDIG010000010.1 coordinate 235,520, forward strand.
TCATCCAGCGGCTCGCTGGCGACGGCATGGGCGTCATCATCATCAGCGACGACCTGCCCGAATTGCTGCAGAACTGCGACCGCATCATGGTCATGCGCAAAGGTCGCGTCGTCAAAACCTTTGCCGCCGAAGGGCTGGCCGAAGACGTCCTCTCGCGTGCGCTGACGGACGATACCATTGCGAGGCTTCAATGACCGAAACCACCTTTTCCTCGCCAGCACCCCGGTCTGAAAGCGCTGGCGCGGTTGCCGGCATCTGGGCGTGGCTCATGCGGCATCCGCCGGCCTTCACGCTGATCCTGATCGTCGCCGTCTCGCTCGTCGTCGGCGCGATCAACACGGACTTCTGGCAGGTATCGAACCTTTTCGACATCCTGCGCGCGTCCGTCGTGCGTGGCCTCTTTGCGCTCGGCGTGCTCGTCGTGCTGGCCTCCGGTGGCATCGACGTCTCGTTCACGGCGATCGCCGCCTTCGTCATGTACGCCGTCACCATGCTGGTCGTGAACGTGGTGCCCGACATGCCGATCGTGGCGATCCTTGCGCTCGGCGCTGTCGGCGGTGCCTGTTTCGGCGCGCTCAACGGCGTTCTCGTTCATGCACTCAAGGCGCCGTCGCTGATCGTGACGATCGGCACGCAATATGTCATTCGCAGCTTCCTGCTCACCTTTGTCGGCACGGCGCTGTTCATGAACATTCCCGCGGCAATGGACGCCTTCGGAAAGCTTGCGCTCTTCACCCACCACAGTGCCAACGGCTCGACCTCGACACTGCCTGCCTTCGTGCTGATCCTTGCGGTCGCCGCGATCGTCACCTGGTGGATCCTCGAGCGCACCCTGATCGGCAGGGCGGTCTATGCCGTCGGCGGCAATGCCGGCGTGGCCGAGCGTCTAGGCTACAATCTGCGCACGGTCCGCATCTTTGTCTTTGCCTATGCCGGACTTCTCGCCGGCATCGCCGGGATCATTCACGTCTCCAGCAACCGCCTGGCGAACCCGTTCGATCTCGCGGGTGCCGAACTCGAAATCATTGCCGCGGTCGTTCTCGGCGGCGCGCGCATCACCGGCGGCTCCGGCAGTGTCATCGGCACGCTTCTGGGCGTTGTTCTCATCACGCTGGTCAGCAACGTCCTCATTCTTGTCGGCATCCCGAGCACCTGGCAGCTCGTCATCGTCGGCATCTTCATCATTCTCGCCGGCGGGATCTTCTCGATCCGCGGCAGACAATCCTGACGGCCGGCGTTAAGGCCGCCAAGCCGCGGTCGGGGCCGGTGTCTTTCGACACCCCTGTTTCTTTGAGAAAGGTTTGAGTGCATGGCGCACGATGTTTCGGTCATCGGACTTTACATTCTCGACATCCTCGGTCGCCCGGTCGACCGCATTCCCGAGGGCGGCAATGTCGAGTTCATCGACGAGATCCGGCTGACGGTTGCCGGTACCGCCGGCGGCACAGTGGTCGACCTTGCAAAGCTCGGTCTCAACTGCCTTGCGGTTGGCGCCGTCGGCGACGACGAGAAGGCCGATTTCGTGCTTTCGACCCTGCAGCGCTTCGGCGTCGACACCGCGGAGATGCAGCAGATCCCGGGCGTCCCGACGTCCGCCACGATCCTCAACATCCGCCGCAACGGCGAACGGCCGGCGCTTCACGTCCGCGGCGCGTCCGGCCATTTCGAGATCGCAGCTGAAGCACTCGATCGCGTAACGGAGGCGCCGATCGTTCATCTTGGCGGCACGGGCCTGCTCGACCGCCTCGACGGCGAGCCGAGCCGCGTGCTTCTCGAAGCGGCCAAGGCCAAGGGCCGCACCGTCACCTTCGATCTGCTCGGTGCCAGCGAGAAGACGCTCTCCCTCATCCGCCCGCTCTTCCCCTATATCGACTACTTCATGCCCTCGGTGGAGGAAGCCATGCTGATCTCCGGGCGGAAAACTGCCGAGGATGCGGCGCTCTTCTTCTGCGACCTCGGTGTGAAACACTGCGTCTTCACACTCGGCGGCGACGGCGTCTACTTCATGGATCCGGACCGAAAGAGCGTGAAACTGCCCGCCTTCGAGATCGACGTCGTCGATACGACAGGCTGCGGCGATGCCTTCAACGCCGGCTTCATCGCCGGCCTGCACCACAAGATGGACACGGAGACGTCGCTGAAGTTCGCGCAGGCCTCGGCCGCGCTGGTGGCGACCGGTCTCGGCTCGGATGCCGGCATCACCTCCTTCGAGGCGACGCAGGCATTCATGCGCACGGCGCGCGTCAAGGTGAACTGATAGGCTGGCGGGGCGCTCCTGTCGGAGCGCCCTGGGCCTATTCGGCCAGCAGCATCTCGGCGGTTTCGATGTCGGTGACGAGGTGGGTGGCGTAGCCGCCATTCATCGTCGCGCGGATCGCCGTGACCTTGTTCGCACCGCCGGCGACACAGACGCGGCTCGGGATCCGCACGAGTTCGTCGAGCTCGATACCCACCATGCGATCGTCGAGTTCACCGCTCACCTGTCGGCCCGCCTCGTCGATGAAACGGCAGATCAGCACCGCGACGGCGCCGTGCGCCTGGTAGGAATCGAAGTCCTCCTGGCTTGCGACATTGGCAGAGCGGATCAGCGTGTCAGGGCCGATATCGCCGACGCCGAAGACCAGGATGTTGGTGGAGTGAATAAGCTCGAACTGCTTGACGAGCACAGGTTCCGAAAGCAGCCAGCGCTTGAGTTCCGGCGTCGACAGCAACGCCGGCGCCAAAAGGTTGACGCAGCGTGCGTGAATGCGCTGGGACATCAGCGAGGTGCAGAACTCCGGCGAGAACTCGGGATTGGCGATCGAGCTGCCCGAGACCTGGACGACAGTGAGCCCATCGAGCGGTTCGGCCAGCGAGATCTGGTCGGCGACGGCAAGCACTGTCCGTCCCCAGGCAACGCCGATCGTGTCGCCTTGCTTGATCATGTCGGCAAGCAGGCGGGCGCCGGCCTCACCGAGGCGCGTGACCAGCGACGCCGGCTCTCCGGCCGGAATGACCAGCGCTCCCTCGAGCCCGAACTTCTCCTTCAGCTTGCGCGCGATGGCCACGCGTCCGCCGACATCCGTGTTGACGCGGATGGTAACGAGGCCGCGTTCACGGGCCTCCTGAAGGTAATTGACGATGGTCGCGCGCGACATGCCGAGGATCTTGGCGATGTCGCTCTGGGTCAGTTGATCAACGTAGTAGAGCCAGGCGGCCCAAACGACCCCGTCATCGAACTCGGGCGGCAACGACTTGCCTTCGCCGATCATCCAACTTGCCCGTGCGCTCTCCGCCATCCGTCACTCCGCCTGATACTGTTTGCGCCACCTCAAACCGGAAATGAGGCCGCCGTCAAACAAATTCGAACGCTCAATTGACATTTGACACATGATGTTGTCATTTGTTTATGCCCCGTTGTAACGGGCGATCGAGAACGGAATCGCGCTTGAGCACGCGGCCATGAATGCGGCCACATGGGCAGGCGAGACTGCGGCAGACAGGATCGGATCCGCGCCTTCTTCGACGCGGCCCGCGCCAGACGCCGATCCCAAATTTCCCAAGCGGCCTTTCCTGCCAGCCTTCCACGGCTCGGCGGGCGCGGTCCCGCCATGTCATTTTTGTCCGGAGCCGTCGCAGGTGATGTCCGCCGGAAGCTGAGGAGCCTTTGCATGAAATCGAGATGGTCCGAAACCGAATATGCCGATGTCGTCGACGCCTACGTCCGCAACGGCGTCAACCGTGATCTGGCGATCCGCACCTACACCACGCGCCTGCTCGGATCCGACCCGGAACTGGTGCTGCATGGCGGTGGAAACACGTCGGTAAAGACCGTTTTCACCGACCTCGACGGCTCTGAGATTCCGGTTCTTTGCGTCAAGGGAAGCGGCTGGGACATGGGCACGATCGAACCGGCAGGCCTGCCCGCCGTCCGCCTGCAACCGCTCCAGGCAATGGTCGGTTTCCAGACGCTCAGCGACGACGACATGGTCATGCTGCAGCGCCGCTTGCTGCTCGATCCGGCAGCGCCCAATCCGTCGGTCGAAGCGATCTTGCATGCCAACCTGCCGTTCAAGCACATCGACCACACCCATGCCAACGCGATCGTGTCGCTGACAAACCAGCCGCACGGCGAAGAAATCGTGCGCGAACTCTTCCCCAAGGCGATCATCGTTCCCTATGTCATGCCCGGCTTCGATCTTGCCAAAGCCTGCGATGAGGCTTTCCGCGCCGATCCGACCGCCGACGGCATGATCCTGCTGAAGCACGGCATCTTCACCTGGTCGGAAGACCCGCGCGAATCCTACGAGAAGATGATCGCCGCAATCGACCGGGCCGAACGCCGCATTGCCGAAGGCAATCCGCGTCCGTTCGTCCAGGTGAAGCAGCCAACGGCGCTTGCAACGGCCGCGGAAATTGCGCCGGTCCTGCGCGGCGCCATCGCGATCGACACCGGCGTCGAAGGCTGCCCGAAACGCTTCGTGCTGGAGCACCGGGCAAGCGACGCGGTGCTTGCGTTCTGCAATGCGCAGAATGCCGGCGATCTCGCGCGCCGCGGCAACGCGACGCCGGAGCATGTCATCCACATCAAGCGCTTCGGGCTGGTCCTGCCGGCGCCGGTTGCAGGCGAAATGGCCGCCTGGGCGGAGACGGTGCGCACGGCCGTGGCCGACTACGTCGCCGAATACCGCGCCTATTTCGAGCGCAACAACGCGCGCGTCGGTGGCAACAAGAAGATGCTCGACCCGATGCCCCGCGTCTTCTACGTCGCCGGCGTCGGCCTCTTTGCGGCGGGCCCCAGCAAGAAGGCCGCACGCGTCGGCGCCGATGTCGCGGAAGCCACGATCAACGTCATCCGTAATGCTGAAGGAATCGAGAGCTTCGAAGCGCTGTCGGAACAGGATCTCTTCGACATCGAATACTGGTCGCTCGAGCAGGTCAAACTGACGAAACAGGTGGAGAAGCCGCTCAGCCGGCAGGTTGCGGTGGTGACCGGCGGGGCCGGCGGCCTTGGCCTTGCGATTGCCGAGGCGCTGCGCGCGGAAGGTGCGGAAATCGCCCTCGTCGATCTTGCCGAAGCGACGGTCAAGAAGGAGGCCGCCCGGCTCGGAGGGCTTGGCGTCGCCTGCGACGTGACCAATCCTCAGGCCGTTGACGCCGCTATCGCCGGCGTCGCCGAACATTTCGGCGGTATCGACATCGTCATTTCGAACGCGGGTGCCGCCTTCCAGGGCGCCATGATCGAGGTTGCCGACGAACTCTTCGAGAAGGCCTTCGCCCTCAACTTCTGGGGACACCATTACATCGCCCGGGCAGCAACCAGGGTGATGAAGGCGCAACGCACCGGCGGCGCACTGGTGTTCAACGTCTCCAAGCAGGCGGTCAATCCCGGCCCCGATTTCGGTCCCTACGGCACGTCGAAGGCGGCGCTGATGGCACTGATGCGGCAATACGCCGTCGAACACGGTGCGGACGGCATCACCTCGAACGCCGTCAACGCCGATCGTATCCGCACCGGCCTCATGACCGACCAGATGGTCGAGGAGCGCAGCCGCGCCCGCGGCATCACGCCGGAAGCCTACATGCGCGGCAACCTCGTCCACCGCGAAGTCGCCGCCAAGGATGTGGCCGAAGCCTTCGTGCACCTTGCCAAGGCGCGCACAAGCACAGGCGCGGTCATCACCGTCGACGGCGGCAATGTCGCGGCGATGATGCGATAGAAGGATAATGGGCGGCCGCGGTGAGAACCACCGCGGCCGTGCCCAACGAAATGAAACACATCGGCACGATCTGCGGCCGACAGTGGTGTCGCCGTAGCGAAAGCAATCTGCCACGCAACAACCTATGCCGCCGCTGACAAGCAGGGCTCAGCCAACGATCCGGCGCAGGCGCTCCTAGATCCCGGAGCCGTCCAGTTCCTGCTCGTCCTCGCCTTCCCAAGGCAACGGCATCGCAGCGCGATCGAGATTGGCCGTGGGCATCGGCATCCAACACTTCAACTCAGGCTCGGGATACTCGATGATGCGGCCGGGCGAGGAATCGGAGGCGCGCCAGCCTTCAGTCCCGAACTGATCACCTTTCGACCAATAGGCGAGATCGACTTCCGCGGCGCCCTGCTCGGACGGCCGGATCGTGACGAGGATCCGGCTCCCGTTTTTCGGAGCGCTTGCCATATGACGCCAGTGGTCCGCCTCAGCCATCATTTACCTCCTGCCTTGCTGCACCTGACAAGTGTCGCCTCGGCGCTGAAAACGGTCAACTCATAGTTTGCGTGGGGCGAGGGGATGAGAACAACGAACCCTGACCGCTGTCCTTCACGCATCTAGAGGACGACCACGGTCGCGCCCTTTGAGACTTTCCCATAGAGCTCGATGACATCTTCGTTGAGCATGCGGATGCAGCCCGAGGATGCTTCGGTTCCGATGGTCCAGGGCTCGGACGTGCCATGGATGCGGTAGAGCGTGTCCTTGCCATTCTGAAACAGATAGAGCGCCCGCGCGCCGAGGGGATTGTCCGCTCCCGGCGCAATCCGCTGCGGCAATCCTTGAACGTCCCTTTTCATGTCATCCGTCGGATGGCAGCCCATGACATTTCGCGGTATCGACCCGCGGTTACGTTGAAAGCAATCGCTGTGTTTCGGGCACGGCAAAATCGAAGAGCACCCTTATCGGTGTTTGCCAGCTATCCGGGTCGTTGTAACGACCTGCGAACGAGGCGACGACAAGACCGGCGGATCGGTCGACAGTCAGCCTTTGACCGCCATAGCCAACGCCCATGACAACGGCGCACTCGACGGATTGCTTGACGTACCAAAGATAGCCGTACTGGATGAATTCGTTGATCGTCGCGCCGGGCTTGAACGAAGCGTCGAGCCATTCTGCCGGAACGATCTGGCGGCCGTCATAGACACCGCGATCCACCACGAGGCGGCCGATCTTCGCAAGATCCGGTAATGTCAAACGTAGGCCTGACGCGGCGGAAGGCTCGCCGTCGTCGCCGGCAACCCATTCAAATCTGCCGATCCCCAACGGTTCGAACAGCTTCCGGGCGGCATAGGCGTCCAACGTCATGCCGCTTCCATACTCGATGAGCTTGCCCAGCAGTGCCACAGCGCCACCGCTATAGTTCCATGTTCGTCCAGGGGCCTCGCGGATCGGCTGCTCGAGGATGAAACGGTAACGATCGGGCGCCATCTCCATGGCAATCTCGCTGTTTCGCGGATCGTTGTAAGGCAGGCTCTCGTCCCATTCGAGCCCCATCTGCATCGACAGCACGTGTCGAATCTGGATCCGGTCGCGACCGGGCTCATGCATGAGATCGGGGTATTGCGGGAAGTGCGGGTAGAGGGGGGCTTCCGGTGCAGGAACTCTGCCTTCGGCCAAAGCGATCCCGTACAGCAAGCCGACCACCGATTTGGATATCGAGCGAAGATCGTGCAGCGTGTCGGGGCCATGATCGCGATAGCCGACAAGTTCACCCCAGCGCTCGTCAGCCCCCGGAAAATAGACTTCGGCGAGCCTGCGGTCCCGAAGATCGACGATTGCGCCATGCAGACCGGGCAGATCGCCCGCGTCAAAACTTGCCTTCAGTTTCTGTCCGAGTGCTTGTTCGTCTAACGGCATATGGGACCCTGTTGAACTGTACCAACGTCAGTCGTGTGTGTCTGTTGAAGCGGAGATTCCACTCGGAGCTGCGAGAGCCGGCTCTTCCGCGCGGTGGAAATGCGCCGGGCGCTCGCGCGGTGTGTCTCGTGGAGGACAAGGCCTTGTCGGCTTTGCGTCAACATTTGGCCAAGACAAGTGATCGCACGGACGGCTCCGTTGGACGGCGAGATTGCACGCTCGTTGGCATGATCGGGCGGGCGACGGCGCCCTCGCTCGCCCAACCCAGCATCGTGCCACCAGGCCGCACACAATAGTTTCGATCTATTTTGCCAATAGCGACAATGAATTTGTCCTATGAGACCCATCTATGACAAATGCCGGCCGAAGGGACGAGACGAACAAGTCCCGCGGCAATATCCGCAGATAAGGGAAGCAACTGCAAGGCGCCGTATCCTTGCAGGTTTGAGGCGGTGCGACCGAGGTCTGCATCGCTTCTTTTTTTAAGAACACCAACCTGACGGCTTCCGATGAACCTTTATCTGTCTATCGTCGAGCAGACCCTGCTCTCGGCGCCCGTGCTCTTCTTCTGTCTCGGCTTTGGCGCCTCTGTCCTGGGCGCATCGATCGCTCTGCCGAGCGGCGTTTCAAAGATGATCGCGATCTACCTGATGCTGGCGATCGGCTTCAAGGGGGGAGCGGCGGTCGCGATGGATGCCCTCTCCACCGAAGTGCTCCTGTGTCTGCTCGTCGGGGTGGTTCTATCCGGGGCGACGCCCTTTGCCGCCTTTCGTCTTCTCGGATTGGTATCGCCCCTGCCGGCGACCGATCGGGCAGCAATCGCTGCGCATTACGGCTCGATCTCCATTGTCACATTCACGGCCGCGACCGATGCCCTGACCCGATCTGGCATCGAATTCAGCGCCACCATGGTGGCGGTTGCGGCCGCGATGGAAGCGCCGGCCATCATCAGCGCCGTCTATCTCTTGCAACGGGCGGGTGCTGGCGGACAAGCCAGCGCCAAGCGTGCCAATCGCACGGTCATGCAAGAGGTATTCTTCAACGTGACGATCGTCGTTCTGCTCGGCGCCTTCGCCATCGGCGCGGTGACGGGAAAGGAAGGGCTCGCCGACGTGTCCGGCTTCCTGGTCGATCCTTTCAGGGGCGTTCTTTGCCTCTTTCTCCTCGATCTCGGAGCCGTGGCGGGGCAGGGGCTTCGCACCGGTTGGCGCAAACTCACCTGGCCGCTGATGCTGTTTGCGGCCTGGATGCCGGCGCTTTCGGCTGCCTTTGTTCTTCTGTCGGCACTGGCCCTCGGCCTGTCGCATGGCAACGCCGCATTGTTGACGACACTGGCTGCGAGCGCCTCCTATATTGCCGCGCCCGCGGCGATGCGCATGGCCGCACCGGAAGCCAGGCCCGAGATCTATCTCACCATGGCGCTCGGCGTCACATTCCCGCTCAACCTGCTGATTGGCGTGCCGCTCTACATTTCACTGGCCGGTCTTCTTGCCCCTTAGCCGGCGACAATCCGAAGATTGCCGGTTCGGGCAGAAACGAAGACCCGCCAATCAGGCAATTCCCTTCTTGCGCGCGGCGCTATCGGCCTCGCGCGCCAGGATCTCGTAGTGGCGCTGTCGTCCGCTGTTTTCGCGCCAGTAGAATCCAACCTCGCGACGGGCCGCCCAGTCCTCGATTTCGATCAGCTTGACGTCGTCGTCCTTGCGAAACTCCGCGCGGGCATAAAGTTCTGGAAACAGCGAGCAGCCCATGCCGATCGAGACCATCTGCCTGATGGAATCGAGGCTTGTTCCCTCATAATCATCGATCACCCGGGCATCCGCCACGGCCGCGAGGTGCTTGACGTTTTCGAGCAGCCGGTGGCCGCTGCCGAGCGCCAGCAGCGTTTCGCCTCGCAGCGCCCGGGTCTTGACCGAGGTCTGCGAGGCCAGGCGATGTTCGGCGGGAACGCCAAGAAAAATCTTCTCGTCGCCGATGCGCCGGAACCTGAGGCCGGCACGCTCCGGCGCCGGTCCGAGGCCACAATCGACGGCACCTTCGGCGACCGCCGTTTCGATCCATGCCGGCGGGTCCTCGCGGATATAGATCTTCAAGGCCGGGAATTTCCGATGGACGCCCGGCAGAAAGCCCGGAAGAAAATAGGGACCAAAGGTCGGGGCCGTCGCCATGCGAACCAGGCCGCCGAGGCTTTGCGTGTCCTTCAAGGCGCCTTCGACGAGGTCATCGACGGTCGCGAGCGCCATGCGCGCGCTTCGCGCCGCATCCTGGCCCGCCGGTGTCGTGACGACACTCGTCGAGGTGCGTTCAAACAGCGTTACCCCGAGTGACTTTTCGACCAGCCCAATCTGAACCGAAAGGGTCGGTTGCGAAACGTGGCAGCGCTTGGCGGCTTTGCCGAAGTGCCGGAGTTCGTCGAGGGCCGCTATGTATTCAAGCTGGCGAAGAGTGGGTCGATAGGCCATTCCCAATTGATAAAACCTATCGCAGGAATATCAACTATGAATTGGCACTATGAGCCGAACTGGTCGAATGTCGCGAAGTCAAACAAAGGCTATCGCAATGGATCAGTTTCTGAAGTCTCTCCGCAGCCGCAAGGCGATCATTGAAACGCGTATCGCCGAGGAACAGGCGCGGCCCGCCCCGGATCGCTTTCGTCTCTGGACGCTGAAGAAACTCAGGCTGCAGTTTTTGGAGCAGATCGCATTCGTCGAGCGCACGAACCGTCTGCTTCCGACGTAAGCTCCGATAGCACAGTCGCAAACCACCGCACATCGCCCCCCCGGCGGGCGGATTGGTTCCCGATGGCGATACCTTTAGCGGCATCGTGATGCTTCCCGGACGCTGATTGCCTGTCAGCGTCCGGCGCCAGTAGGCCTTACGGAATGGCGATGACCGCCTCGATCTCCACCTTCGCGCCCTTTGGCAGCGCGCTGACTTCGTAGCAGGCGCGGGCCGGGAACGGCTTGGCGAAGAAGCCCGCATAGACCTTGTTGATCTCCACGAACTGCCCGAGGTCGGTGAGCAGAACCGTGGTCTTGACGGCGTTCGAAAGGGTCGTGCCCGCGGCAGTCGCGATGGCTGCAAGGTTCTTCAGGCACTGCTCGGCCTGCGCAATCGCGTCGTCCGAGTTGAACTCTCCGGTGACCGGATCGATCGGAAGCTGGCCGGAGACGAACAGGAGGTTGCCGACCTTGATCGCCTGCGAGAAGGGACCGACGGCGCCCGGCGCGTCGGTGGTGTGGATTTCCTGGATCATGATCCGTCTCCGAGATTGGTGGTTGAATTGAACGCGCTTATGCGTAGCGGGCGATCGCGAGATCGGTGGCGTCGATTTCCGGCTTACGGCCGCTGACGAGATCGGCGATCACCCGTGCCGAACCGGAACTCATCGTCCAGCCGAGCGTGCCGTGGCCGGTGTTGAGGTAGAGGCCCGCGACCTTCGTCGGACCGATGACCGGCGTGCCGTCCGGCGTCATCGGCCGAAGGCCGGACCAGAAGCTCGCCTTCGACACGTCGCCGCCCGGGAAGAGATCGGTGACGGAGTGCTGGAGCGTCAGGCGACGGGGTTCGCCGAGATCGTTGGTGTAGCCGGAGATTTCCGCCATGCCGCCGACGCGGATGCGGTCGCCGAGCCTGGTGATGGCGATCTTGAAGGTTTCGTCCATGACCGTCGATTCCGGCGCGCGTGACGCGTCGGTGATCGGGATCGTCAACGAGTAACCCTTGACCGGGTAGACCGGCAGGCGGATGTCATGCGGCCTGACGAGGAGAGGGGAGAAGCTGCCGAGCGCCACGACGACAGCGTCGGCCTGGAGCGTACCGTGCGCCGTAACGACGCCTTTGATCCGGCCGCCTTCCACGTCGAGACTGCGGATGATGCTGCCATAGTTGAAGCGCACGCCGAGCGCTTCCGCCTTTTTCGCAAGCTCGTTGCTGAACTTGAAGCAGTCGCCGGTCTCGTCCTTCGGCGTCAGCAGGCCGCCGACGATCTTCTCGCGCACATGTTTCAGCGCCGGTTCGACGCGAATGCAGCCATCGCGGTCCAGGACCTCGTAGGGGATGCCGTCGGCGGCAAGCGCCTTGACGTCCTTGCCGGAGGCGTCGAGCTGGGCCTGGGTGCGGAAAAGCTGCAGCGTTCCCTGCATGCGCTCGTCATAGGCGATGCCGGTTTCGGCGCGCAGCGCGGCGAGCGAGACGCGGCTGTAGTCGGCAAGCCTTAGCATGCGGCTCTTGTTGATCGCGTAGCGCCCGGACGTGCAGTTCGAGAGCATCTTGATCATCCAGGAGATCATGGCGGCATCGACCTTCGGACGAAGGATAAGCGGCGCATGCTCCATGAACAGCCATTTCATCGCCTTCATCGGAATACCGGGTGCCGCCCAGGGCGAGCAGTAGCCGAAGGAAACTTCGCCGGCATTGGCAAAGCTCGTCTCCAGCGCCGGCCCGGGCTGGCGATCGATGACGGTGACCTCGTGTCCGCTCTTGGCAAGCTGGTAAGCCGAGGTGACGCCGACGATGCCGGCGCCGAGAACGATAACTTTCATGATGTCCTCAAAAGCAAAGGAAGCTCAGCGGTACTGCCGTTCGTAGCGATGGCCGAGACCGGTCAGGATTTCGTAGGAGATAGTGCCGGCATCGCGTGCGATGTCTTCGAGTGTCTGGTTGGGCCCGAGGACCTCCACCAGGCTGCCGAGTTGCAGGCGCCCCTCCGACAAGGCCGAGATGTCGATGGTGATGCTGTCCATCGACACGCGACCGACGATCGGCAGGCGAACGCCGTCGCAATAGACCGCACCGCGATCGGTCAGGCTGCGCGGCAGGCCGTCGGCATAGCCGGCGGCAATGGTGGCAAGCCGGGTCGGGCTTGCGGCGACATGGCTGCCGCCATAACCGACGCGCGCACCGGTCGGCACTTCACGCGTCTGCACCACCGCGACATCGAGCTTGATGACCGGCTCCATCGGGTTTGGGTGACCATCCGTCGGGGCCCCGCCATAGAGCGCGATCCCCGGCCGAACCAGCACGCCGTGATAGGCTTCGCCCAGGAAAATTCCGCCGGAATTGGCGAAGCACAGCTCGTATTCCGGAAACTCCGCTGCGATGCGCCGGAGTTCGGCAAGCTGGCTGCCGTTCTGCTCGCTCAAGACGTCGTCGGCAGAGGCCAGGTGGCTCATGACGAACTGGATGTCGATCATGCCGCAGGTTCGCAGCATCGAGGCGACCGCCGGTCGTTCCTGCGGCGGGACGCCGAGCCGCGACATGCCCGTGTCGAACTGCAGCGCCGCAGGGAGCCGGCGGTTGAGATTTACCGCCGCACCGGCCCATTGCCGCAATTGCTCAAGGGAATTGATCACCGGTACGATACCATCGTCGGCGCAGGCGAGCTCGTTGCCCGGCTGCAGGCCGTTCAGGACGAAGATCATCGCATCGCGGGCAAGCTGCGGTCGCAGGCGCCGAGCCTCCACGAACTGGGCCACGAAGAAATGCCGGCAGCCATGGTCATAAAGGCGCGCCGCGACCCGGTCTGCGCCAAGGCCATAGGCATCCGCCTTGACGACGGCTGCGGCTCGCGCCGGCGCAATTTCAGACACCAGCCGGTCGTAATTGCGAACCAGCGCCGCAAGATCGATCGTGAGGTAGCCCGAGGCGCCGCCCTTGATCGCTTTCTGCTGCGTATTTTCCCTGACTGCGCCGTCCATGGCCGAGCCTCCCAACCTGCCCGGAGGGTAGTGAAACGATCGCAGAATTGTCGACGAATTGTCGATTGATCGTTGCGCGAATTCGTGATCTTTGAAAGAAACAATCACGAATTGGAATAATCTGCAATGACTGCGCTCGACACCATAGACCGCAATATCCTGCGGCTGCTGCGCCTGGATGCGCGCCGGAGCAACGCCAGCCTCGCGAGCGAGGTCGGGCTCTCGCCCTCCGCCTGTCTGAGGCGGATAAAACTGATGGAACAGTCCGGCGTCATTCGCGGCTATACCGCCCTTGTGGACACCTCGAACGTCGAGGCCAGCATTGCCGTTATCATCAACATCACGCTGGACCGACAGACAGAGGACTATCTCGACCGGTTCGAGGCGGCGGTGCGACGGCATCCCGAGCTACGCGAGTGTTTTCTGATGACTGGCGGATCGGACTATCTGCTGCGCGTCGAAGTCGCCAATGCCGGCGAATTCGAGCGCATCCACAAGGAGATTCTCTCGGCCTTACCGGGGGTCTCCAGAATCCATTCGAGCTTTGCAATTCGCAACGTTCTTGCAACACGCCCCAAGGCACGTCGATAGGCCGCAATCCCGGAACCCGCGCGGCCGTCCCTAGTAAAGCAGGGAGGCGACAAGCGTCGATGCGAGGAGATAGGCAAGCCCATCAGCCGCAAGTCGGTCGCGCAGGCTATGCGTGATTGGTGATTTGCACCGCGCTCGGCACGATCGAGCGTCGAGCGTCGAGCGTTCCTATATGAAACAGAACGAATATTCCGAAGGCGGAAATTTGCGAATTCTGCATTCTATTTTCTCTTGCAGGTTCGTTAGCGTTCGTTTTTAATCAGCGCACTTTCGCTGCGAAAGTCAGGCGCGACTGATTGAGGAGGATCAACGCGACTGAGCACCGAGACTTGTCGTCTCAATATTGGGAGGAATCGCCATGAGAGTTTTGAAATGGACGCTTGCGGCCACATCTGCGATGTCGGTCTTCGTCGCCCCGAACGCCTTCGCGGCGACGGAGCTTGCCTGGTGGCACGCAATGACGGGCGCCAACAACGAAACCGTTGAACGGCTTGCGAAGGAATTCAACGAAAGCCAGTCGGAATACAAGATTGTCCCCGTCTTCAAGGGCACCTATGGCGAGACGCTGAACGCGGGCATCGCTGCGTTCCGCTCCAAGCAGGCTCCCGCGATCCTGCAGGTGTTCGACGCCGGCAGCGGCGTGATGCTGGGCGCCGAAGGCGCCGTGGTACCCGTGGCGGAAGTGCTTCAGAAGGGCGGCTACGAGTTCAACAAGGACCAGTACCTGCCGGGCATCGTCGCCTATTATTCCAAGGCTGACGGGACCATGCTGTCCTTCCCCTTCAACTCGTCGTCCCCGATCCTCTACTTCAACAAGGACGCCTTTACGAAGGCCGGCATCGATACGGCCAAGCCGCCGGCCACCTGGCCCGAGGTCTTCGAAGCGGCCAAGAAGATCAAGGCGAGCGGGGCGGCAAATTGCGGCTTCACTTCGACCTGGCTGACCTGGATCCAGACCGAAAACTTCTCGGCCTGGAACAACGTGCCCTACGGCACGAACGAAAACGGGCTTGCCGGCCTCGAAGTGGAACTGAAGATCGACGCGCCGCTCTTCGTCGACCATTTCCAGTCGATTGCCGATCTCGCCAAGGACGGCACGTTCCGCTACGGCGGCCGCACCTCCGAGGCCAAGCAGCTCTTCATGTCGGGCGAGTGCGCAATCCTGACGGAATCCTCCGGTGGTCTCGGCGACATCGTCAAGTCGGGCATCAATTACGGTGTGGGCGAGCTTCCCTATTATGAAGGCCATGGCCCGCAGAACACCATCCCTGGCGGCGCAAGCCTCTGGGTCTTCGCCGGCAAGAGCGACGCCGAATACAAGGGCGTGGCCGAGTTCTTCCACTTCCTCTCGAAAACGGAAACTCAGGCCCAGCTTCACCAGGTCTCGGGCTACCTGCCGGTGACGCTTGCAGCCTACGAGGAAACCAAGAAGTCCGGCTTCTATGAAAAGAACCCGGGCCGGGAGACGCCGATCAAGCAGATGATGGGCAAGGCGCCGACCGAAAACTCCAAGGGCGTCCGCCTGGTCAACCTTCCGCAGGTTCGCGACATCCTCAACGAAGAGTTCGAAGCGATGCTTGCCGGCCAGAAGGATGCCAAGACGGCTCTCAGCGAAGGTGTCGTGAAGGCAAACGCTGCGATCAAGACGGCGATCGGCAACTGACCTCCAGACGAAATGTCCGCATCGCCCGCAAGGCGGTGCGGACTGGTTTTTGATGGGGAGGGGAGACCATGCAGTCCGTCGTATTTCCAAACAAGGTGCTGCCGTATCTTCTGCTGGCACCGCAGATCGTCTTGACGGTCATCTTCTTTTTTTGGCCGGCCAGCCAGGCGCTCTACCAGTCGGTGCTGCGCGAGGATCCGTTCGGCCTGAAATCCGGCTTCGTCGGTCTCGCCAACTTCCGGGCGATCCTCGCCAATCCCGACTATCTGCATTCGCTCAAGGTCACGGTGGCGTTCAGTGTTTCGACAGCGCTGTTGTCGATGGCGCTCGCGCTGCTGCTCGCAACGGCGGCCGACCGGGTGCTGCGCGGGCGCAACGTCTACCGTACGCTCCTGATCTGGCCCTATGCGGTTGCCCCGGCCGTGGCCGGCATGCTGTGGCTGTTCATGTTCAACCCGGCGATGGGAACCTTCTCTTACATTCTGCGCCGCAATGGCTTTGCGTGGGATCCGCTGCTCAACGGCAACCAGGCGATGTTCCTGGTGATCGTCGCGGCAGCCTGGAAGCAGATCAGCTACAACTTCCTCTTCTTCGTCGCAGGCCTGCAGGCAATCCCGAAGTCGCTCATCGAAGCGGCAGCCATCGATGGCGCCCGCGGCACCAAGCGGTTCTGGACCATCGTCTTCCCGTTGCTCGCGCCAACGACGTTCTTCCTGCTCGTCGTCAACACCGTCTACGCCTTCTTCGATACCTTCGGCATCATTCACGCGGTCACCGGCGGAGGCCCCGCCAAGGCGACGGAGACGCTCGTCTACAAGGTTTACAACGACGGCTTCGTCAATCTCGACCTCGGCAGCTCGGCTGCCCAGTCAGTGATCCTGATGGTCATCGTCATTGCGCTGACAGCGTTCCAGTTCCGCTTCGTCGAGAAGCGGGTCCACTATTCGTGAGGCGCCGATGATCGAGAACCGTCCCATATCAACTGCGATCAGCCACCTGATACTCGTCATCGGGATCATCATCGTCGCGCTGCCGATCTACTATACCTTCGTCGCCTCGAGCCACAGCTCGATCGAGATCGTACGGCCGCCAATGTCGCTCGTCGTCGGAGATCACCTCGTCGAGAACTATCGGGAAGCGGTCGGCGGCGGCGTCGAGCGCGTCGTCGGCGTCAGCCTCGAGCGTCTGCTGTTCAATTCGACGGTCGTGGCGATCGCGATCGCCGTGGGTAAGATCGTCATCTCCTTCCTGTCGGCCTTTGCGATCGTGTTCTTCCGCTTTCCGCTGAAGATGCTGTTCTTCTGGATGATCTTCATCACCCTGATGCTGCCGGTCGAGGTGCGCATCCTGCCGACCTACAAGGTGATCGTCGATCTCGGCCTGATCGACACCTATGCGGGGCTGACGCTGCCGCTGATGGCTTCGGCGACGGCGACGTTCCTCTTTCGCCAGTTCTTCCTGACGATACCGGGGGAACTGGTGGAGGCGGCGCGCATCGACAATGCCGGTCCGTTCCGCTTCATGAAGGATATCCTGCTGCCGCTCTCGGCAACGAACATCGCGGCGCTCTTCGTTATCCTCTTCATCTATGGCTGGACCCAGTATCTCTGGCCGCTGCTCGTCACCAACGACGCGAAGATGAACACGATCATCATCGGGCTCCGGCGGATGATCGATTTTACCGACGCCTCGACGCCCTGGAATTATGTGATGGTGACGGCGATCCTTGCGATTATCCCGCCGATCCTCGTCGTCGTGCTGATGCAGCGCTGGTTTGTCAAAGGTCTGGTGGAGACAGAAAAGTAATGGCTGAAATTACCCTGAAGGACGTCCGCAAGACCTATGGCACGGTGGAAGCGATCAAGGGCGTTTCGCTCGACATCAAGGACGGCGAGTTCGTCGTCCTTGTCGGGCCATCCGGTTGCGGCAAGTCCACGCTGCTGCGCATGATCGCCGGGCTCGAGAACATCAGCGGCGGAGATATCCTGATTGGCGGGCGCCGCGTCAACGATGTCGAGCCGGCCGAGCGCGATATCGCGATGGTATTCCAGAACTATGCGCTCTATCCGCACATGACGGTGCGCCAGAACCTTGCCTATGGGCTTAAGAACCGGAAGACACCGGCGGCCGAGATCGAGCAGCGCATTGCCACGGCCGCGCGGACGCTCGAAATCGAGCCCTATCTCGACCGCAAGCCACGGCAGCTTTCGGGCGGCCAACGTCAGCGCGTTGCCATGGGGCGGGCGATCGTCCGCCAACCCGCCGCGTTTCTGTTCGATGAGCCGCTCTCGAACCTCGATGCGAAGCTGCGCGGGCAAATGCGCATTGAAATCAAGCGGTTGCAGCGCTCCCTTGCAACGACGAGCGTCTATGTCACGCATGATCAGATGGAGGCGATGACCCTTGCCGACCGCCTTGTCGTCGTCAGCGCCGGCCGCATCGAGCAGGTCGGCACGCCACTGGAGCTTTACGAGAAGCCCGCAACCACCTTCGTCGCCACTTTCATCGGCTCGCCGTCGATGAACCTGCTGCACGGCAAGAATTTGTCGGCGGGATGGACGCTCGCCTCGGATGCGGCACGCCCGAATGGCGACTACACGCTCGGCGTCCGTCCGGAAGACATTTCGCCGATGTCAGCCGATGCCCCGGCGCGAGCCTTCGAAGCGACGGTTCGCATCGACGGCATCGAACTGGTCGGCGCCGAAAGCCTCATACACGGCCGCCTCCAAAACGGAGACGAGTTGGTCTTTCGCGTTTCCGGGCGCGCGCGCAACGAGATCGGTGACGAGGTGAAGGTCGGCGCGAGCACCGAAGCGCTCCATATGTTTGACGGTAGCGGGAACCGGCATGGATGATGGCCGGAAGGTCGGCGCGAGATCAGCAGAGGTTCGTTGATGTATCGCAAGCATAGACTGTTGAATTGTTGGAGGACGTTGGGGGCTATGGGTACGACCACAGGGAGCGTAGCGGTTTGCCCTGTGGTCGTTTCTTTCAGGGCGTCTCGCTAAATCAGTCCGAAAGGACGCTCGCAGATTAGTTCCATAATGTATGTTATGCGACTTAATGCGCGGACTGGGTACGCGCATCGGCAGATCGTTTTCTGCCCTTCCGCAGGACCGCGACGCCGCCGCCAACGTTTCAGCTTGGGTCGTCGAGGTTGAACTGCCGCATCTCCTCGTTATAGCCGAAGAGTTCTCCATAACGGCCCCATGCTATGACCGTGCGCACGGTTTGTTCGGCATCGTCTTCCGACATGTAGTCTTCAAGTTCTTCTGAGAAGCGCGCAAAGGGTGCGTGGTGGCTTGGCCGCTCGTCGAGCACGCGCCGGATAAGGGCTGAAAGCGGGACGTAAGCTAGAAGGTGCTCGGCAAACAGGCGCTTGCGATTGTCGACTTCGGCAGCGGCAAAGCGCTGCCCCGCCTCCGTCAGCTTGACGTCCCCCGCTTCCAGCTCGGCAAAACGCATGAGCTGCAGGGCTTCGAGGATCGGAAACAGTTCGCCCGCCTCCAGTTGCAGGCTTGCAGCGAGATCGGGAAGATCAGCCTCCCCATTGAACGGCGCCTGCGCGAGCGCTTCGATCAGGCCCGAGAGACGGTTGGTCGAAAGCCGGGGCAAGGCCATCGCTATGCCGGTCCCGGCGAAGCCGCCCGAAATGGGCTTCTCCACTTTTTCCAGCGGCGCCCGCCGTGTCATCCGCGCGTAGATGTCATCAACGAGTTGTCGGAACGCCGGGTCCAGCCGGTTGCGTGGATGGATCAGGTCGATCGCGATCTCCGCCGCAACCCGGCCGGGATTGGACGAAAAGATCAGGATGCGATCGCACATGAGCACCGCCTCTTCGATGTTGTGCGTCACCATCAAGATCGACTTGATCGGCAGACGCCCTTCGATCCAGAGGTCGATGAGGTCCGTGCGCAGCGTTTCCGCCGTCAGCACGTCCAGCGCCGAAAAGGGCTCATCCATGAGCATGAGGCTTGGATGGACGACAAGTGCGCGGGCGAAGCCAACGCGTTGCCGCATGCCGCCCGACAGTTCTTTCGGATAGGCGCTCTCGAAGCCGTCGAGGCCGATCAGGTCGATCGCATCGATCGCGCGGCGGCGGCGCTCGGCTGCCGGCACGCCAAGCGCCTCAAGCCCGAGTTCGACATTCTGAAGCACGGTGAGCCACGGGAAGAGTGCAAAGCTCTGGAACACCATGGAAATGCCTTCGCTCGGCCCCGTCACCGTATGACCGCGCCAGAGCACCCTGCCCGCGGTTGGCGTAACCAGGCCGGAAACGATGCGCAGCAGCGTCGACTTTCCGGAGCCGGAACGCCCGAGCAATCCGACGATTTCGCCTTCGGTGATCTTGAGCGCGACGTCGTCGAGCACCACAAGATCAGGACTGTCGCTCTTGCTATAGGTCTGCCGCACGCCTTCCAGTTCCAGAAGCTGGTTTTTCGCGGCACGGACAGAAGAGCTTGTGGTGTCGGCCAAATCCATCTGGAACCTCCTACTCAAGACGCAGGCGCCGGCCTGAAAAGGCATAGAGCGGCCGCCAGACCAACCGATTGAGCAGGATGACGAACAAGGACATGACGGCGATACCGAGCACGATGCGGGGATAGTCACCGACCCTCGTCGCCGCAGCGATATACGCGCCGAGGCCATGCGCCGTGAGCGTCGTGTCGCCCCAGTTCACGACCTCGGCGATGATCGAGGCGTTCCAGGCGCCGCCGCTCGCGGTGATCGCACCCGTCACGTAGTAGGGGAAAACGCCCGGAAGGATGACTTTTCGCCACCAGTTCCAGCCGTGGATGCGGAACGTTGCCGCCGCCTCCTTCAGGTCGTTCGGAAAGGCGTTGGCCCCGGCAATGACGTTGAACAGGATGTACCACTGGGCGCCCAGGATCATGAGCGGGGAGAGCCAGATGTCCGGGTTGAGCCCGAGGCGGACGATGGCGACGACGGCGAAGGGAAACACGATGTTGGCCGGGAACGCCGCCAGGAACTGCGCCAGGGGCTGCATGCGCTCCGCCACGCGCGGTCTCAGTCCAATCCAGATGCCGATCGGTACCCAGACCAGCGTCGCAAACACCATCAGAACGATCACGCGCAGCGTGGTCAGAAGCCCGAGCCCGGCGACCGCGACGACATCGGCAAAAGCAAGCTCGGTCGCGATGAACCGTGCGACCAGCCAAAAGGCGTAGGCTGCAACGACAACGACGAACGCAAACCAGGCGCGATCCGCCCAGGCATTCACTGTAACCCCGCTCAGCCGGGTGGGCACAAGTGAAGGAACCGCCAGCCGCCGCTGCAGAATACGCCCGACGATCGCCCCGGCCGGCACGAGCAGAACCTGCAACAATCGCGTTCTGCGCACCACGTCCAGGAGCCATGAACGCGGCGCGGCGCTGCCGGCGGAGAGTTCGACCCTGAATTTGTCGCTCCAGGCTACGAGCGGACGGAAGAGCAACTGATCATAGATGAGGATCACCGCAAACATGGTCGCCGTCGCCCAGCCGACCGCCACGAGGTCCTGCTGGGCGATGGCAAGCGCGACGTAGGAGCCGATACCTGGCAGCGTGATGGTGGTGTTGCCGACCGAAATCGCTTCCGACGCCACGACGAAGAACCATCCGCCCGACATCGACATCATCGTATTCCAGACGAGGCCCGGCATGGAAAAAGGAACTTCGAGCCGCCAGAAGCGCTGCCATGGCGAAAGCCGGAAGCTGCGGGCCGCCTCGTCGAGGTTGGCCGGCACGGTCTTCAGCGATTGGTAGAAGCTGAAGGTCATGTTCCAGGCCTGGCTGGTGAAGATGGCGAAGATCGCTGCAAGCTCCACCCCGAAGACGTTGCCGGGGAAAAGCGACATGAAGCCGAGAACGGTGAAAGACAGAAAACCGAGCACCGGCACCGACTGCAGAATGTCGAGCAACGGAATCAGCACGACCTCCGCCCGCCGGGATTTGGCGGCCAGCGTCCCATAGATCAAGGTGAAGGCGAGCGAGGCTGCAATTGCCGCCAGCATGCGCATCGTTGTGCGTAACGCATATTCCGGCAGCATGGCCGGGTCGAGTGAAACGGGTGCAGTCGAAAGCGATGAGAGCGGGGCGAACGCCTCATGTCCGCCGTGGGCAATCAGGACGAGCGTTGCAAAGAACAGGCAAAATGCGAAGAAATCCCAAAAATTGGGCGCATAGCCCGAGCGGCGAACGGCTTCCATTGCGGCGTGGTGCGTGGCCATTGTTACACCCCGTTGAACGAATGCAAGCAAGTCTCAATGCCACCGCTTCCACAAAACCGTGAGCCGAACGGGCGACCGCAGACGATGTGAATTCTCGCGACTCTTCTCTCAATCCGAGCCTATCTCGGGTGATTGTGCGCTGCATGAAAGCATAGTCAAGGTGGTAACGCTGCAGGCAGAACGATCGATGATACTGTCCGTCCGAGGCGGGAGGGACGTCTCAAGAGAAGGCCAGAACCCTTTGATAAGGCGAAGGCAATCGCGGAGCTGCATCGACTGCGGATTGACAGTCGGAGGAAATGGGCGGATAGCCGGGGTAACGTTTTTTAGGGCTTCAAGACGCCCTGCTCCCAGGCTTCTGCCTTTGGCAGCGCGCCGTTGACGGTTTAGATGGGCCAGGCCGGCTAGGAAGCTAGGCTCGAGGTCTCGGCCACCCTGCCCGGCAAACCGGCAAGAATTCCACGCGGACAATCAGAGGACACCATGGAAACGGTAGAAATCAGCGATCGCAACGACTTTGCCCTTTGGGCCATTCAGCGTGCACAGGAAATCGTGACGGGAGAAGGTGCGGCCTTCGCAATCGCAGCCCAGGGCGCAGACGAAGAAGCCCTGTCGCAAACCGCGGCTGCCCTCGGCAAGGCGATCAGCGAGGCTATGCTCGAGGTTTTCGACGGTCTCGTCGCCTCATAAATTCAACCTGCGCCGAATTGGCTCTCGTTGCCGTCTCGCGATCCGGATTAGTGGGCGGCATGGGTATGTCCCCGCGAGATCGGGACCGATCTTCGGCGTCCTCAGGCCCGATGCGTATTGTCGAAGGAAGCCGACGCAGGCCGGCTCCCTCCAGATTGAAGCATCAGATCACGCCGAGCGCGTCCATGGCTTCGGCGACCCGGACGAAGCCGGCAATGTTGGCTCCGAGGACGTAGTCGCCGGGGTTGCCGTATTCCTCGGCGGTCTCGGCGCAACGGTCGTGGATCGACTGCATGATAATGGCAAGCCGCGTTTCGGTCTGCTCGAACGTCCAGCTGTCGCGAGAGGCATTCTGCTGCATCTCGAGAGCCGATGTCGCAACACCGCCCGCATTGGCGGCCTTGCCAGGAGCAAACATGACCCCTGCATCCTGAAAAATGCGAACCGCTTCGGGGGTCGATGGCATGTTTGCCCCCTCACCCACTGCGATGACGCCGTTCTTCACCAGGGTGCGGGCATCCTTGCCGGTCAGCTCGTTCTGGGTCGCCGAGGGCATCGCGACATCGCAAGGAACGTCCCAGACGGAGCCGCCCTCCACATAGTGCGCCCTGGAGCCTTTCAGCCTGGCGTACTCGGATATCCGCTCGCGGCGAACCTCCTTGATCTGCTTGACCAGTTCGAGATCGATCCCGTCCTCATCGACGACATAACCGTTGGAGTCGGAGCACGCGACGATCTTGCCACCGAACTCCGCAATCTTTTCCATGGTGTAGATGGCGACGTTTCCGGATCCCGATACGGTCACGCGCTTGCCTTCGAAATCGAGACCCTTGGTGCTGAGCATCCGCTGGACGAAATAGGTCGCGCCGAAGCCCGTTGCCTCCTTGCGCGCGCGCGAGCCGCCGTAGATCAGCGCCTTGCCTGTCAGCACGCCGGCCTCGTACCGGTTGGTGAGCCGCTTGTACTGGCCGAACATATAGCCGATCTCCCGGCCTCCGACGCCGATATCGCCGGCAGGAACGTCGGTATATTCGCCCAGGTGTCGATGAAGCTCGGTCATGAACGACTGGCAAAATCGCATGATTTCCCCATCCGAACGGCCCCTCGGATTGAAGTCCGAACCGCCCTTGCCGCCGCCGATCGGCATGCCCGTCAGGGCGTTCTTGAAGGTCTGCTCGAAACCGAGGAACTTGATGATCCCGACGTTGACGGAAGGATGAAAACGTATCCCGCCCTTGTAGGGCCCAAGCGCCGAGTTGAATTGGACGCGGAAGCCGCGATTGATCTGCACCTGCCCGGCGTCATCGACCCAAGGCACCCTGAAGATGATCTGCCGCTCCGGTTCGCAGATCCGTTCTATAAGGGCCTGTTCCGCATAGCGCGGGTGCTTGGCAATGACACGCCCCAGACTTTCAAGCACTTCGCGTACGGCCTGGTGAAACTCCAGCTCGCCGGCGTTGCGCCTCAGTACTTCCGTCAGAATTGGTTCCAGCTTCTCATCGACATTCAAGATGGTTCTCCTCATGCGCGCAGGTTCTATGCGCAGACCCTCGCGCATTATCGGAAGCAGAGCGGCAAGTGAAGATTTATTTCCCATCACCATGCAATTCGTGATTGCCGACTTGCGCGCTGGTTTTCCAGGGGAAAAGGTGCGCAAGGCGTGACTCTGATAGGCACGCCCGAGATAGAGGCGACCGTGCACGGCCGCCTCTTCGGCAACACTCCCTCTTCCGGGGCAAGTGCGTAAGCTTCGGGTGATGAAGTAAACGTCACTCCTCGCGGAAGGCTCGAAGCATTTGGTCGGTGAAGGGCTTCGTCAGATAGGAGATGGCCGTGCGCTCGTCCGTCTGGACATAGACTTCGACCGGCATGCCCGGCATCAGCTTGCGGTCGCCGAGCTTGTCCAGCGCCTGGGTGATGTCGACCGTGGCGAGATAGTAGGGTTGTCCGGTGGCGCGATCGATCGTCGTTGCGGCGGCGACCACACCGACCCGACCATCGAGTTCCGGGGTCGTGCGCTGGTTGAAGACAGTGAAACGCAGGCGGCTGGCCTGGCCCGGTGCGATGCGGTCGATGTCGGCCGGCGGGATGCGGATTTCGACAGTAAGATCATCGTCCTCGGGCACGATCGACATCACGCTGGCGCCGGGAGCGATGATGCCCCCGATCGTGTGGACCTGCAGGTCGTAGACGAGGCCATCGACGGGCGCGCGTACGTCCATGCGCGACAGCCGGTCGCGGGCGGCGACCTCGCGCTCGCTGAGTTCGGCGATCTTCGCCTCGATGCCGACGATCTGGGTCTGGGTTTCCTTGCGGGTGCCCTGGTCGATGGCGAGCAGCTTGATGCGCAGTTCGCTGATCTGCCCGACGGCTTCTGCGATCCGCGCGACGAGTTCGCCCTTGGAGCCGTCGATGCGGGCCATCTGCCGCAGCAGGTCGCGGTGTTCGGAGACCGGCACCAGGCCACTCTTCAGCAAGGTCTCGAGCTTGGCGATCTCCTTCTCGACGATTTCCCTTTCGGCGTCGCTCGAGCCGGTCTGGGCTTTGAGGCCGCGGATCTGCTCCTCGAGCTGGGTGATCTGCAGGCGCATCTGCTCTTCCTGGCTGGTGATCATCCGGCGGTTGGCCTCAAACAGCTTGAGTTCGCTGACCTTCAGCACCTCGCTGACATCAAGGCCTTCGAAGGAGACGGCCGCTTCGCCATCCCGCTCAGCCTTCAGCCGGGCGCGCATGGCGTAGAACTGCTGCAATTGGCCGCGCACGATCGCAAGCTCCACCCTGGTCTGTGTCTCGTCCAGGCGGATGAGCACGTCACCCTTCCTGACCTGGTCGCCGTTGCGCACTGCGATTTCTGAGACGATGCCACCGTCACGGTGCTGGATGAGCTTGACCTGCTGGGAGATGGCGACCTGGCCCTGGGTGATGACCGCGCCGGAAAGCCGGGCATGGGCGGCCCATCCGCCGACGCCGAAGAGCAGAGTGGCGGCAAAGGCGGCGGAGACGACGATGCGCGAGGTGATGCCGAACTGGCTGCTGTCCTTTGCGGTCTTGTCTTCGGCCTTGGTGGTCCTGCTCTCGTTCTCTCTGCTGATCATGGCCTTCTCCCGGTAACGCGTGACATCTCTGGTTGATGCGAGTGGTGTGTTTGCGATTGCTTAGACGGCGTCTCTATGCTGCTCCCCGGCCGTCTCGATGGCGGCAAGAATGAAGTCCTGCTCGGTCAGCGCGTGGCGGCCGGCGATTAGGAACTCGAGGTCCTCGTCGCGCTCGAGATCGATGACGGCGCGCACGACCGTGCGCTCGCTGTCGCTGAAAGTCTCGTGATAGAAGGTGATGCGGTTGATCGGTGCCGGGCTTCCGTCGTCGGCAAAGGGCGCAAAGGCGAGGCCGCCGATGGCTTCGGCAATCTTCGACAGGTCGATGCGGTCGCCGACTTGGAAGTCGCGGATCTCATCGCGCCCCTCCCCGCCGTTGGCAAGGGCGGCGAGGCTGCGGAAGACGAAGATATCTGCGCCTGCGCCACCCGCCAGGAAGTTGACGGCATTGCTGGCGACGATGATGTCGTTACCCTTGCCGCCGATCGCGGTTTCGACGGAACTCAGGCTGTCGTTGCCGATCTCGACACCAGTGGCAATGCCGCGGTCGAGATCGATCACCACGGCCTGCGTCGCTGCGGAGGCATCGTAGCGATCGACGCCGTCACCGCCGTCGATCGTATCGTCTCCGTCGTCGGTACCGGGCAGGAGGACCACGACGAAAGTATCGTTGCCATCCTCGCCCTTCAGTTCGTCGTCGCCTGCACCGCCGACGAGCACGTCATCGCCGTCCCGCCCACGCAGCCTGTCGTCTCCGTTTCCGCCAAACAACATGTCGTCGCCGCGGCTGCCGGAAATCCGGTCGTTGCCGCGCCCGCCGACGATGATCTCGAAGTCTTCGATGCGATCCTCGCCTATCTCTTCACCTTCGGCGATGCCGGCCTCCATATCGGCGAGAACCGCCTGCACCAGCGCGGACAGATCGAGCGTGTCGATGCCATCGCCGCCGCTATAGGTGTCGTCGCCGTCATCGTCAGCGTCGCCGCTGCTGTCGAAGGCGAGAACCACGATCGTGTCGTTGCCGGCGCCTCCGGAGACGACATCATCGCCGTTGCCACCAATCAGCGTATCGTCGCCGGCATTTCCAGCAATCGCGTCGTTGCCGTCATTGCCGATCAGCGTGTTGCAGCCCTCGTCGCCGGTGATCCGGTCGTCGCCGGAACCGCCGATCACGCTTTCGATGCTCTCGATCGTATCGGAGCCGATTTCCGTGCCTGTCGCAATGCCTGCGGCGAGATCGATGACAACCGTCTCCTGCGCGCTGCTGGCGTCGAGCGTGTCATGGCCTTCGCCACCGGAATAGTGGTCGTTTCCGTCGCTGGCGGACGGCGATGCGCTGCGCGCTTCCTCGGCGGTAAGGCCGGTGACGATGACGTCGTCGCCCGCACCGGCAAGCACTGTATCCTCGCCGGAACCGCCGGTCAGCCGGTCGTTACCGGCCCCGCCGTCGACGAGATCGTTGCCGGCATCGCCGTCGAGTATATCGCGGCCTTCCTCGCCGAACAGGCGATCGTCGCCAGCACCGCCTGAGAGATAGTCGTCGCCGTCCTCGCCAAGCAGGATATCGTCGCCTTCCTCGCCATAGAGATGATCGTCCCCCGCCCCGCCGAACAGGATGTCGTTGCCACGCCCGCCAAAGAGGCGGTCGTTGCCGGCTTCACCATAGAGCGTGTCGTTGCCATCGCCGCCGAGCAGCGTGTCGTCGCCACTGCCGCCGAGGATGATGTCGTCGGACTCGCGGCCATAGACGATGTCGTCACCGCCAAGGGCCGCGATGATGTCCTTGTGCGGCGTGCCGCGCATCACGTCGTCGCCCTCGGTGCCGCGGATCTCGTTCGCCGGCCAGTCCATCAGCGTCATCGACGCGCCATTGACGGTACGGCCGGTGCCATCCGAGACCGAATAGGTGAAGGTGACTTCGCCGAGATCGCCACGCTCCGGCGTATAGAGCCACATGCCCTCGCCGTAGGAGCGGATAGAACCATTGGATACCGTCAGGTTGGCGATCGACAGCCCGTCGCCGTCCGGATCGACCGTGTTGGCGAGCAGGTCATTCAACAGGATGACGGCCGAGAGGTTCATCAGGCCGTTGGCGAGCACATTGCGTCCGGTGACGACAGGCAGGCGATTGCTCCGAGCACTGCCGTCGTCGTCATCGTCACCATCGCCGGGACCACCAGGACCACCGGGCTCGTCATCATCATCGTCGTCGTCATCGCCACCGCCGGGGCTGCCGCCGTCATCATCGTCACCGTCATCGTCCTCCTCCCGTCCGGGTGGCGAACTGCCGAAGGACGCCAGACCGGGGAAGTCGAAATCCAGCGGGCCGTTGTCGTTGGCGGGGCGTGCGCTTGTCTTGTAGGGCCGCTCGTCGATGAGGTCGGTCGTGGGCTGGCCGTCATCGAAGGCAAGCCGCACCGAGGAGCGCAGGCGGCCGAGCTTTGCCGGGATGGCTTCGTCCGGAAACGCCAGGTCTTGCAGCAGCGACTGAACGTAGGCGGCGACATCCTCGATCGCCCCGAGCGCCCCGGACATGTCGAGCAGGTCGCTCGGCTGGCCGGGACCGACAGGTGCGGGATCCGGGTCGTGCTTTGCCGGTTCGCTTTCGCCTTCCTTGCTGCCGAACACCGAACCGAGCGCGCCGAGGAACAGCGCCGACAGCACCAGCCGCCCACGCTTGCGCTCGGGCTTGTCGGCGATCTCGTACCGGTTCATCGGCGCGATCGCCTGCTGGCTGTCGGGGCGCTTCAGGATGAGCTTTTCGTCCATGACATCCTCCTCGGCCTGCGGCCGAACCTCTCAAGGTCTCTCACTCGGCCGCCGCCGACACCCGGTGCGGCGGTTGCCCGCCAACATCCGCGCGCCGCGTCTTTTCGACCACCAATGGCCGGGTCTTCTGCGACGGCAGGATCTCCTCCTTCGGACCGAAGGCGACCAACCGACCGCCCTGCACCAGGCCGATCATGTCGACCGTCTGCAGGGCGCTCGGGCGATGGGCGACGATGACGACGATGCCGCCGCGTTCGCGCACATTGAGGATCGCCCGGTTGAGCGCTTCCTCGCCTTCGGCATCGAGGTTGGAGTTGGGCTCGTCGAGCACCACGAGAAAAGGGTCTCCATAGAGTGCGCGTGCCAAGGCGATGCGCTGTCTCTGGCCCGCGGACAGGGCGGTTCCATGGGGACCAAGCTCGGTCTGGTAGCCGTTCGGCAGATGCACGATCATCTCGTGGATGCCGGCGGCCTTGGCGGCGCGGATGATCGCCCGCGCGTTCGGCGCTTCGGCGAAGCGCGAGATGTTGTCGGACACGGTGCCATCCATCAGCGCCACGTCCTGCGGCAGGTAGCCGACATGCTGGTTGAACAGTCCCTCCGGCCACTGGCTGAGATCGGCGCCGTCGATGCGCACGGCTCCGCGCAGCACCGGCCAGATGCCGAGTATGGTGCGGGCGAGCGTGGTCTTGCCGCCACCCGACGGGCCGATCAGCCCCACAGCCTGGCCGGCCTTCAGCTCCAGGCTCACCTCGCTCAGAAGCACAGCACCGGTCGAAGGCGCGACCGTCGTCACCTTGTCGAGGCTAAGGCTCTGCTGCGGTGCCGGCAGGTCGAGATTGCCGCTGCGCTCGTCGAGCACGCCGAGCGTCTCGTTGAGGCGGTGATAGCTGCGGCGGGCGGCAACGACGCCCTTCCATTGCGCGATTGCCAGGTCGACCGGCGCCAGTGCCCGGGCGGTCACGATCGACGAGGCAATAATCGAGCCGGCCGACATCTGTCCGCGGATCGCCAGATAGGCGCCGAGCCCGAGGATCGCCGATTGCAGGATCATGCGCAGCACCTTCGACAGGCCCGACAAGGTGCCGCCGATGTCGGAAGTTTTGGTCTGACAGTCGAGGTGGCGGCGGTTGGCCTTCTCGAAGCGCGCCACTGCCCGGCCGGTCATGCCCATGGCGTGCAGCACGTCGCTGTTGCGGGCATTGCTCTCGGCAATCGAGCTGCGCGCCACCGAGGCCTTGATCGTCGGGCTGGAATGGCGCCGCGTCATCACTTCGGCGATCAGCGTCAGCAGCGCCAGAACCAAGGCGCCGCCGAGCGTGAGGTAGCCGAGCATCGGATGCAGCAGCCAGACGAAGGCGAGATAGATCGGGATCCAGGGCAGATCGAACAGCGCCACCGGTCCCTGGCCGGCGAGAAAGCCGCGCAGCGTGTCGACATCGCGGCCGCGTTCCGTCGCCTCCGCCGTCGAATAGCCGAAGCGCGGCATTTCGATCACCACCTTGTGGGCGAGCGGTGCCAGTTCCGCGTCGAGCCGGGCGCCGAGACGCACCAGGATCTGCGAACGGATGACGTCGAACAGGCCCTGGAACAGGTAAAGCCCGACCGCCAGAACGGAGAGCGCCACCAGTGTCGAGATGCTGCCGCTGGTCAGCGCCCGGTCATAGATCTGCAGCATGTAGAAGGCGCCGGTCAGCGCCAGGATGTTGATGATGCCCGATAGACCGAAGAGATAGATGAGGATACCGCGCATGCCGCCAATCTTGTGTTGCGGCTCTTTCTTCTTGCTCATGATGAGAACCCCTTTTGCCCGCCCCGCATTCCATCCCGGCCGGCCTCAGCCGACCGGGATTTTTTGCTTCATGTTCAGGAGACGCCGTTGAAGTCGGCGACCTTGAGGTTGTGGGTGCCGTCGAGCGTCAGTGCGAACTCGGCATCCGGGTCGCCATCGACGCTGCCGCGGATCACGGTTACGTCGGCTCCGTCGCGGGTCTCGTGCGTGACCACGATCTGGCCAGCCCCTGAAAGCGTCGTGCCGCTCGAGAGCGTGAAGCCCTGCTTGCCGGCCTGCCCGCTGTTTGCATCGATCGCCGAGAAGTCGATCCGGTCACCCGGCGAGAAGCCGTAGATCGTGTCGCCGTCGGCCGCCGCCACCGAGGTGAAGCGGAAGACGTCGTCGCCAAGGCCGCCGTCCATGATGTTGACGGCTGTCGAGGCGGTGATCTCGTCGTGACCCGAACCGGCGATGATGTTCTCGAACCCGTAGATCGTGTCGGTGCCGACCTCGGCCCCCACTACGTGGCCGCGCCCCATGAAGCCGTTGCCGAGATCCACCTTGAGGTTGCCGGTCGCCACCGAATAGTCGAGCGTGTCGACGCCATCGCCACCCCAGTAGCTGTCGGAACCGTCGTTGAGCGTGGCAAGCACGGTGTCGTCGCCGTCACCGGCCCAGACCTTGTCCGCCCCGGCGCCGCCTTCGATGATGTCGTTGCCGGCATCGCCGTAGAGAAGATCGTCGCCGCTATTGCCGAACAGCGTGTCGGCACCCGCCCCGCCATGGATCTCGTCGTTGCCGGCTCCACCGGAGGCGACATCATCGCCATCGCCACCGGACAGCACATCGTCGCCATCCTCGCCGCGCAGCACGTCGTTGCCGCCATCGCCCGACAGAATGTCGGAGGCTGCGCCGCCGAGCAGGATGTCGGAAGCCGCGCCGCCCAACAGCACGTCCGACGCCGAGGTGCCGACCAGGGTGCGGGCTGCAACCGGCAACGGCACGCCATTGCCATCGCCATCGCCGGATCCCGATCCGTCGTCCGTACCACAGCCGTCATCGTCACCATCGTCGTCCGAGCCACCATCACCGCCGTCATCATCATCATCATCATCATCATCATCGTCGTCGTCACCGGCGACGAGGGTCGGCGTATCGCCGCCGAAGGTGATGGAATGCCCGCCATTCGAGAGCGTCGTGGTGCCGTCGCCGTTGTCGGTTTCCTCGTAGCTCGCCGGGTCCGCGCCGACGGGGATCTCGATCACGTCCTGGGGACGCAATGCACCGACGATCGTGTCCTGGCCGCCGTTGCTGCGGAAGACGATGCGGTGGGCGGACGACAGGCTCGAAATATCGACCACATCGTCGCCGGCGGACCCTTCGATCGTGATCGTCGAGTAGTTCAGGCTGGTCGTGTCGAAATTGCCGATGACCTGGATCGTGTCGCCCCCGCTTGCGCCCCCATCCGGTCCGCCATTGTTGTTGTTGTTCGACACGTTCAGCGTGTTGACGCTGATCTCCTCGATGTTGTCGAGTTCGGCAATCACGCTTTCGGTACCGTTGACCGTGCGGGTGATCACGATCTCCGTCGATGCAAGGAAGGTCGTGTTCAGGCTTGCTGCCAGACCGGCATTCTGCCCGGCGGTAACCGCATAGATGCGGAACAGTTCGGCTCCCTGAACTCCGTTCAGAGTGTACGTGTCACTGCCGGCGCCGCCATCGATGATGTCGCGTCCCTGGTTGCTGGTTTGGTTGATGTTGTCGTCGCCGCCGCCAGCAAAAATGATGTCGTTGCCCGCGTTGCCGTTCAGCGTGTTGGCGGCATTGTCGCCGACAAGTATGTCGTTGCCGGTCCCGCCGTCGATCGGTCCGCCGGCGTCGCGGACCACATCGACGGTTGCCGTATCGGTTCCCGTACCCCGGTAGGTAAAGGAACCGCCGTTGGTGAGCCCGTTGTCGGTGACCGTGACACCGTTCGGGCCAAGGGTGGCCGCGACGCTGTTCGTTGCTGTGATGGCCGAGATCGCCAAGGGGCTGTCGGGGTCGGTGTCGTTGGCAAGCAGCGCCCAGCTCGGAATTGTGAACGGGTTGCCGTTTGTCCAGTTCGTCACGATGCGATCGTTGTTGGCGATCATGGGGTCGTCCACGGCAACCACGCTGATGGTCGCCGTCGCCGCCTGGCTGTCGCGGATGCCATCGTTCACCGTCACCTCGATCGTCCGGGGCGTCGTGCTCGGATTATCGGAGGAGTTGGAAAAGCGAACCGAGTCCAGCGCGCGTTGGTAATCTGCGGCACTCGCCTGGCCCGTGAGCTGCAGGACGATTTCTCCGGCGATCACGGCTTGCGAGACCGCGATGGCAGAGGGGCGACCGTTCGCCGTGGTCGCCGTCAGTACGTCGCCGGCCGCCATGTTCTTCAGAACGACGCGAGCCGAAGCGATCATCTCGTTTGTGGTAATGCCCGACAGGCTGGAGATGCCGACGGCAGCCTGGTTTTCGGTGAACGTGCTGCTCCAATTGTTCGTGCCGTCGTCCACGGGCGTGGTGTATTGCACGTTCACATTGTCGATCAAGACAGACTCGGCGTTGCTGTTCACACCACTGAAGACAAAGCGGATGGCCGACGAGGCCGAGAAGGGGCCGGCAAGCGCGAGGTTGGCGCTGCCGTCGTTGGCGTTACCGTCGATCGTGCGGATTGTGGTGAAGGTGACGCCGTCGCTCGAATACTGCACCAGAAGGCTTTCGCCGTTGTCGAGGCCGGTTTCTTCGTAGTCGAAACTCAGCGTCGCAGTGCCCGCGCCGACCATCGAAAGATCGACGGTTCTGGTGATCGTCGCGCCGGCCGGTGTCGAGCCGAAACCGGTGTCCTGCCGGAATTCAAGCTGGCCGCCATTGATGCGGATTTCGCCCGTGGTCGCCACGTTGGTCGTACGGTCGCCCGTCTCCGCCCATGCCGAAGTCCACGTCGCCGATCCGTTGGAGTTGGCGTAGTTCGCGGTGCCGAAGGCATCGCGATAGTTGCCGCTGTCGAAGGCGTGCAGGTCGAGCGATGGGCCGCGCAGGTCGAGAACCCGGTCGGCAAACTGGATGCGTTCGATGTTGAAGAGGCGGTCTGTCCCCTCCGCTTCGAGATTGCGTCCAGTCACCGGGTCGATGACGCCGGCGGTCGGGTCCGTGTGGGCGACCGTCACGCTGCCGTCGGCGTTGAAGGTGACCTCATAGTTCTCGAAGTTGTCGTAATAGACGGCCGTGTCGACATCGCCGGCCTTGCCGCCGTCGACGATCTCGCGGACGACCTGCAACTGGCTCGGCTTGATCTCGCCCGAAAACAGACGGCTCTGGATGTCGGCGATCGAGTCGACGCTGAAGGCCGACCAGCCCTGGCCCTCGCGCGGCGAGACGAGGATGCGTACGTTCAGCCATTTGTCGCCGTCGATGATGTCATTGCCGCCCATGCCGCGGATCGTGTCCGAACCGCCGCCGCCGAGGATGATGTCCGACCCGTCGGACGTATCCATGACGGCGACCTCCTTTGCTCCCGCCGGGTTGATCGGAACGCCGTTCGCATCGAGGTTGTGCGGATTGTAGAGGTCGAAGCGCTGGAGATGGGCGACGAGCTCGCGCAGGCCTGCAATCCGGTCGACATTCTTTTCGAGCAGCGCGTTCGAGAAGCTCTCGATCGGCGCATCGGCGTCGACCTGGGCGGCATTGCCGTTTGGATCGTACCCGCCGATGACCACGTCGCGGCCAGTGAGGGTATCGTTGCGATCCCAGCCGGACAGCCCTTCGACCAGATCATAACGGTCGCGCAGGATGTTGTTCTGCTGGTTGACGAAGATGCTGATATTCATGTTCGCATCGGCGTCGTAGTTGTTGTTCTTGAACGTGGTCCAGTCGAAGCCGGCCATGCCGTTCGAACGGTTGATGCCGATACCCTGAACCATGATGTCGTCGCCGGATTCGGCATCGAAATCGGTGTCGTTCTCGCCGGCGATCATCACGTCATGGCCGATGATGCGCGAGTTGAAGAACAGTTCCGAATTGTCGCCCGTGAGTGTCGTCATGTTGCCCTGGGCTTCCATCCAGTCGTCACCCTCGTTGCCGAGAATGGCGCCGCCGCCGCCGGTGGGCGCGCGGATGAAGTCGTTGCCCTGGCCGCCGGAAAGCGTCTTCTGATCCTCGCCGCCGGCCAGCACGTCGTTGCCGTCGCCGCCGAAGATCAGATCAAGGCCCATGCCGCCGTTGATGACGTCGTCGCCCGCTTCGCCCTTGATGACGTCGCTGGCGCCAATGTCGGTACCGCTATCGGTGATAATGTCGTCGCCGTCGCCGCCGTGCAGATGGTCGACGCCGAAGCCGCCCTCGATGCGGTCATCGCCCCCCTCGCCCCAGATCGTGTCGTCGCCGGCACCCCCGATCAGGGTTTCGCCTGTGTTCGTGCCGCCGAGCACGACGTGCTCTTCGCCGGTGAAGCGCAGGTAATTCGTGCCGCGAATAACGAGGGAATCAGTGCCCGTAACCGCAGAGATCACGTCGGCCTCGCGGGTCGGGTCGGCATTGCCGAGCCCATGGTTCCACTGCTTGGTCTGATCCATCGTGATGATGTAGTCGGCCGTCTGGAAGGCCGAACCATTGATATGGAGGCCGCTATCCTCGGTGTCGGTGTTGCGGCGGATGAGGTCGGCGAAGCTGTCGGCCTCGAGCTCGTTGAGCAGGTTATGCCCTTGCGTACGGCTCAGGTAGTAGAAGCGGTCGGCGTTCTGGAGGTTCTGGATCTGCAGCTCGAAGACGAAGGTGAAGGTCGAGCCCAGCATGCCGCCGAAGGGCATCAATGCTTCGGCTAGGCCACCGATCCAGAAGTCCACCTTGTTGAGGCCGGTTTCCCGCGTTGCCCATGCGCCGGTGGAGTTCAGATAGTCCAGTCGCGCCTGGCGCTCGGCCGCCGTTTCGCCGGTCGTGCCGAAAACGAGATCCCAGGCAGCATCCCGCTTGGCTTCGGCCGTGGTGGCAGCGACGATCGTCTCATGGGTGCCGTAAGCGGCGATGAAGTTCACGATCGAAAGCGGGTTCTTGATGTGCAGGGCGAAATCCGCCCAGCTTTCATAGGGCTTGAGATAGCTGTCGTTCGTCTGTTCGTAGATCTGGCGCCGTGCCTCGTTGAGCGAGGGAATGCCGGTTTCGCGCGCTCGGGTGATGTTGACCGCCGCAAGGTCCAGCGGCAGGCCGACGAGGTTGTTGCGCAGCGCGCTGGTCATGAACTCGTCGATTTCGTTGCCGACCTGCTGGGTCATGCCGCGGATGATGGCGCCGGAGGCAGCGTGTGCATCGACACCCGCATTGTTGAACGCCAGCGGGTTCAGGAAGGCTTCGATCAGGCCGAGTTCTTGCGGTGTTGCAGCACCTTGAGCGTTCAGCGTGAGCATCTCGACGTTTTCGGTAAGCATCGAGTGGCCGAAGCGATAAACGACCTGGGCGAATTCTTCGAAGATCGCGCCGTCGAGTTCGACGGAATGCGAGAACACGAAGGCATCGATCTGCGGCGCGACGGCACGGACGAACTCCTCGAAGACGAGGTGCTGATAGACCATTTCCGTCGAGAAACGCGCCGCCTGGAAGAGACGCTCGCCATCCCAGACAAGGCCCGCGGAACTGGTCGGGAACGTGGTCACGTCGACCAGAAGCCACTCGTTGAGCAGCGCCAGGTCTCCTTCGGCCAGCACCGTCGCCTTGATGGCGCTGACCTGGCGGTTGTGCTCGCTGTGGAAGACCGAATGGGTCGCCGTCAGCGCGATGTTCTCGTTGCCGCGGCCATCGCCGACGACGAAGTGGGCGTCGAGCAGTTCGTCGTCATAGGTGACGTTGACGCCGAACGCGTTCGGAAGGATCGGGTTGCCGGCAACGTCGTCGTCGTCCGCAACAACGGCAACGGGCGCGGTTAGCGGGTTCCGGTCGTGATCGACCGGGCCGCTCGGTACGGCGCTATGGGCGATGTCGTTGAGGAAGGCGCGGCCGGCGCTCAGCGCCGTGACGCCATCGAGCGGGTTCGCAAGATTGCCCTCCACAGGTCCGTTGACGGTGATCATCAGCGGCAGGCCGTTGGGTCCGCGAACGAATTCGCCGTAGAGGTCCGTTACCAGGAGCGGCACACTATGGACGTTCAGGTCGCTAAGCTCGATGCCGAGCAGGTCCCTTGCCTGGTTCTTGATGTCGGCCCAGGTCGGCGGCCCACCGGTTGCGCCCTGCAGCATCTCACCGGTTGCCAGGGGCTTGCCGTCCACCAGCACATACTCGCGCAGGAAGACCTGATGCGACGGATTGGACGTGTAGACCTGGTTGAGATCGATCCACGGCGTGGTCTCGTTTTGATGATCGCGGATGTCGTCGGCCGTACCGAGCTGACCGTCAGGACCGGGATCGTTGGTCGCGCGGGTGAGGACCATGAAATTGGTCTGGCTACCCACGACGTAGAGCGGATCGTCCGGCTGCAGCGGGATGATGACGTTGCCGCTGCCCCCCTTCGAGGTCAGGTCAAGGCCGTGGTCGAAGAACTGGCCGAAGATGGTCATGAAGCCGTTGAACGAGGCGGTGTCCCCGAGGTCGGCGGCGACGTTCTTGATGAAGACGTTGTCGCCATCCATCGTCACGCCGTGAGACGAAAGCTCGTCGATGACGGCGGCATCGGCCGCGGCGGCCGCAGCTTCGGCGGCTGCCGTCGCCGCACTTCCGGTCGGGATTGCGTCGCGCACGGCAATCGCATCATTGAGCGCATCCGTCGCGTCCGCCAGATCCCCCGCTGCTAGCCCCAGGGCCGCGTCGGCGCTCGCGAGTGCCGAGGAGGCGCTTGCCGCAGTGCTTTGGGCACTGTCGACGGCGCTCGTCAGGTTTTGTTGCTCGGCCACCGCGTCCTGTAGGGCGACCACTGCCGTCGTATGCTCTGCCTGCGCTGCCGTCAGGGCAGCCGAAGCGTCTTCCAGATTCTCGACCGCCAGATTGTAGGCGATTTCGGCATCTTCCCGGGCATCCACGGCCTCGATGTAGAGCGCGCTGTTTGCCGGCGTTGGATTGTTCTGGAACGCCGCAAGGGCGGCGCTCTCCGCCTGCTCGGCCAGGGCAAGATTGGCGAAGGCGACGTTGCGTGCATCGGTCGCGTTCGAGACCGCCGCCGCTGCAGCCTGGCTGGCTGCAAGTGCCGTGGCGGCAGCCGCCTGGGCGCTTGCGACCACAGGCGCATGGGCATCGCGCGCCGCGATTGCCGAGGCCAGGGCGGCATTGGCGCTCGCAAGCGCTTGCGCCGCTCCCGACTGTACGACCACGGCCGCGTCATAGGTCGCCTGCGCCGTTGCTTGCGCTGCCTGGGCGTTGGCGACGACGACATTGGCGGCAGCGACCGCGGCAGCGGCATTCGCAGCCGCGGTCGCGACGGCGGCATGCGCCGCCCGTGCGACGGCCTGGAGATCCATGACCGTGCGCACGATGCCGAGGGCTTCCGCCCCCTTAATATCGACGGACGCAAGCGCTCCGGCTATTGCTGCCGGATTGTCGAGCGACTGGTCCGCGACGATGTTGGAGATCAGGCGAGGCTGGCTGTCGTAAACCGTACCCGATGGGTCGGCGTAACTCGTCTGCTGTCCGTTGCGCGGGTTGATTTCGGCCGGCGCGTAGTTCGGCGTGAGCAGGCGCACCATCGTCTGGTCCGACGAGCCGAGATGGGTCATGTTTGGCTGGAAGTTGTTGTACGAGCCGTCGACCGTGCGAAGGCCGTATGGAAGGAGCGGGTTGGAAACGAGCTCTGCAAGGGCAGCGCGCGGATCGGCGCCGCCGTTGATGGCCGCCGTATGGGCTTCTGCGATCTTGATCTGCTTCAGGATGAAGTCGAGGTCGTTCCGGTTAAGCTTTACCATTTTTCCCTCCATCGGAGCACCCCGCGGTCGCGGTCGCCCGTTTTCAAACAAAGTTCCACCATCCGGCGGTGAGGCTGTCCTCCGCGGCGCGCCGGTTGCTTTTCGTGTCTCGTTGGTGAGCCGAATAGGCCTTTTGATGCTCGTATGGTGAGCCTCGGCGCCGACGAAAGAAACGGCGCAAGGTCGGACGAGATTGTCGACGAAGGTTGGAGCGGGTTTCGGACTAGTGGACGTGCGCCGTTGGCATTGGTCCAATGAAAAACCTGGACTTAGGTCCAGTTCTTCTTTCTCCCGTAGAAATTGACTGGAGAAGCTCTTTCAATTTGTCAGAATAGTGCGATCATCGCAAAAGCGGCTTGGCCGGGGCACTGCATTCCGCGGCACGCAATCCGAGAGGAAACCGCGCAGCGTGACGGAGCATTCAGGGGGTATTTCGCATGAGATCGCCGCGCCAGCGGAGCCGGCGCTAGTGGGCCGCCGTCGGCTGTTGCTGCCGCTACGGCAATGGTTTGGCCGGCAGACCCTCTCCATGCAGTTCCTGCTTGCCTGCGGTGTACTGATCTTTCTGGTCGCTGCCGTCTCCGGCTATCTCATCTCGCGCGAAGTGTCTCACAATGCGGCGGTCGATCGCGCAGCTGCGACGGCTCTC
Organism: Ensifer sp. KUDG1; assembly: GCF_050434285.1. Taxonomy (NCBI): domain Bacteria; kingdom Pseudomonadati; phylum Pseudomonadota; class Alphaproteobacteria; order Hyphomicrobiales; family Rhizobiaceae; genus Ensifer; species Ensifer sp. KUDG1. The sequence goes on from NZ_JBNDIG010000010.1 coordinate 274,181, forward strand.
TTCATGCAGAGCATTCTCGAACCGGCCGGAAACGACCTTGCCCAGTCGGGCCAGCTTTCGCCGGAGCGCCGGCTTCGTCTCGACGAGCTTTTTGCCGAACCGCAATTCAAGGATCGGTTCCCCTACTTCGAGCTCTGGCTGCCGGATGGATCGGTCGCCTACTCCACGTCCAAGGAACTGATCGGCCACCGTTTCAACCCGCCGCCGGGGCTTCTGCGCGCGCTCAAGGGCGATGTTGCCGCGGAATACACGGACCTGACGGCGAGCGAGCACACGATGCGCAGCCTGAGCACGCGCTACCTGGAGATCTACAGTCCGCTGCGCCGGTCCGATACCGGCGACGTGGTTGCCGTCGCGGAGATACATGAGGATACGGATACCCTGCACTGGGAGATCTTCGAAGTGCGTCTGATGGGCTGGACGGTCGTTGCCGGCGCATCCACCCTCATCATGCTCGGACTGCTCGCGATCGTGCATCGCGGCAGCGCAACGATCGAACGGCAGCGCCTGCGGCTGGAGCAGCGCGCCGAGGAAGCCGAGCGGGTTTCCGAAGAAATCCGCGTCCTGCGTGATCGCGCAAGGATCGCCTCCTTGCGCATGACCGACTCCAACGAGCGTCTGACGCGCGGAATTGGCGCCGACCTGCATGATGGTCCCGCGCAGCTTATCGGCTTTGCCATCCTCCAGACGGAGCCCGTCCGCGTCGCCCGGTCCAAGTCCGAGCGTGAAGAGGCCCTGGAGGTGATCTGTGGCACGCTGGAAGAAGCCCTGAAAGAAATCCGCCTGATCGCGCGGTCGCTGCTGCTCCCGGATATCGAGCATCTGGACCTTGACCAGGTGATCGAGCGGGCCGTGAAACTGCACGAGGCGCGAACGGGAACCCGGGTGGCCATCAAGGGCAGCGGCAGCAGTTTGCCGCTCCCGCCGGTTATCAAGACCTGCATCTACCGTTTCGTTCAGGAAGGCCTGAACAACGCCCATCGCCATGCGAACGGTCAGGGCCAGGCCGTGCGCTGTCGCGTCGACGGCACCGTTCTGAACCTCAGCGTCCGCGACCATGGCGGCCCTTCTGCCAAGCGCAGCCCCGGCGACAAGCCGGACGGCAGTGGTCTGGGCATTCACGGCCTTCAGCAACGGGTCGAAAGCCTTGGCGGTACGCTAAAGTTCGTGCATCGACGGGATGGGGCGGAACTGCAGATGACGCTGGATCTCGGGGGAGGAATGCTCGATGGATGAACCATCGTCGGTCATCGTCGTCGACGACCACGCACTCTTTCGAATGGGCGTTCTCCAGGCACTGTCAGCGCACAAGCGCTTTGCCGTCGTCGGCGAAGGAGGCTCGAAAGAGGACGCGCTCCGGCTCGTAGAGAACTGTCTTCCGAACGTCGCGTTGCTCGACATCTCCATGCCCGGCAACGGGATAGACGCCGCCCGTGAAATCTCGGCGCGATGGCCAAAGACGAAGATCGTGATGCTGACCGTGTCGGAAGAGGACGACGACGTCCTGGAGGCACTCGATGCCGGTGCGGCCGGCTACGTGCTCAAGGGGGCGCCGGCGCTGGACTTGATTACGGCGATTTCGACCGTTGCAGAAGGGCGAGCCTATTTGTCGCCCGCCCTTGGCATGCGCCTGTTCGGCGTCATTCGCAATCGGACCGAAGGGCATCGGGTGGAGCGGCTGGTCGACAAGCTGACGCCGAAGGAAGCGATCGTCTTCCGCCTGCTCGGACGCGGCTGCACCAACCGGACGATCGCCGAGGAGATGAGCGTGCAGATCAAGACGGTGAAATTCCATGTCGGCCGGCTGCTCATCAAGCTCGGCGCCAAGAACCGGGTCGAAGCGGCCCTCCTGGCGCAGCGACATCTGAAGCTTTCGGCAAACAGCAAGACGTGAGCCGGTTCGTCGGCGGGGCTAGTGCATGCATCTGGCCGAAACCGCGGACTCGGAAACAAACTCGCTGGCAGGTCACCGGTTCTCCAGCCGCATGATGCCCTGATGCGCGTTGCGATCCTTCAGGCTCAATCGGTGCGCTTTCCGTTGTTGATTTGGCGAATGTCGTTATCGCAAAACCGCGGCGCACGTTGGCGCGATATGCTCTAGTTGATCCGCTCGCCCTCGCCGGCACCCTTCGGGATCACATCCAGCCGCTGAGCCGCCAGCACGACTTCCAGGCGGTTCCTGGCATCGAGCTTCTGCATGAGCACGCTCATATAGTGCTTCACCGTCTTCTCGCTGATATCGAGACAGCGCGCGATCTCTCGGTTGGTGCTGCCACGCATCAGGTGACGGACGATCTGCTCTTCGCGAAGGCTGAGGCGCTGCTGCGCCTGTTCGCGCCGGCGCATCTCCGCAGTCTTCATCGCCATGATGACCTTGGTGGCAAAGCCTGCCGAAATGAAGGTCTCCCCATCATAGACCATGCGGATCGCCTGGTGCAGGTCGCTAGCCCTGCTGCCCTTGAGCACATAGCCGGCAACGCCGTAGTTCAGCACCTGGATCGCCGTTTCTATGCTTGAATTTGCCGTGAAGACGATGATGCGCGTGCCCTGGTACTTTCGAGCAATCAACTCGATGGCCGCGACCGCGTCCCCCGGCATGCTGAGATCGAGGACCAGCACGCGCGGCGAATGATCTTCGACAATTCTTAACGCGTCGACAGCGTTTTCGCCCTTCGCAACGATCTCCAGATCGCTCTTTGCGGAAAATACGCTGATTAAGCCGTCAAGTAAAATAGGGTGATCATCGACAAATGCGACGGAAATACACATGGAAACCAGCCCGAAATTAGAAACAGTAATAAAATCACATTGCAAAACCGCAGAGATATTACGCATTCAAATTTATGCAGTTACGAACAAATACATTCGATATCGGATATCAATACATACGAAAATTAAAGAACACCGCACAAAGCTTCGCGCATCCTCGTTCATTCGGTACGCGCGGATTCGAATGACCTCCCCGCCCTCCGATCCTCAAATACTATTACAGAAGAACTCAATTTTAAAGTGCATGCTTAAACATAGGTTAATTTTAGGGGTTTGACGAGTCGCTGAGCGAGAAGTGACGTCGCCGCGCAAAGCCCCTGTTCGCCGATCGGCACATCTGCGGTCGCACCCGCCATCCGATGGCTTGTAGAGCATGTCAGAAGCGACAATTGGCAAGAGCGCCTGCCGCAGCTTGCCGCATATCCAAATAAGCATTTCGACTATGAGACAGACGATCGCGCGCTGCAGCTTCCGGAAGCGACACCGATCGCCTCTTGAACCCGTGGCTTCGGAAACGCCACACGTGCCGAGCCGAAACGCGGATTTGGAAGCGACCCCGTGATCTTGGCGGCATGCGTTCCTATATTACGGTTCCGTCTCCGGCGCTGGCCGCGGCCAGTGCGAGACAAAAGCGAAGAAGCGCTCATGAAACAGGTGGAGGATATCTGAATGACCGAGAGAGCTGTTCTGGCCGGCGGTTGCTTCTGGGGAATGCAGGATCTGATCCGCAGGCTCCCCGGCGTCACCGGCACCCGCGTGGGCTACACCGGCGGCGATGTGCCCAATGCCACCTATCGCAACCACGGAACCCATGCCGAGGGCATCGAGATATTCTACGATCCGGCGAAGACCTCCTATCGGCGGATTCTGGAGCTGTTCTTCCAGATCCACGACCCCACGACGAAAAACCGCCAGGGCAACGACATCGGCACCTCCTATCGTTCGGCGATCTACTATGTCGATGACGAACAGAAGCGCATTGCCGAGGACACCATCGCCGATGTGGAAGCCTCCGGCCTGTGGCCGGGCAAGGTGGTGACGGAACTCGAACCTGTCGGTGATTTCTGGCAGGCGGAGCCGGAGCACCAGGATTACCTGGAGCGCTATCCCAACGGCTACACCTGCCACTTCCCGCGCCCGAACTGGGTGCTGCCGCGACGGTCCGCAGCGGAGTAACCGACGCCGGTCGAACATCTGATAGAGCCATGTCCGCATGAAACCGCCAGGTTCTGCGGACATGGACGCCGGCCGCATCATTCGCGTTCAGGACAGTCGTTGCGCCCTTGGGATGATTGTTCTCCTTTCTGGAGCATCACATGAACTTCAACAGTCAGCGACTTGAATTTACCGGACATTCCGGTGCAACTCTCGGCGCCCGCCTCGACCTTCCAAACGGCCCGGTACGGGCCTATGCGATTTTCGCCCACTGCTTCACCTGCTCCAAGGATCTGGCGGCGGCGCGTCAGATCTCGGCCGAGCTCGCGCGCGAAGGGATCGCCGTCCTGCGCTTCGATTTCACCGGCCTCGGATCAAGTGAGGGCGAGTTCGCCTCGACGAATTTTTCCTCCAACATCGCCGACCTTCGTTCGGCCGCCGACTATCTGCGGCAACACTTCGAGGCGCCGTCGCTCCTGATTGGCCATTCGCTTGGCGGGGCCGCCGTCTTTGCGGTTGCCAAGGAAATTCCCGAAATCCGCGCCGTGGCCACGATCGGCGCACCCGCCGACGTCGGCCATGTGCTGAAGAACTTCGGAGCGAGCCTTGAGGAAATCCGAGAGAACGGCGCCGCCGAGGTCGATCTCGCCGGTCGCAGGTTCCTGATCAAAAAGCAGTTCGTCGATGACGCCTGCGCCCAGCGCCTTCACGAGGCTGTGGCGACGCTCAGGAAACCCGTTCTCATTCTCCACGCGCCGCTGGATCAAACGGTCGGCATCGAAAACGCCAGCGACCTCTTCCATGCGGCCAAACATCCCAAAAGCTTCGTTTCCTTGGACAGGGCCGACCATCTGCTCACCGATCCTGCCGATGCCGCCTACGCCGCCCGGGTGATTGCGGAGTGGCTGAGCCGCTATCTCGTGGCCGACAGTCCGCAGGGCACGAAGCCAGTGGAACAGGTCCAGGTGACGGAAACGGGCGAAGGAAAATTTCAGAACTCGGTTCAAGCCGGCAAGCATCGCCTCTTTGCCGACGAGCCGCAAAGCGTGGGCGGGTTCGATTCCGGACCATCGCCTTACGACTACCTGTCGATCGGGCTCGCGGCCTGCACCTCGATGACGCTGCGCCTTTACGCCGACCACAAGAAGCTGCCGCTCGGGCGCATCAAGGTGGAGGTCTCGCATTCCAAGATCCATGCGCGGGATTGCGAAGACTGCGCCGCATCGGAGCGTTCCGATGGCGGAAAGATCGACCAGTTCGAGCGGCTCATATCGATCGAGGGCGAGGTCGCGGACGAGCTTCGCAGCAAGATCGAAGAGATTGCCGACAAGTGCCCGGTCCATCGCACGCTCGAAGGTATCGCCAGGATAACGACGGCGGTGAAGTAATCTGCAGGCGGCAGAATTTTTCTTTGTAGTATTCCGCTAGTACCCGTTGCTTTGCCCGCGTTGCTAAGCTCCGCCCATTGGTTTTTGGGAGGAAACAAATGGCAAACTCGAAAATTCTGATGATCACCGGTGATTTCACCGAAGACTATGAAACGATGGTCCCGTTTCAGACGTTGCTTGCCTGCGGCTACACGGTGCACGCCGTCTGCCCCGGCAAGAATGCCGGCGAGACGGTCGCGACCGCGATCCATGATTTCGAAGGCGACCAAACCTACTCCGAAAAGCGTGGCCATAATTTCGCGCTCAACGCCACCTTCTCCGCCATCCGCGCCGAAGATTACGACGCGCTGGTCATACCGGGCGGTCGCGCGCCCGAATATCTGCGTCTCAACTCGGATGTCATCAAGGCCGTCCAGCACTTCTTCGCCGCGGGAAAACCGGTGGCGGCCATCTGCCACGGCGCGCAACTGCTGGCGGCGGCCGGCGTGTTGAAGGGCCGCACCTGCTCGGCCTACCCCGCGTGCCGCCCGGAGGTCGAACTTGCCGGCGGCATCTATGCAGATATCGCAATCAGCGACGCGGTCGCCGACGGCAACCTCGTTACCGCGCCGGCATGGCCCGCCCACCCGTCGTGGCTGCGCCAATTCATGGCTGTGCTCGACGCCTCGGCCCTGCTACAAACAGACGCCGCCTGAGAAGGCAGCCACGGGAGGGGCGAGATGTGCGAGTTGTTCATAAAGGCGGATGCGCGGCTCTGGGAAAGCACCACCCGGTCGCTGCGCATCGATGGCATGGTGACGAGCGTCCGGCTGGAGAACTTCTTCTGGTCGAAGCTTGAGGAAATCGCCCGGCGCGATCGCATGAACGTCACGCAGCTGATCACCAAGCTGCACCACGAGTCCATCGATGCCGGGCATGACCTCGGAAACTTCACGTCGTTCCTGAGGGTCTGCTGCGCACGCTATCTCGACCTCCAGCTGTCGGCCGACATTCCGACGGATGTCAACCAGCCGATCGCCGGGCTGAACGCTCCGGCGATCCTCACGCGCGAGCAGGAAAAATACCATTGAGGCGAGGCAGGCTGCCCCTTCGCGGGGGGCAGTCCCGGCTCGGCGCGCCCTCGCCTGACCGACTGCTGCCGCGGATCCTGGATCGTAAGACGGAAGTCGATTGGCTCGCGATGACGTTTGGTTCAAGCCGCAGCGACAAGACTATGCTAATCAAGGGGACAGTGATTCTGAGTTTGTAATGCGATGAGCCCCAAGACCCGCGGTTATCTGTTTGCCTTCCTTGCCATTTGCATCTTTGCTGGCCAGGACGCCATCACCAAGTATCTTGGCGACCGCTACCCCGCCTTGTTCATCACGATGATCCGGTTCTGGGCGTTCGCGCTCTTCGTGTTCGCCTTCGCCGCCTCGTCGTCTGGTGGACTTCGCAAGACCGCCCAGACGCGTCATCCTTGGCTGCAGGTCGTGCGAGGCTTGCTGCTCGTCGCCGAAATCGTCGTCATCGTCATTTCCTATGTTCACGCCGGGCTCGCCATGAGCCAGTCGATCTTCCAGGCGACGCCGCTGATCATCACCATCCTCTCGATCCCGCTTCTCGGGGAGACCGTGGGATGGCGGCGCGGCGCGGCCATTCTGATCGGCCTGATCGGCGTTCTGGTGATCATCAATCCCGTGAACGTACACTTCGACATGTCGCTGCTCCTGCCCCTCGCAGCATCCGTGCTTTTCGCGCTCTACAGCATCGCCACCCGCGCCGTCAGTCACGAAGACTCGGCCGTCACGAGCCTGTTTTATGCCGGTGTTGTCGGCGCCGTGGCGATTTCGCTGATTGGCCCGTTCTACTGGACAGAGGTGGTGCCGTCCGATTGGTTTGCCCTTGCCGCGCTTTGCGTCTGCGGCACCCTCAGCCACTTTTCCCTCATCAAAGCCTACGGACTGCTGCCAGCGGCCGAAGTCCAGCCCGTTACCTATTTCCAGTTGGTCCTCAACGTGATCTTCGCCGTCATGCTCTTCGGCGAGACGATAACCCACAACATGATCGTCGGCGCGCTCATCGTCGTCGGCGCCGGTCTCTTCACGATCTGGCGCGAGCATCAACTGACGAGACGGTCGTCCGCATCGCGCCCCTAGTCCTGCTCGCTCATTGGCAGCTCTGGCGCCGATCGTGATTTGAGCGCAGCCGACATCTTGCGAAGACCAAGATCAAACCGCTTGTCCTACCGGACGATCACGCAGACCCGCCGGCTCAGTTTTGGCGAAAGCGGCCGGACCACAAGCTCACCCTGGCCTCCACGAGCCCGACGATCCGGCAGATCGTCCCGCCACTCATGAATGAAATCACACAATACGTTCAGTGCGCCGGATATTATCGGAATTCCGTTCATCATCCATATTCCCTTCAAGCGAATGGAAACAGTGGAAGCGGTCAAGCGACCCCTTCCATCGACGCCAAGGGAGATGGCAATGCGGATTTTGGTTATCGGAGCGTCCGGGACGATTGGTCGACCGCTGTGTGATGTGCTGGCGCAGCGCAGGCATGAAATCGTTGCTGCAGGACGCAAGGGGCGTGACGTTTCGGTCGACATTCGTTCGGCTGAGAGTATCGAGGCGATGTTCCGAAGCGCGGGGCGGATCGATGCCTGCATCTGCGTCGCCGAATCCGGCGCCCTCGACAAATTCGAGGAACTGACCGAGACCGTCCTGCTCGAAAACATGCGTGGGAAGTTCTTCGGCCAGGTCAATCTTGTCCTGATCGGCCAAAGATATCTTTCCGATGGCGGATCCTTCACGCTCAGCAGCGGCATCTTTGCCGACGAGGCATGGCCCGGGGTTACCGGCGGGGCGGTCATCAGCGGCGCGTTGCACAGTTTCGTCCTGTCGGCCGCGATCGAGCTGAAGCGAAGCATGCGGATCAATGCCGTCAGCCCGACGATGGTCGCCAACTCCTTTGCCGACTACGGCCATCTCTTTCCGGGCATGGCCCCGGTGGCGATGGACGACCTGATCGGCGCCTATGTCGCCAGCGTCGAAGGTGGCGGCACAGGCGAAATCTACCGGATGTACGGCCGTTGATGCGCTTCCGGGCTTCGACCGCGGCAACGCTTACGGCGCGGCCGAAGCCCTATCGAGGGCGCGCTCGTGCAGCGCAAAGACATCGTCTGCCAGTTCGGGCACCGGCCCCGCCACCACTGCGTCGCGGATGACCGCTTGGATCGGCAAGGCGTTCACGGGCGGTCGTGAAAGGCCGCGTCGGTCCAGCCATGCAACGAGTTGGTCCGACGACGTCGCATAAACGATCCGGCCAAGGCCGACCCATCCGTGTGCGGCGGCGCACATGGGGCAATGCTCGCCCGAGGTATAGACCGTGGCGCTGCCGCGCTCTGCCGGCGTCATGTTTTCTGCCGCCCACCGGGCGATCGCGAATTCCGGATGCCGGGTGTGATCGCCGCCGGCAACCTCGTTTCGGCCCTCGTACAAAACGTCGCCGCCGCTCGAAACCAGGACCGAGCCAAAAGGCTGGTCGCCGGCATCCACCGCCTCCTCGGCAAGCGCGACGCAGCGGCGCAGATGTGTCATGTCGACTTCGGAAATCACGCTATTCTCCCTTGCTCACTTCTTGCCGTTGCCGGCCAGGGCCGCGGTGACGCCGAGCCCGATATAGAGAAATCCACTGAAATAGCGTTCGAACCGCAGGTAGCTGCGATTGCCGCGAAGCCAGCTTCCAGCAATCCCTGCCGCCATCGCATAGCTGGTGTCGGTGATCAGCCCAAGCGCGGTAAACAATATGCCGAGGGTGAAGATCTGAACCGCCACATGGCCGAGCGCCACATCGACGAACTGGGGCAGGAAGGCGAGGAAGAAAAGGGCGGTCTTCGGGTTCAGAAGGTTGACGATGAAGCCATCGCGAAACAGGCGCCAGTTGCTATGACGCGCGAGCGCCGATGCGCCGGTCGCAAGGCCAGGCACGGGCGCAAAAAGCTTGCGAAGGCCCATCCAGATCAGATAGGCAGCGCCGGCATATTTCACGATGGCGAATGCGAGCGCAGAAGATGCGAGCAGCGCCGAGAGGCCGAGTGCTGCTGTCAGTACATGAAACACAGTCGCGGCATGAATACCGGCAATCGAAACCAATCCGGCCGTCCGGCCCTGTTCGATCGAGCGGCCGACGAGATAAAGCACTGCCGGCCCCGGCATGAGGAGCAGCGCGAGTGCTGCGCTGACGAAGAGGCCGAGACTGGTTGCATTCGGCAAAACGAAGTCCATGCGTGGTTACCTCGCAAATTTGGCGACGGAAGTACCCCGGATATTTCCATGCAGGCGTTTTTCGCACACACGTCCGGCGCTTCGTATTTCGGCACGGCTTTCCGCTTATGTCTAGCAGATGCCTTGCTGGCGAAAATTGCAGCCGATCGCACACCGAGATGCAGGCCATTCAACAGTATTGCCAGAGAAGGTTCTCCCCCAAGCGGTCGCGTGCCCGGAAGGACTGCGTCTTGAGGTGCGCGCTGACGCTTCTCGCTTGCGAAGGCGGCATCCAGTTTTCAATTATAGAGAGCAGAGATCGAAGGAGAATCGGGAATGCGGCTTCCGCTTGCGCTGCTTGAAGTGTTTGACGCCATCGCCCGAGCAGGCAGCATGCGGGGCGCCGCCGAGGCTCTGGGCGTCACGCCCTCGACGATCAGCCATCAATTGAAGTCCCTCGAAAAGCAGATGGGAACGGCCCTGTTCGTGCGCACCACCCGATCGGTGCTGATGACGGAGGCCGGGCGGGCGCTGAGCAGAGGCGCGCTGCCCGCCTTCGACCAGTTGGCCAACGCCGTGCAGGAGGCGCGCGATGTCGGCGGCAGCCCGCGCGGCAGCCTGCGGATCACCCTGCCGGAGTTCGCCTACACCATGGCGCTCGCGCCGCACATCGTCTCGTTTCGCAAGGCATGGCCCGAGATCGAGCTGGAACTGATCATGACCGACGCCATGGTGGACCTGATGGAGGCGGGCTATCATGCTGGCATCCGCCAGGGCGACCGGATCGAGCAGGACATGGTCGCCATCAAACTCGGCGAGCCGCTGCCGCTCGCCGTCTACGGCAGCCACGATTACTTCGAGCGCCGGGGCAAGCCGCAATCGCCCGCGGACCTGCTGTCCCATGATTGTATCCGCTATCGCTTCCACCGCTCCGGACGGCTGGCGCCCTGGGTGTTTCATGATGCGGGCGAGCCCCACACGGTCGACGTCTCCGGCGGGCTCATCGTCAGCGACCTGCCCGCGCTCTATCAGATGATCGCCGACGGCCTGGGGCTCGGCTACGTGTTCCGCGATGGCCCGCCCGAAGCCTTGCGCCGCACAGGACTGGCCAGCGTTCTCACGGACTATCTCCTGCCCATTCCCGGTCTCTACCTCTATTATCCGCGCGAGTATCGTTCGATGCTGCCGCTTCGCCTGTTCATCGACCACATGCGCGGCGCCTTCAGGCTTGATGATCCGGGTGCGTTGCCCGCCGAGGTCCCGCGGCATCCTGCATCGCACGCTCCGCAATCGTCGAAAGCTTGAGTTCGGCAAACTCTCGCAGCAGGGTCCGCTCCGCCTGTTCGAAGGCGTCCACCAGCGCCGCGTTTGCTGCGCGCTCGACCGGGCAGTTCGGATGGTCCTCCGACACGCCGGCCGCCAGAACCTGCCCGTCATCAAGCGCCCGCTGCACATCCAGCACCGTCAACGCCTCAAGCGGCACCAGCAGCGCCCAGCCCCCTCCCCGACCGCCTTCGGAACCGACGACGCCCTTGCGCTTCAACGCCCCCATCGTCCGGCGAACGACCACCGGATTGGTGTTCAGCATCTTGGCGATGGTCTCCGACGTCTCCCTTCCCCCGAGCAATGCCATGTGTATGAGCACATGGATCATCCGCGCCAACCGGCTATCTTGCTTCATTCCATACCCCATAGCGTAACATCGCAAGTTACGCACCCTTGACGCCATCCGTTTCCGTAACTTATACAATTACAGTATCAGAGTGTCGAGAAGGAACGAAAATGCAGGCCCGGACAATCCAGACCCGAACCATCCGCATGGGCTTTATCGAGCAGGGAAAGGGCCCGGCCGTCCTGCTCTGCCACGGCTTCCCGGAGACCTCGCATGCCTGGCGACACCAGGTAACGGCACTTGCAGAGGCGGGCTTTCGGGCAATCGCGCCTGACTTGCGTGGCTACGGCCTCACGGAATGCCCGTCCTCGGTCGACGAATACAGCTTGTTTAACATCGTCGGCGATCTGATCGCTCTGCTGGACGCCCTTGATGTGCCGGTGGCCATCCTCGTCGGCAACGACTGGGGCGCGACGGTTGCCTGGCAGGCGGCACAGATACGGCCCGACCGTTTCCACGGCGTCGTCGCCTTGAGCGTGCCGATGATGGGCCAGCCGCCCGTTCCGCCGACCCGGATCTTCCCGCGGACCGACGAGGCCGAGTTGTACACGCTCTATTTTCAGGAGCCCGGCGTCGCCGAGGCGGAACTGGAGCGTGACGTCGGCCAGACGCTGCGAAAGATCCTCTTTGCCGCTTCCGGCGACGCCGGGCCGCGACAGCCCGGAGACCAGACGCCCAATCCGTTCGGCATGGTATCGCGCCGGCGTGGACTGCTTGGGGCCCTGCCCGACAGCATGCCGGGTTGGCTGACCGCTGCTGACCTCGACGTCTATATCAGCGCCTTCGCCACGACCGGTTTTCGCGGCGGGTTGAACTATTATCGAAACCTCGATCGCAATTGGCAGCTGCAGGCTGCCTTCGCCGGCGTAAAGGTCGGCATTCCCGCCCTGTTCATGACCGGCGAGCGCGATACGGGCCTCGCCATCCCCGGGATGCGGGATATCGTCGATGCGATGCAGCAACTCGTCCCACAGCTCAAGGAGAACATCATCGTGCCCGGCAGTGGCCATTGGCTGCCGCAGGAACGCCCCGATATCGTGAGCGAGGCCCTCATCCGGTTTGCCAGACAGATTTGAAAGGCAGGCGGCAAGACAAAACCGCGACGGCGTTTGTCGCCGTCGTCACGCGCTATCAGGCAAGAGCGCGTGAAATGACCTTGGTCCCCAACTGATCCGTCACGGTGCGGCGTCGCGAAGCCTCGTCCAGCATCGCGCCAACCGTCTCGAAACCAAAGGCATGCGCCATTTCGGCCGCGGTCTGGCCGTCATGGCCGCGTGGCGCGAGAGACACGCCGGCGTCGATCAGGATGGCAACGGTATCGGCATGCCCCATCCACACCGCATCGTGCAGCGCCGTATAACCGTTGAAGGGCCCCTGGATATCCGCGATCTCGGCGAAGCGCGGATGCGCCACCAGCGCCCTCATGACATCGGACCTGCCCATATAGGCCGCTTTGTGCGCCGGGTGAGCGTGCATGAAGTGGTCCACGAGCGTCATGTCGGCACCCGCTTCCAGAAGCGCACCAACCGCCTCCGCCAGCCCATCGCGCGCAGCGATCATCAGCGGCGTGTGGCCAGGGTTTTCGATATCGTAGTTGGGCGCGACGACATTCGGATCGGCGCCCGCTTCGAGCAGTTCCACCACCCGCTGCTCCTTTTCAGCCGGTGACAAGGCCCGGTCGCCAAGGGCGGCGATGAGAGGTTGCCATCGGCGACGCCTTTCGGCGCGGGTCCTGAAGTCATCGAAGATGTCACGCAGTTCCGCATCCTGCGGCGTCGCATCGCCGAGCATCTCTTCGGCCGTGGCGCCGAGGCGCGATCTTACGGACGGATCGATGTCGGCGTGTTCCAGCAGCACGCACGCAACGGCTGGACGGCGATGCCAGACGGCGACCATCAACGGTGTCATGCCGTGGCTGTGGCTTTGCAGGTTGATGAGGGCGCCGTGATCGAGAAGCAATTGAATGATTTCGGCGCTGCCGCTTTGTGCGGCGAAATGAAGGACGGACGCACCCATCAGGGGATCGAGCTTGAAGACGTCCTCTCCGGCCGCCAGCAATCCGTCCACCACATCGATATCGCCGCGGGCGGCGGCCGCATGCAGGGGCGGAAGGCTCGCGACGTGGTCTTTCAGGATACGCCGTGACGATTGCTTCATGATCGATGCTCCTTTCGCGACAACATAGGGTCGCCCGTCTCTTGAGTGAATCCCGGATCGATCCATCAGTCACATGCAGGAAATTCAGTAATGGCCGACGCCGCTTAGATTCTCTCGAAAAGGCTGGCGGCATCTTTCAAAGGCTTAGGCGCCCCTCTATCTCGCGGCACGAAGATATGCATGATCGTACACGTAGAACGCGTGGGGCCGGGGTGCACATCTCGATGATTAGAGACCGCTCTCGCCTCACGAAACTTAAAGCCGAACTCAAAGAAACCTCAGGATCCCAGTGAAAACCGTCAGATATCTGCTATTGACTGCGGCCACGATCACGTTATCGGCCTGCACGACGACCTCCGAGAGTTCCCGGCAGCAGACGCTGTCGATCACCGCGCGCAGCGGGGTGAAGACGCTTGTGGCCAAGAACTGGCACATCGACGACGATTGCGGCCAGATCGACTATCCTGCGATGACGATTGCCGAAAAGCCCAAGCATGGCCGCCTCGAAATCGTCCACGAACCGGTCTATCCGAAACTGGACGGCAAGCAGTCGAAATGCGCGACGACCAAGGTGAACGGCGTCGTCGCCTACTATACGCCGAACCCCGGCTATACCGGCCGCGACCGGCTCGTCATTCGCTCCCCTTATGAGGACGGAAAGATCGAAGAGGGCGTGCTGAACATAACCGTCGTCAAGTAGACGCGAGCCCAAGGCGGGCAACGGGAGCGCCTTTCAAAACGAAGTGCCATCGGGCCGGTTCCGCGCTATAATCAGGCGCGGGGTGGAAAGAAGGTGAAGCCAATGAAGAGGCTAGCAATCTTTGCCTTGTCGCTGGCGGCGGTGGCCACGTGTATCCCGCCCGCCATGGCATTTCCCCCAGCCGTTACGGCGGGGGTGGAGGCATCTCAAGTCCAACCGGTTCAATACAGGCACTACGGCGGCGGCTATCACGGCGGCGGCTATTATCACGGGCATCACCACGACGGTGGCGATGACTGGGCCTGGGCGCTCGGCGGACTGGCGACCGGCGCGATCATCGGCGGGCTGCTGGCGCAGCCACGCTACTATGGTCCGGGCTATTATGACGAAGGCTATTACGGCCCGACTTACGATGCCCCGCGTTACTATGCGCCGCGCTACTACCGCCAAACCTATTATGGAGGCAGTGCGCACACGCGCTGGTGTTATGCCCGCTACCGGTCCTACAGGGCCTATGACGACACTTTCCAGCCCTATTACGGCCCGAGGCAGGTATGCGTCTCCCCTTATTATTGACGCCGTGAAGCCCGGTTGAAACGGGCTTCACGATCGCGTGCAAGGCCAGAGGGGTTGAGCCGAAGGCAGGCCGGCGGCGCCCGCTCTTGCCCGCAGAAGTATTGATCGACCGAAAGCCGGAGGCGGTGCCCTCACTGGACGCAGCCGGTGACCTGAGGGCGGAAATCCCGCCGCGGCAGTCGCCGGGTCGATCCGGCAGGCGGCCTCTCTAATTGTCTGCAACTTTTACTCTTTTTGTCGAAGCCGATGAAAGGAAAGTTTTGCATCCCTAATGTACGCAATGGTAGAGTGCATTGTTTGCGCTTCTCGCGTGGCCAGAATTATAGCGTTTAGAGCACTTTGAGAGAGCAACGCCCCCGGGGATCGTCAGCATGCTGAACCTGCCTCGCTTGCCGCTTCTGGACAACCTTAAGGGGTATCAGGGAAGCTGGCTGCGCAACGACATCTCCGCCGGCGTCGCTATTGCCGCGGTCGGACTGCCGAGTGCGATCGCCTATCCGGCCATCGCCGGACTGCCACCCGAGACGGGCCTTTATGCGAGCATCACGCCGCTCGTCGCCTACGCCCTCTTCGGTCCGTCGCGGCAACTGATCGTCGGACCGGACGCGGCGACGATGACGGTGCTGGCGGCGGTGCTGACCACGGTCTTCGCCTCATCCTCCGGCGACGCCGACCGCGTAACGGCCGCCGCCCTGCTTGCCCTCATCGTCGGCATCCTCTGTCTGATTGCCCGCCTCGTTCGTCTCGGCGTGCTCGCGACCTTTCTGTCACGCCCGATCCTCACGGGCTTTTTTGCCGGCATTTCGCTTTCGATCCTGGTCGGACAGATCAAGCGCGTCACCGGCGTGCAGATCGAATCCGAGGGGTTGATCAGCCCCATTCTCGAACTTCTGAGACAAGCCGGCTCCATCCATTGGCCCACCCTGGTGTTTGCCTTGGCGTGTTTTGCGCTGCTTCAGGTCGCCCGGATCTATCGCTCGCCCGTTCCAGGTCCCGTCATCGTCGTCTTCGTTGCCGTGTTGTTATCCTATCTCTTCGATTTCGAAGGGCGCGGCATGACGGTCGTCGGCAACATTCCCGACGGCTTGCCGTCCTTCCTCCTACCCCGTCTCGAGGGTCTGCCGATCGACGCCCTGCTGACAGGGGGGGCCGCGATCTTCCTCGTCAGTTTCGGCTCCGGCGTCATCGCGGCGCGCAGCTTTGCCGCACTCGGCGGCTACCGCGTCGATCCGAACCGCGAACTGAGTGGCTTTGGCGCCGCCAACATCGCGGCCGGCCTGTTCGGGACGTTTCCGGTGACCGCCTCTGATTCACGCACGGCCGTGAACTTCGCCGTTGGCGGACGGTCGCAGATCGCAAGCCTCGTTGCGGCGGCAACCCTGATGGCGGTGCTGCTCTTTCTCGGCAACGTCCTGCGCATCCTGCCGGTCGCCGCACTCGGCGCAATTCTGGCGGCGACCGCGCTCAGCCTGATCGACATCGACGGTCTCCGACGGATCTGGAGCGTCAACCGCATCGAGTTCATCTTCGCACTGATTGCCCTCTGGGGACCGATCGGCCTCGGCGTGCTCAACGGCGTGGTGATCGCCATTGCCGCGACGCTGGTCTACCTCATCCTGCAAACCATGTATCCGCACGACGCCATGCTGGGCCGCATCCCGGGGCGCGACGGTTTTTACAAGCTGCATCGCATGACCGAAGCACGCCCGGTCCCGGGATTCGGCGCCTGCATGGTGCAGGACAGCCTGCTTTTCTACAACGCCGACTACGTCCGCGAGCGGCTGGAAGCGATCGCCGAGAGCCTGCCCCGGCCCGCCCGCTGGCTGGTGATCGACGCGAGCGCCATCCCGCAAATCGACAGCACCGCCGCGGATATGCTTGGCGAGTTGCAGGACGACCTGAAGAGCCGCGGCATCACGCTCGGCCTTGCCGAGCTGCACACCGATGCGCGCGCCCTGCTCGAGCGGTCCGGAGTCGTCGAGAAGATCGGCCCGGGCATGATCTTCGAGGGGATGGAGGATGCGCTCGACGCCTACGAGGCCAAATACGGGCGGAACGCCGACCAGCCGGCCGGCTCCGTCGAAATCAAGCCAGATGACCATGTCCAAACGGGAGGGAAGAATGGGCAAGCATGACGGCAAGAAGAAGAAGGGCAAAGACAAGAGCGACAGCGAAATAGCCGCGGACGCAACGACTTCGGAAGAATCGTCGTCCGAGGGCTATGCCAAGGAGCTCGCCCGGCTGCAGCAGGAGACCGCCCATCTGCAGGCCTGGGTGAAGAAAACCGGCGCGCGCATCGTGATCGTCTTCGAGGGCCGCGATGCGGCCGGCAAGGGCGGCGTGATCAAGCGGCTGACCGAGCGTGTCAGCCCGCGCGTCTTCCGCGTCACCGCGCTGCCGGCGCCGACCGACCGCGAGAAGTCGCAGATCTACATGCAGCGCTATATCCAGCACCTGCCGGCCGCCGGCGAGATCGTGATCTTCGACCGCTCCTGGTACAACCGTCCCGGCGTCGAACGCGTCATGGGCTTCTGCTCGGACGACAGCGCCCGGCGCTTCCTCGAGCTCGCGCCACGTTTCGAAGCGGCCATGGTCGAAAGCGGCATCATCCTGCTCAAATACTTCCTCGACGTCAGCGAGAAGGAACAGGAAAAGCGCTTCCGGCAGCGCATTGCCGATCCGCTGCGCCAATGGAAACTCAGCCCGATGGACGTCGAATCCTATCGCCGCTGGTGGGACTATACCCGCGCCTACAACGAGATGATCCGCATGACGGACACCGAATTTGCGCCCTGGTGGATCGTGCCGTCGGATGACAAGAAGCGAGCCCGCATCAACTGCATCTCGCACATTCTCTCGTCCATTCCATACGAGCGCGTGAAATTCACAGAGCCCGACCTCGGCAAGCGCCAGAAACGACCGGATGACTTTGCCGCGGACGACCACGTGCGCAGGACCGTTCCGGACGTTCTGTAAAACTGAAAAGCCCGCACCAAAGGTGCGGGCTTTTGAACGCTTTCGATCGGGAACCGGCCGGCGGCCCGACCACACGATCCACGTAGGACCGTCGCCCTCAGACTTTTTCAGGCGCCCAGTTCAGAAAGAACCCGACGTCACCGGGAACGCCACCGGGGAAGTTGATGATCATCGCCTTCAACTTGTAGCCATTCGGCTTGCCGAAGGCCTGATAGCGATCGAAGAACTCCTTTGCCTTACCCTGCAGCGTGTTCGGCCAATCCCGGTCGCCGCTGTTGATGGCGCGGCCGCTGTCTGTGCAAAGCTCGGACGGGAAGCTGTAGACCATCGCTTCGAACTTGCCGGCTTTCACGGCGTTCGTGACCAGCCGGCGGACGATGGCGATTTCCTCCTCCGTCACGTGTTTCTTGAGAAAATCCGCGGCAAAATCGGCGTGCTTTTGCTCTTCGATGGATTTCAGCCGCCGCTCCTTGTCCATCTCGTCCATTTCGCGCTGGAGCATCTGCATTCTGAGGTCCTGCGCACTCGGAGGTGCGCCGGCATTCTTGTTGTCAGACATCACATCGATCCACTTCAAGCTATTGGGCGCTCTGTGACGAGGCGGCACACGTTTTCCGCGCATCGCATGGCCAGGAACGTCCCGCAGTTACACCCAAGGGAACCCGAACGGAGTGCGGTTCGGGGACGAAACATTTTTGAATGCGAGCCGCTGTTTCTCCGATGACCCTCTATTTATTGGTCTTTTCACAGCAAACCGAGAGAGCCGCCGCCGGCCCTCCCGACACAAGGCTATCCTAAAATACTACAACCGCAAGAGGACGGTGACAACTTAACAGGGGCGAATATCAGTCGAAAGTCCACGCGCATTCAAGCCGACTGCGCGCCCTCGGAAAAGTTCGCGCCGCAGATATGTGGCGGATCCTAGAGCGCGGAACGCCCCGTTGCCCCGCCATATGTTTCCAGCGAGCCGGAGTGGGGCGGCAGGTCAAAAATGGCCTCCATTCGCGGGTCGTTCTCGCCGATACGCTCATCAATCCATGACCTTGCCCATTGATAGGCTTCGGCGAACAGTTCGGAGTGCCGGCTCCAATCCATAAAGCTGATCGCGGCCGACACCGGTGGCGAAATCAGGATGTCCCTTTCACCAAGCGCAATCTCCTGCGGCCGATGCGCCAGCATGCTTGCGGCAATGACCTGGATCAGGTTGGGGATCTTCGGCAAGCCCGAGCGGCCGAAAGGATTCAGCAGCCGGACGGTCAATTCGGACGCCCCGGGTATGCTGTCATAGTCGATGTGCTGTTTTCCAGGACCGCCCCCGCCCAGGCTTACGACGACGTTGGGGCCCGTCTTCAACTCCTTCATCTGCTCCAGCGGCAGATTGTTCATGATTGCCCCGTCGACCAGCATGTCCCCGTCGGCCGTGAAGAAGGGCGGCAGGATGCCGGGGATTGAGCCCGACGCTCTGACGGCCTGCCACAGCTTTCCGCGGCGATGAACATGCGCCTGCCCGGTGCTGAGATTGGTCGACAGCGCGAAAAAGGGCAGCCAAAGATCCTCGATGAGTACGTCGCCATATTCGGCCTGCAGCGTGCGGTCGAGCACCTTGTGATCCAGCAGCGCATATTGCGGCACGGTCAGTCGACGAAACGCGCGGCTACGGACGAAGATCTCGTGCGTCCCGCGATTGATCTCGTCAGCGTTCATGCCGCGGGCAAAGCCCGCCATCATCGCCGCGCCCGAACTGGTGCCTCCCAGATAGTCGAAGGACGCGCCGGCCTCGACGAAAGCCTTGTGTACGCCGAGATGCGCGCATCCGAGCGAGCCTCCGCCGGCGGCGACGAAGCCCGTTGCCTCCCCGGAAATGAAGCGGGCCAGGCGCTCGACATCCTCTCCGTCTTCGAGCGCCACATGGTGATGCTGCCGGATGCCGGGGCGCTCGTTCAGCCAGGCGCTGGTGCCGGTGACCGTTGGGGCGCGCCTGCCGTGGACCAGAACCAGCCGCACACTCGATGGCGAATGCACGGACAGTGCGAGTTGCTCCGACGGGTTGCGTTTTTCAAAGCCGGACGCCTCACCGACCAACAGGGCGCCATCGGCCTGGCGAATACAGACACGCGTCCAGTCGCTCGGCTCCTCGTCGGCGATGTAGACGATGCCTCCGACCTTGGCCTCCAATTGGTTGAGCCAGTCCAGCACCGGCTGATCATCGACCGGAATGCCGGGAAAGCGCTCCTCGATGTCGGCCCTCGCCAGGAAGGCGGTGCGCGTGGACCCGGCGAAAGCCTTGCGCAACAGGTCGATGAAGCGGGGAGAAACCCGGCTGCTTCCGGCTGCAACAACTGCGAGCGTCCTTATCCGGCAAGCACCCTTGGCATGCGGCGAAGCCGGCGCTTGCTTGGCGAACCGTCGCGCCAGAAACGTCGTCACCGACTGGCGCAAGCTCGGCAGGGTGCGCGCCGCCTTTTCGAACTGGTGGTCGCAGATTGAAAGGACAATGGAATCGCGAACTGCAACGACCGTGGCCATGCGCGGCAGGCCGGCGAAGAAGCCGACCTCGCCAACGAGTTCGCCCTGCCCTATTTCGGCAACCGGTTCGGAGACGTCATCCCGGTGCACGGTGAAGCGGCCGGAGAGGACCACAAAAAACCGGTCCGATGGCTCGCCCTGGCGGACCAGAACCTCACCGCGCCGCACGATGCCGCGATCGGAATTGGCAGCCAAGGCTTCCAATGCGGCCAGCGACGTCTGGTCGAACATCAGGGTCTCCGACAACAACTTGGCAGCAAGGGAACCGGTAGCGTCCATCGAACCTTCCTTGGAAACAGCCCGCTTCCGAGCTTAGCCGTTTCGATCGGGATTACCGAACAGATTTCCTCGCCATGCAATACGACGCAGCCGGCGTCCACCGGACCAGAAATGGACGGCATCGTCCCTCAAGACACGATAGCGGCGCGAGGCCGCGGGCGCCAGCCGGATGCAACCTTTCTGTGCGGAACGGCGTTGCGTCACCATTCTGGACGTGTCCATATCGAGCCTTCATTTCAGCGCCCAACATGAACGCGACGACCACATGATACCTTCGATCCCGCTGCCGTTCGTCGTCGCGCTTCTGCTGACCATTCTGCTCATGCGTGCGCTCTTCCAACGTGGCCGAATTCTTCGGCCGGCCACGGTGTTCATCGCCGCATGCATCCTTCTGGTCGTAACGGTCGGCTTGCGCTGGACTGCGGATCTGCAATGGGTGCGGTTCCTTCAGCCCGTGGTCGCGGCTCTGCTTCCACCCATTGCATGGTTCTGTTTTTCAGAACTCAGAGGCTCCCATCGACAACGATACTGGCCCCACCTTCTCGCACCTGCAGCGATATTGATCCTTTCGGCACTGTGGCAGTATTGGCAGACTCCGATCGACCTGATCCTTGCCCTCCTCTACTTCACCTACGCGGCGTTGCTTGCTCACCAGTCGTATGCGTCCGAAGGCAACTTCGAAAACGCCCGGCTGGCGGAGGCTCGCGGTGCTCGCAGCGCCGCGTTTGCCGTTGCCGGTCTGTTGCTGACATCAGGGATAATCGACCTGGTGATAGCTGCAGACTTCGAGTTCTATCGCGGAAGCCACGCCGCCTCGATCGTTGGTGCGGCTCACATGTTGACGCTCCCGCTTGTCGCCTTCGCGATCGCCGTCATGGGCCGGAGCGTGCCTGACAACGACGTAAGCCTTCCGAATGCGGCAAACAAGATGCCGGCTCTCGCAAGCGAGGGCGTACCGACAGGCGACCACCGCCGCATCCTCGAAGCGCTCGACACGGCAATGAGCGAAAGAAGGCTGTTTCGTGACCCGAATCTGACCTTGCGACGGTTGTCACGCAAATTGGCGATACCCGCCCGGCAAATCTCCGTTGCCATTAATCGGACCTCGTCGCGAAACGTGTCGCAGGTCGTCAACGAGTACCGTGTTCGAGAAGCCATGCGTCTGTTGAACGAAACCGACCTGTCGATCACGGCAGCGATGATGGAGTCGGGCTTCCAGACGAAGTCCAACTTCAACCGCGAATTTCTGCGGGTGACCGGCATGACGCCGCGTGAATACCGCCAGGAGAATTCGGCTTTAGAGTCAGTCGGAGGCCTCATGGACCGGCCGGAAGGGCCTCCGCCAGAAAACCGATGATGAGAAAAGCGAGTTCCCGATGGATCTCGTCGCGTCCACGAACCCCGCCGTCCTTGCAGACGATACCGTCCCCGGGCGTCTCCGCCTCGATCAACGCCGCAGCGCCCGGCTTGCAAGTCTGCATGAAGCTGAAATGTATCGCATCGGGGATTTCGACATAGGTGGACGCATTTTTCGGCAAGCGCTCGGCGAGATAACCGGATTCGAGCCTGGCCGGCATGTCACCGATATCGGTGCCGGCGGCAATGACCAGTGATGGAAGACGAACCCGCGCCAGGCTGTCGGGATCAAAGCCCCGAGCCAGTCCCAGATCGAGCGACACAAAGGCATCGAGCCGAGGGTCCCTCAGGTCTTTTTCGAGCTCGGGCCGATCGAGGCCAAGCTCTGCGCTGAGGCTGCAGGCGCGCGGACTGGCATTTGTCTCGCAATCACGCCTGAAGCGATCCCCGTCGAATGCCGCCCCCGCCAGTGCACTCACGGTCCATCCCCCAAGCGAATGGCCAATGGCCGCAATCCGGCTTTCATCGATGTCCCCGGCAAGCGCCGGATCGGCAATCAGGGCATCGATGACCCGGCTGAGGTCGCGTGGGCGCTCCCACAACTCCGCCGCCTGCTTCGCGGCCCTGTCGAACGTGGTGGTGCCCGGGTGATCCGGGGCAGCGACGACATAACCTTGCTCGACCAACCTGCCCGCCAGCCAATTCAGATTGCGCCAGCTGCCGCCGTAACCGTGGGAGAGCACGACCAACGGGCGCTCTCCCTTGGTGGTCGCCGCATTTCTGATAGCCTGGATACCCTCGAGGGCCCGGTTGTCGCCAACGGTAGTGGCTGCCGCGCGGTCTTGAGTGGAATACCAGAGCGCAACGTGGAGTGGTCGAGCGCTGTCCTTGTAAATATCGGCCTCCCGAAAGCCGACCGCGTCTTTGGCGTGACCGAGCACTGCGGAACCAAGCCACAGGATGCCGGCGAAAACGAATGGTTTGAACATGAGAAACCCTTCGGTTGAAAACCTGGCCTCCATCCCGCGAAAACGACCAAGCGGCGACCTCGAACGCGATCGAGGACGAAAGCGGCTGGCAGCAGCATCGAAAACTGTGGGAAAGCACGCGTGTGGTGGGTCAGCGGACCTATCGCTTCGGACGTCTCTTGCCGGACGCAGCAGTTCCTTCGCCCTCCGGTTCCACGTCGGGCATTTCGTGCCGCATGGCCTTGCCCTCGAAATGGCCGATGATGGTAAGAACGGCGAAGGCGGAGCCGACCGCAAGGCCGGCGACGATCCAATGGCCAAAGCCGACGGAGATGCCGATCGCGCCTGCGAGCCAGAGGCTCGCGCCGGTCGTCAGGCCCTGGACCTCGCCGCGAGACAGGACGATGGTTCCGGCTGCAAGAAACGCGACGCCTGCGGTTACCGCCTCCACCACGCGCAGCGGGTCGATGCGGACGCGTTCGTCGAAGAAGCCGCCGAGGCGGACGCTTTCGATCGAGAGGATGCCGAAAGTGCAGGCTGCGAGGCAGACGAGCATATGGGTCTTGAGGCCGGCCGGGCGTGCCTTGACTTCGCGCTCGAAGCCGATGACCGCGCCCATCAGCAGCGCTCCGAGGATGCGCGCAAAAATGACCGTATAGGGGATCTGCGACGGTGGGAACAATTCGGCGGTGATCTGATCCATGCGGAACCAACGCGAATGCTTCGCATTGGTTCCGCATGATGGCGCCCGCGCCTCACCCAGTGCGCAGACGCCAGGAGCGGCCTGTCCCCACCCCGCTCCGAAGCGCTAGAAGTCGCTTAGTTGCCCAGCGCCGCGAGGGCCGCGTCCAGGCGTTCCTGCGCCTTCTTCGGGTTCTTCGCTCCCTTGACCGCTTCCAGGTTTGCCGGCGCATCGCCGACCTGCACGACGCCCACCATGCCCATGCCGTAGTGCGGCGTGCACTTGACGCCGTAGACGCCCGGTGCCGTGAAGGTCACCTTGTAGTTTTCATTGATCTTGCTTTTGAAGGCCTCGGCGCCATCGGGGATCATGCCCTTGATGGTTTCGACGTTATGTCCCTTGTCGGTCGGAATGAAGGTGACCGTGTCGCCGGGCGCAACCTTCAGCGAAGCCGGCTCGAAAACCATCGCGCCGTCCTTGCCCTTGTTCAGCATGTGCACTTCGAAGTCCGCGGCGGCTGCCGGCGCGGCGACCAGCATTGCCGCGATCGCGATACCAAATCCGCTCTTGATTGCATTCAACATCGTCTTCTCCATTTGAGCGACCAGCCCGTGTTCGGGTTGTTCGAGAAGAGGATTAAGCCTGAGACGCCCCCTCCACTTTGATGCGCGTCAAATTCGCGTCGCTTTTTATCGGCGTTGACAATAGATAGGATTCCTATATTAATCACCTCATGAGCAAGGAACCTGACACGACACCGGCCCTGGTCGACCGCATCGGCGACGGGCTATCCCGCGTGGCGACGGCCATGCGCACGGAGGCCTGGTCGACCGCGGACGCGATCGGCCTCAATCCCACGCAATTGCAGATCCTGACCTTCCTCGTCGCCCGTGGTCGCAGCGGAATGCGGGTGAAGCAGATTGCCGGCTATCTCGGCGTCAGCCAGCCGACGACGACGGACTCCATCAACGCACTTCTGCGCAAGGGGCTGGTCGAAAAGCGCGCAGATCCGAGCGACGCACGCGCGCTTTCGGTTGCCACCACTCCGGCCGGCGAGGACGCGGTCCGACAGGCGGGCCGTCTCGCCTCCGCAACGGAGGATGCCATCGCTTCGCTTTCGAGGCTGGAGCAGCAGGACCTGCTCATGCATCTCGTCAAGATCATCCGCGGCCTGCAGACGGCTGGCGCCATTCCGGAACAGCGCATGTGTGTCAACTGTCGATACTTCCGGCCGCATGTCTACGACGATCCGAAAGCGCCGCATCACTGCGCATTCGTCGATGCTGCGTTCGGAGCGGCGGAACTGCGCGTCGATTGCGGCGAATACGAAACGGCGGAACCCGAGGCGCAACGGGCCGCCTGGCGTCTCTTCAATCGCGAGACGGTCTGATCATGCGAAACAATCCAGCCGGCGGCGCAAAATCCGGCGGTCCTGAAGGCGTCATCGAGCATCCCCGGCGCCTTTTCAACAAGCTTCACCATCGGAATTCGCGAGCGCTGTTTCCTGCGTCGCAAGCGGACAGACGATGATGTCGGCGCCGGTCCGACGACTGCCATCGGCGGACCGGCAATTTTCTCCCTCCAGCAAACAGAAAGAGAAAACCATGAGCAGAATTAATCTAGTCGACCCCGTTTCGGCAACCGGTCCCAGCGCCGAACTGCTTGGCGAAATCCGCTCCGCCTTCGGGGTCGCACCCAACATGTTCCGCGCCGTCGCCAATTCGCCGGCGGCCCTTGCCAGCATGTGGGGCTCCTTCGGTGCACTCGGCAACGGTCGCCTCGGCGCCAAGCTCGGCGAGCAGATCGCCGTTGCCGTCGCGGATCGCAACGATTGCCACTATTGCCTGGCGGCCCACACGGCTCTTGGCCGCAAGGCGGGCGCGACTGCCGAGGAGATGACGGCCGCGCAACGCGGCAAGTCTGCCGATCCGAAGACGGCCGCGGCCCTCGCCTTTGCGCAGAAGCTCGTCGATGCGCGCGGACAAGTGTCCGACGCAGATGTGCGCTCCCTGCGCGAGGCCGGCTACGATGACGAAGACGTGGTCGAGATCGTCGCCCGTGTCGCGCTCAACCTGTTCACCAACTACATCAACGTCGCGCTTGCCGTTCCCGTCGATTTCCCCGGCGTGAAGCTCGTCCGCGAAGCCGCCTGACCCGCACACACTGCAGTGGCCGGGCGGCGAGCCTTCGCCCGGCCCCCTTGGAGATGAGAACAATGAACAGCAATCGCAGGATCACGGCTCCGGAACTCGCCGTTTCGACCTGGTTCAACACACAGGAACGTCCAAGCCTTGCGCAGCTTCGCGGCCGGGTCGTTTTCCTTCATGCGTTTCAGATGCTGTGCCCGGCTTGCGTTTCGCACGGACTGCCGCAAACGCAACGCGTCCAGAGCATTTTTCGGGACACCGATCTTCAGGTCCTCGGCCTGCATTCGGTATTCGAGCATCACGCGGTCATGACACCGGAAGCGCTGAAGGCCTTCATTCATGAATATCGCCTGACCTTCCCGATCGCCGTCGACCAGCCTTCCGACCAGGGACCGATACCGAAAACGATGGAACTCTACGGCATGCGCGGCACGCCGACGGCCATCATCATCGGACGAGACGGTCACATCGAACACCATCGTTTCGGCATCGAAGATGACATGGCCATCGGCGCGCGTCTTGCCACACTCCTTTCCGCGCCGATCCCCGATTTTGCCACGGCGGCCGCCACCTCCGCCGGCTGCACCAGCGAAGGCTGCGTCCCCGACACGCGTGCCGGCTAGAACCTCTGAGCATGGAGAACAGACGATGACGACCAGAAAGGCGCTCGCCCTCAGGCACGTGCATTTCGAAGATCTCGGCAGCTTTGCCGGACCGCTGCGAGCGGCGGGTTTCGAAATCGAGTATCGCGATGTCGGCGACGAAAATTACCTCTCTTTCGATCCGTTGAAGCCCGATCTCGTCATCGTGCTCGGCGGCCCGATCGGCGTCTATGAAGACGAGGCCTACCCCTTCATCGCAGGGGAAATCGCCATGCTTCAGGCGCGTCTTGCCGGCGACCGGCCGACGCTCGGCATCTGCCTCGGCGCCCAGCTGATCGCCCGTGCGCTCGGTGCCCGCGTCTACCCTTCCGGCCTGAAGGAGATCGGATTTTCGCCGTTGAGCCTGACCGCCGCAGGCCAGGCCTCCCCCCTCCGCCATCTGGCCGACGTTTCCGTCCTGCATTGGCACGGCGATACCTACGACCTGCCCGCCGGCACTGAACTTCTGGCTTCGACACCGCTGATCACCCAACAAGGCTTTGCGCGCGGCAAGACGGTGCTCGCCCTCCAGTTTCACCCAGAGGCGCAAGCCGGCGCGGCGTTCGAACGCTGGCTCGTCGGTCACGCCTGCGAACTGGCGGCCGCCGGGCTCTGCGTTCCGATCCTGCGCGCCGATGCCCGACGTCTCGGGCCTCATCTCGAGGCAGCGGCCGCTTCGGTGATCGGCGAATGGCTGGAGAACTTCGATGGTTGAGCCGGCCCCGATCGCGCTCGACGCCCTGCTCATCGGCAGCCTCTCGCCGATCGACGACCGCGGAACCCTAAGCGGCATCGACAAACGCCCGGCTCTCGGCCCGGTGCATCTCGGCACAACCGGCTTTGCCGGCGACCATCAGGGCGATCTGAAGAGGCACGGCGGCCCGGACAAGGCCGTGCACCATTACCCGCGCGACCATTATCAGACATGGGTTGACGAGATCGGAAGCGTTGCGCGGCTGCAGCAACCGGGCGCGTTCGGCGAGAACATCTCGGCCTTGGGGCTGACCGAAAGCGATGTCGCGATCGGCGACCGGTTCCGCCTCGGCGAAGCCCTTCTCGAGGTGAGCCAGGGCCGGCAGCCGTGCTGGAAGCTGAACCGCCGCTTCGATCTGCCGGACATGGCCCGCCGCGTCCAGCAGACCGGCCGCACCGGATGGTACTACCGGGTCATCGAAACGGGCATGGTTTCGCCCGACGACCGGATGCAACGCGTCGAGCGGCGCCATCCCGAATGGACGGTCGCCCGGCTGTGGCACTATCTTTACGTCGATACGCTCAACCGCGAGGCCCTGTCCGCAATCGCCGATCTCGCCATCCTGCCGCCAAATTGGCGGGACTATGCCGCCAAGCGCCTGCGGACGCGGGCAGTAGAAGATTGGTCCCGCCGGCTCGACGGCGAGGCTCCGGCTTCAACGCCTGATGGCGCCGTCGATGGCCGTGACCGCTCGCTGCCGAACGGATGACGCCGCCCTCCGGCGGGTGGCGCCCCTGTCCGCCCTCGCCAGCATCTCGGCGATCTCGTCGGCAACAAAGATCGCGTGATCGTTGACCTGCGGCAGGCCCATGAGTTCGCCGAAGGTGCCGCGCGCCAGCGGGCCGGCAACGATCAGCGACCTCTCGGCCACGCCGCTCGCACCGATCGCCCGGCTCGCCTCATCGCAGGCGAGCCCAAGCCCGACACTGTCTAGGCGCAGCCAGCCCTTCGACGCCAGATCCGCGAGCCATTCCTGGCTTGAAAGAATGCCCGTGTGCGCCGGCCCGGTGGTCACGACGCAGGCATCGAACAACAGGCGCTCATGGGCACGCGTCTGCCGGTGACGGATGTCGACAGCGATGACCTGGCCATAGCGTTCGACGCCTTCGATCGAAGCGCCGAGGATGCGCAATTGTCCCATCTCGGCTGCCTGCCGGATCGCGTCGTCGATCTGCGGCGCCACGCGGAACCGGTGCGCGTCCCAGAAGGGCCGCAGGCGCTTCACCAGCAGGCGGCGCTCCGCCACCGGCAGCGCCCGCCAGACTTGCCCGCCTTGGCTACGCAGCGCGTCGAAAACCGCATGCCAGCTGAGCCCGGACAAAGCAGCCTGCCGTACTGCCAGACGCACGCGTCGAAGAAGCTCGAGCGCGGTTCGCGCCGGGTTGCTGACGAAATCGCCGAAGGGTTCCTGCGCTTTTCCCGCATGGCCGCGCGAGCGAAGGCCGCGGCGCGACAGGGCGACGATCGAGCCGCGGTGGTCGGCGAGCCTCAGCGACGCAATCACATCCGCCGCCGTCAGGCCGTTTCCAAGCACCAGAACGTCATCATCGGGACGAAGGCAGGCAAGAGAGCCCGCAACGGTGGTATCAGTGACGAAACGCGGATGGCCTTCGAGCGCCTGCGCAATGCTCTTCGGCGCACAAGGCGAAGGATGCGTCGTGGCGATCACGACGATATCGGCCAAAAGGTCCGTCCCGGAATCGGAGGTCAGCTTCCAGCGCGTTCCACGCCGCTCGATACGAGCGATGCGCTCGCGCCGGTGCACGACCTTGCCGCTCCGCACGAACGGCGCGACGAACGCGCCGACATACCGCCCGAACACCGCCCGCCGCACATAGAGATGGCCGTCGGCTGCCCTCGCCTCCGGGTCACCGCGCGGCTCGCCATTGGCCTCCAGCCAGTTCAGAAAGTCATCGGGATCATCGGGAACGAGGCTCATGCGGGCAGCGGGCACATTGGTGCGATGGGCGGGATTGCCGGTGTCGTAGGCAAGTCCGGCACCCAGACAGTCTCGCGGTTCGAAGACCACGATGGCTGCGCCGTCGCTGGCGGCATTGCGCGCAAGATTTGCCGCGACCACCGCGCCGGTGAAGCCGCCGCCGACGATGGCAATGACCGTTCGCCGCACAGCTGTCACGACTGGGAGACCTTCAGCTTCGGACGATGATCGCCGGCGATGGTTTCGCCGAACGGCCCGGTGTTGATCGACGTCTCGCGCGCCGGGATGGCGTGGGCCAGCGGCAGATGCGGCAGTACCAGTTCGCCGAAGCGATAGGCCTCTTCGAGATGCGGGTAACCGGACAGGATGAAGCTGTCGATGCCGACTTGTCGGTATTCTTCCATGCGCGCTTTGACTTGATCGGGATCGCCGACGAGCGCCGTGCCTGCCCCTCCGCGCACCAGGCCCACGCCGGCCCAGAGATTGGGAGCGATTTCAAGCTTGTCGCGCCGGCCGCCATGCAGGCGGCTCATGCGGCTCTGACCAACCGAATCCATGCGCTCGAACACCTTCTGTGCGGCGGCAATCGTTTCGTCGTCCACATATTGTATCAGTTCGTCGGCCGCCTGCCAGGCTTCCTTTGCGGTCTCGCGAACGATGACATGAAGACGGATACCGAACGTGACCGCCCTGCCCTCGGCATCGGCCAGGGCGCGAACTTCGGCGATCTTCTTGGCGACGTCCTCGACCGGCTCGCCCCAGGTCAGGTACTTGTCGATCGTGCGCGCTGCCACCTCCTGCCCCTTGCCGGAGGAGCCGCCGAAATAGAGCGGCGGGTGGGGCTGTTGCGCGCAAGGGAACAGGAGCTTGCCGCCTTCGATGTCGAAGTGATTTCCCTTGAAATCGACTTCTTCTCCGCGAAGCACCGCCTTGTAGATGTTCAGGAATTCCTCGGTCACCTCGTAGCGTTCACCATGCGCCAGATGAATGCCGTCGCCCTTGTTTTCGATCGGATCGCCGCCGGTTACGACGTTGATCAGCAGCCGCCCGCCCGAGAGACGGTCCAGCGTCGCCGTCATGCGGGCCGCGAGCGTCGGCGAGAGCAGGCCAGGCCGAACCGCGATCAGGAACCGCAGCTTTTCGGTGAGCGGTGCCAGCGCCGAGGCTACCACCCAGCTGTCCTCGCAGCTCCGCCCCGTCGGGATGAGCACCCCATAATAGCCGAGCGTATCGGCGGCCTGCGCGACCTGCTTGAGATAGTTGAGATCAACGTTTCGCCCGCCACGCGTGGTTCCGAGGTAGCGACTGTCGCCGTGGGTCGGCAGGAACCAGAGCACATTGATCTTTTCCGGGATCTTCTCGGGGATTTCGTTGGACACAATTCCCATTCGCGTAGGCCTCCTCACAGGTTCCTTTCGGAGGCAGCCCAGAAGGCCCCTCGATTGGCAAAAAGCATAAACTCTATAAAATTTATTGACAATAAGAATTCGGACGATCATCCTTGATATGAGGAAAAATTTTTCCCGGATCAGCTGTCAGCGATCGGGAATTAGATTTAAATTTTTCGAGGATTTGGCCATGACCATCGCGCTTGCCGCTTCTCCCGCATTCGATGCCATCGTTCCGACCGCCAATGGCTACGGGTCGATCACCACGCCGGCGCTGAAGGCGGCCATGCGCAACTTCTCAGGTGGCGTCTCCGTCATCACCGCGGGGATAGGTGAGGAGCGCACCGGCGCTACCGTGACCTCCGCCACAGCACTCGCCGTCGATCCGCCGACCATGATCGTCAACATCAACCGCACGTCCTCCACCTGGCCGGTCATCGAGCGCTACCGGCATTTCTGCGTCAACCTTCTGTCGCGCGAGCAGCAGAGGGTCGCCGAGCGCTTCTCCGGTGTCGACGGCGCCAAGGGTCCGGCCCGCTACGATGGCGCCGAATGGATCCGGCTTGCCAGCGGCGCATCGGCGCTTGCCGGCGCGCTCGCCGCCATCGATTGCGAGGTCGAGGAGATCATCGAGCGCCATAGCCATGCGATCATCCTCGGCCGAGTGGTGGCGATTACGGCCGGGACAGGCGAACCGATCGTCTACCACAACGGCCGCTACGGCGGCGTGCAGTTCTGACGCTGCTTTCCTGCATGGCACAGAGCGCCGCCAGAGATTTCGATTTTGGAAAGCACTCTCTGCAAAGCAGCAAAAAGCGGAATAATTTATCTATATAAAATCCATGCTTTTAATCAACATAGCATCAGGACTTCCCGAGGAAGCCGCAACCCGTTGAGGAGCATACGATGACGATCCGCAGACGCACCCTTCTTGCCGCCAGTGTCGCCCTCTTGGCCGCAAGCCAGTTTTCCCTTCCGGCCCATGCAAACGAAACGACGCTTACCATCGGCTACCAGCCGATCGTCGAACCATCGCGCGTGCCGCAGGCAGACGGAACCTATGAGAAGGTGACCGGCGCCAAGATCACCTGGCAGAAGTTCGACGGTGGCGCCGATGTCATTGCGGCCCTTGCGTCCGGGTCGATCGACATCGGCTATGTCGGATCCTCGCCGCTTGCCGCCGCCGCAAGCCGCCAGATCCCGCTCGAAACCATCTTTGTCGTCGGCCTGATCAGTGACGCCGAGGCACTGGCGGTCAAGGGCATCGACAAGCCGGAAGAGCTTGCCGGCAAGAAGATCGCAACACCTTTCGTCTCGACGGCGCATTACAGCCTGCTCACGGCGTTGAAACACTGGAATGTCGATCCGAAGTCGGTCGAGATCCTCAACCTCAGGCCGCCGGAGATCGCGGCCGCCTGGCAGCGCGGTGATATCGACGGCGCCTATGTCTGGGATCCGGTTCTCTCCGAAATCAAGAAGACCGCAACCGTGCTTGCGACATCGAGCGACGTCGCGAAATGGGGCGGACCGACCTTCGACGCCTGGATCGTCAGCAAAAAGTTTGCCGATGAACATCCTGAAATCGTCACCGGATTCGTCAAGGTGACCGGCGACGCCTATGCCGATTACCGCGCCAAGCCGGAAGCCTGGAGCGCAGGCTCGCCTCAGGCCGAGAAGATCGCACGGCTCACCGGCGCAAAGCCTGAGGAGGTGCCGAACCTGCTCAAGGGCTATTACTTCCCGTCGCTCGAAGAACAGGCGAGTGCCGATCTCCTCGGCGGCGCGACAGTCAAGGCGATCGCCCAGACCTCGGCCTTCCTGCTCGAACAGGGCAAGATCCCGGCAGTCCTTCCCGACTACGCGCCTTACGTTTCCGCCCGCTGGGCGCAGGAAGCGGCAAAGCTCTCGTTCTGACGTTCACTCAATTGCTGCCCGCCCGGATGAAATCTTCGGGCGGGCACACGGCAGTATGCCAGGAGAACAGCATGTCCGTCCTCTCGCTTGAGAATGTCACATTGCGATATGGAGCCGATGCCGGCCGCAACACGCCGGTGCTTGCGTCAATCGATCTGTCGATCGGCCACGACGAATTCGTCGTCGTCATCGGACGCTCCGGTTCCGGCAAGACCAGCCTTCTCAATCTGGCGGCGGGCTTCGTGAAACCGGGCGGCGGGCGTATTCGGCTCGACGGCGCGCCGGTCACCGGCCCCGGCGCAGAGCGCGCCGTCGTGTTTCAGGACGATGCCCTTTATCCGTGGCTGACGGCCCTCGACAATGTCGCCTTTCCCCTGCGCCTGCGCGGTTTTTCCAAGGTGGATCGGCTCGAGCGGGCGCGAACTCTTCTCGACCAGGTGGGGCTCGGCGATGCAGCCGAGCGGCATGTCTGGGAACTGTCGGGCGGCATGCGACAACGTGTCGGCATTGCCCGCGCACTTGCCTCCAGCCCGAAGTTTCTGTTGATGGACGAGCCGCTCGGCGCGCTCGATGCCCTGACCCGAAGCCGCATGCAGGGCTTTCTTCTCGACATCTGGCGACAGAACCGCGTCGGTGCCCTCCTGATCACCCACAGTATAGAGGAGGCGCTGCTGCTCGCAACGCGGGTCATCGTGCTTGCCCCCAACCCCGGCCGGATCACCAGCGAAATCTTCACGACCTTCGGCCGCGATCACCTCGCCGGGACGCCGCTTTCGGAAATCCGCAGCTCAGCCGCTTTTCGCCACCTGCAGGACGAATTGACCGTGCTCATCCATGCCGAAGAAGAAGGAATTGCCGCATGAGCATCTCGGCTGAAGGCCTGCCGCCGATCATGCCGGCGGCGCGCCACGTGGATGAGCAACAGGAACAGAGCGCCGAGCGACCGCCGTTGCCGCTTGTCTGGATTTCGCTCGCGACGATCACCACACTGCTTTTCCTCTGGAGCCTTGCCTCCAGCTATACCCTCGTCTCGCCACTGTTCCTGCCGTCACCGGTCGCCGTCTACCAAGCACTGCGGAGCCTCGCCGTCACCGGCTTTGTCGATGCGACGCTCGCTGAGCACGTCGGCGCCAGCCTGCTGCGGATCTTCGGCGCGCTTGCTGTCGCTCTCGTCGTCGGCGTTCCCGCCGGCCTTGCCATCGGAGCGAGCCGTATCGGCAAGGGCATTCTCGATCCGATCGTCGAGTTCCTGCGGCCGCTGCCGCCGCTTGCTTATCTGCCCCTGGTGATCATCTGGCTCGGCATCGGCGAGGCATCAAAGATCGCGGTGATTGCCCTGGCCATGCTTCCGCCGGTCATCCTTTCTACGGCAACGGGCGTCCGTTCCGCATCGGCCGATCACGTCAACGCGGCGCGATCCTTCGGCGCGTCGCGGCTGCAGGTGCTGCGCCACGTCATCGTGCCGAGCGCCCTGCCCTCGATCCTCACGGGAACCCGCATCGCGCTCGGCGCCGGCTGGTCGACGCTGGTGGCGGCCGAACTTGTCGCCGCAACCCGCGGCCTCGGTTTCATGATCCAGTCCGCAGCCCAGTTCCTCGTGACCGACGTGGTGATCGCCGGCATCGTCGTCATCGCTGCCGTCGCCTTCCTGTTCGAACTGGCGGCACGCCTGATCGAGCGCTGGCTCGTACCCTGGGCAACGCGGCGGTAAGCGGCAAGCGTCAGCCGGTCTTCAGAGTGACCCGGTTCCGGGTGGCGATCAATCGCGCCGCGGCATAGGTCTGCGTGACGATCTCCGGCACGAGATCGATATCCGGCAGGCTGCCAACGCCGAGCGGCCCGATGGCGTAGAGATCGGGCGTCGGATCTCCGCCGGCAAGCACTTCGCCCGCCGGGCTGACGGCAATGCCGAGATCAAGTTCGTCGGGCTCGGCAAGGCCGCCGGAAAAAAGGCTCTGCATCAACGGCGCCTGAAGATCTGGCGCCGAGCAGCGACAATCGATCACCTGATCGGCTGACATCAGCGTCTCCTCGCTTTCACCAGCAAAGCGCACCATCAGTCCTTCCGGACGGCGCCGGCCGGCCCAGCCCTTGCGCAGCACGGTCCGCTCGCTCGCTAACTCCTGCCGAAGACGCAGGTAGAGGGGTGCCGGCAGGCGGTTGCGGTGGCTGTCGTAGATCGAGCGAAGGTGCCTGTTGAAGCGGTGTTTCTCTTCCTCGGGCAGCGCCTGCCACAGCGACCGCGCCCGGCGGCGCAGGCCGTTCATGGCCGCCTGCCAGCCGAGCCCTGCCGCCTCGGCCTCCGCACAGGCCTGCCGGACGAAACGAACGATCTCGCCGAGCCGCGTCGGCATCGGCTCGACGGGAAAGGTCGGCGCTGCCGAGAGGCGGGTATGCGGCTGCGGCAGGAAGCCATGGCGGGAGAGGATGGTGACTTCGCCGGCAAAGCCGTTGTCGCGAAGCTGCAGCAGGCGGTCGACCACCCGAACCCCACTGCCGAGCAGCACCGTGTGGCGCGGCACGACGAGACGGCGCGCGCGTACCAACGGCTTTTCCTCTTCAGCGACTTCCATCTCACCGCGACGCAGACCAAATCCGGTCGCCAGCACGACGGCATCGCATTCCACCGTCGCGTTCTCCTGCATCACCAGAAAGCGCCCATTGGCCTGCTTGCGTAGACCAAGCACCGCCTGACAGGAGAGCTGCATCGAAATATCCGGCCGGCGCGTCAGCGCCTCGGAGAAGCGCTGATAGACATAATCGCTGAAGATGCTCTTCGGCACGAAGATCTGCTGGAACCCGGGAATGGCCGCCGGCACGGCGGCGCGAAACTCGGCATTGGCCGAGAGCCAGTCGTTGAAGTCTTCCGGCTGACCGGCGGCCACTGAAAGATCACGAACACGACTGTTGAGGATTTCACCGCTCTGGGCGGTGGCCAACACCTGGCCGCCACTGATCGTCGGTTGCGGGTCGAAGAGATGGACGTGAAAGGCGGCCCGCACGGACTTCATCAGGGCGATAGCCATCATCACGCCGGAAAAACCGCGGCCGACGATGGCGATATGCGGCTTGCCCCTGGGGGCCCCTTCCGTCGGAGACGTCTTGGCAAACAATCCATGGACAGTCATGTGCACTCTCCTATGGCCGGCCTCGCCGGCAAAGTTTGAAATGCATGGCTGTTTCGGTCCTCAACGCAGACACCGACCGAATTGTAAGGCTATCGGCAACCACCCGCAGGGTCGCGTGAAGATATCGTCCGCCGCATCGATGGTCGAGCCCGTATGTCCTATCCCGGCTGGCCTGGCACCTTGGCACATGCGCATCCCTAGACGGTATACTCTATAAACTTTGTGCGCTATTAGAGCGTGAAACGGCGCGGACATCAAGGGCCCCGTGTGGCAAGGCCGCTCGAAGCGGTCTTCGGCGTCACACTCTGGGGCGGTCAGGCCACGCCGTTTGGCAAGGGCAACCGCTCCGAAAACTCGCCCGGTTGGCCGCGAGTGGTCTCGCGGCGCGAAATGCCGTTCAATACCCTGAGCAGGTCATAACCATGCGACCAGCGGCCATAGCCACTGGCGATGTTGATATGGCCGGCATGGCCGAGATCGATGAGGCGACTGCCCCAGCGGGTCGAAAAATGGCGCAGGCGGTCGAAGGGCATATAGGGGTCGTTCAGGCTTCCAACGACAAGGCTCGAAAAAGGCAACGGCAGGTCCGGCATCGATCCGAAGTCGATGGCGCCCGGATGAAGCCGATCGGTCGGACCGAGATCGCACGGTGCGACGAGCAAGGCGCTGCGCACCTGCCGGGCGAGCGGGCGCCGCACCAGATTGGCGACCAGAAGACAGCCGAGGCTGTGTGCCACGAGGTCAACGGTACCATGCCGGAAGATTTCGTGTTCGAGCCTGTCGCGCCAGAGATCGAGCCTTGGTCGGTCCCAGTCGTCCTGTTCGACGAGGACGGCGTGCGGATTGTCATTCAGCCAATGGCGCTGCCAATGGCCGCTGTTCGATCCGAGCAACCCGGGAATGATGAGCGTTGTTGCCATGACATCAACCGCTTACGAGAATGTTTCAAAGTGACGGCCGCGCATTCTGCCGCGCCCGGTTCATGGCTCGATTATGGAAGAGCGAAATGCAGCGCGTAAGCAAGGAACATTCAATATCTATAAATTCTATAGCATAACTTTTCAGTCGCCTCGTTCACGCACCATCATTTTAGATGTCAGGCATGGAACAATCTTGGGAGCAGAGTGTTTCTATTGACGCGGTTAGAAGCGAAATCAGTTTCTCTTACGGCCGCCGAAGCGTCAAAAATTTGCGTTGTTGGAGCCCATGAAATTGGTAGTTTGGCGCCGAAAGATACCGGCGCTCAAACAAGCCGGCCAACCGGCGGTTTGAAGATCGGTTTGGATGAGGGGATAGCGCAGCCGCTCGCGGCTGCGGGGCCAAGAGGTGACCGAAAGGTGACGGAGCGACGCAATGGGAACCGGTGGCGATTTCGCCAGCCGAGTGTTTTGCCTGGATTTGGTTTGTCGCTCGGGATCACGCTGAGCTGGCTGGTTCTGATCGTGTTGATCCCGTTGTC